>JAODBP010000301.1 GCA_025464025.1 Actinomycetes bacterium | reverse complement strand
AGGCCCGCCTCCGCGGCGTCGGGATCATCCCCAAGGACATCGCCCTCAGCTACGGCCTGTCGGGCGCCAACCTCCGGGCCTCGGGCGTCGACTGGGACCTCCGCCGCGACCGCGACTACCCGCTGGCGTGGAAGCACGCCGACTTCAACGTCATCACCCACCCCGACGGCGACTCGTTCGCCCGGTGCTGGGTGCGGCTCCAGGAGGTCCGGGAGTCGGCCAAGATCGTCGAGCAGCTCTGCGACGGGATCCCGAGCGGGCCGATCATGGCCAAGGTGCCCCGCATCATCAAGGTGCCGGCCGGCGAGGCGTGGGTCTCCACCGAGAACCCCCTCGGCGAGATGGGCTACTACATCGTCAGCAAGGGCGACCTCGGCCCGTTCCGCTGCAAGATCCGCTCGGCGTCGTTCAACAACATCTCGATCGTGCCGTGGGTCATGAAGGGCGTCTACGTCCCCGACGTGATCGCCATCCTGGCCAGCCTCTACTTCATCCTGGGAGACATCGACCGGTGATGTACCAGCAGCCGATGTCGTTCTCACCCCTCTCCCTCTCCGAGGTCCAGCGCCGCCGCGCCCTGCGCGTCGAGTGCGCCGACCTGTCCGGGAGCGAGCGGCCGGAGCTCGAGCTCGTCGACGAGCCGGAGGTCCTCCGGTGAGCGGTCTCCTCGCCATGGCCTACTGGCAGTCGACCCTCATCCGGGTCGTGCTGGTCCTCGCCGCCGTCCTGCTGCCGGCCGGCACGTTCGTCTACGTCTTCCTCTTCAAGATGATGTCGTTCATGCAGAGCCGGCTCGGCCCCATGGAGGCCGGCCCGTACGGCTCGCTCCAGCTGCTCGCCGAGGTCGGCAAGTCGCTGCAGAAGGAGGACATCTTCCCGGAGCGGGCCGACCGGACCTTGTTCGCCCTGGCCCCGTACCTCGTGGTCGGGTCGGTGCTGCTGGTCTACGTCGTCATCCCGTTCGGGCCCGACGCCTGGTTCGCCAACCTGGACACCGGGATCTTCTACGCCCTGGCCGTGTCGTCGGTGTCGGTCATCGGCATCCTCGTCGCCGGTTGGGCCTCGGCCAACAAGTACTCGCTGATGGGCGGCCTCCGCGCTGCCGGCCAGCTCATCGCCTACGAGCTGCCGATGGTGCTCGCCGTCGTCGGCGTCGTCATCCAGGCCGGCAGCCTCAACCTGCTGCACATCGTCGGGGCCCAGGCCAACGGCGAGATGTTCGGCTTCGGCGGCCTCGGCAACCCGTACATCCTCACCCAGCTCGTCGGGTTCGGGATCTTCCTCATGGCGGCCCAGGCCGAGCTCAGCCAGGCCCCGTTCGACATGCCGGTCGCCGAGTCCGAGCTCGTCTCCGGCTACATGACCGAGTACTCGGGCCTGCGCTTCCTGCTGTTCTTCATCGGCGAGTTCGCCTCGGCCGGCGCCTTCGCCGCCCTGGCCGCAACGCTCTTCCTCGGTGGCTGGTGGCTCCCGGGCCTCGACCTCGACGCCAACTACATGAACGTGCTCGGCCCGCTGATCGTGCTGGCCAAGATGATGGTCGTCGCCTTCCTCATCTTCTGGTTCCGGTTCACGTACCCCCGGTTCCGCGAGGACCAGCTCCAGACGCTGGCCTGGAAGTACCTCATCCCGATCTCGCTGGTGAACATCATGGCGACGGCGATCCTGAAGGTGGTGTTCTGATGCCCCGGATGCCCGGTGTGATCAAGGGCCTCGGCGTCACGTTCAAGACGATGCTCGAGCCCAACGTCACGGTGCAGTACCCGCACGTGAAGGAGGCACCGGCACCGCGCGCCCGGGGCGTCATCGCCCTGAAGGAAGAGAACTGCACGGTCTGCATGCTGTGCGCCCGCCAGTGCCCCGACTGGTGCATCTACATCGAGGGCCACAAGACGAAGGCGCCGCCGCGCCGCGAGGGCGGCAAGCCCCGCACGGTCCAGAACCTCGACCGCTTCGACATCGACTTCTCGCTGTGCATGTACTGCGGCATCTGCGTCGAGGTCTGCCCGTTCGACGCCCTCTTCTGGAGCCCCGAGTACGAGTACTCCGAGCCCCGCATCGCCGAGCTCCTGCACGACAAGGAGAAGCTCGGCGAGTGGTTCGAGACCGTCCCGGACTACACCGACTACGAGGCCGGCTCCGAGGCCAAGGTGAAGAAGGTGCCTCGCTGATGGTGGCTCAGAACATCGCCTTCGGCATCCTCGCGGCGTCGGCCGTGCTGGCCGCCCTCCGGGTGGTCACCACCAAGAACGTCGTGCACGCCGCCCTCTACCTGGTGGTCGTGCTCGGCAGCGTGGCCGCCATGTACATCCTGTTGGCCGCCGAGTTCGTGGCCGCCGTGCAGCTCCTCGTCTACATCGGCGCCATCGTCGTGCTGTTCCTCTTCGGCGTCATGCTCACCCGGGCCAAGCTCGGCCACGAGGGCGAGCTCGACAACGACCAGCGAGGGGTGGCGGCGGTGACCGCGCTGTTCCTCCTCGGGATCCTCAGCTACGTGCTCGTCGACCAGTTCCGCGACGACAAGCTGCCCGAGCTGCACCGCACCCAGGAGCAGCTCGTCGCCACGCGGGGGACCGGAGCCGTGGGCAACGCCATCTTCTCGACCTACCTCGTCCCGTTCGAGGTCGTGTCGGTCCTGCTCCTGGCTGCCCTCGTCGGCGCCATCGTCCTCGCCCGGAGGGATTGAGATGCTGCTCAACCAGTTCCTCCTCCTGGGCGCCGTGCTGTTCTGCATCGGCGTCTACGGCGTGTTGGCCCGCAAGAACGGCGTGCTCGTGCTGATGTCGATCGAGCTGATCCTCAACTCGGTGAACATCAACCTGGTCGCCTTCGGGATGATGGGCGGCGACAAGGCCGCCATCGCCGGCCAGGTGTTCGCCCTGTTCATCATCACGGTGGCCGCCGCCGAGGTCGGCGTTGGCCTGGCCATCGTGCTGCTCATCTACCGCAACCGGACGACCGTCGACCTCGACGAAGTCGACCTGATGAAGGGCTGATCCGTGCTCGAGCAGATCTGGATCATCCCCGCCATCACGTTCGTCTCGTTCTGGCTCATCCTGTTCTTCGGGAAGAAGCTGCCGTTCAAGGGCTCCGAGATCGGCGTCCTCGCCCTCGGCGCCTGCCTCCTGCTGTCGGTCGTCGCCGGCTTCCAGTGGATCAACCACGAGTCCGCCCCCGTGAAGGAAGCCGCCGTCGAGCAGACCCACGAGGGCGCCGCCACCGAGGCGGCCGCTCCCGCCGGCGAGGCCGAGGCCCAGCACGAGGAGTCGATCCGCACCGCCGTCGACCACAAGGTCACGTGGTTCGAGATCGGCGACACCAAGGTCGAGGCCGGCACCCACGTCGACGGGTTGGCCATCGTGATGCTGTTCACGGTCAGCCTCATCTCGTTCCTGGTGCACGTGTTCTCCACCAGCTACATGGAGGGCGACCGGCGCTTCACCCACTACTACGCCTCGCTGTCGCTGTTCACCACGGGCATGTTCGTGCTGGTGTCGGCCGGCAACACGCTCCAGGCCCTGTTCGGCTGGGAGCTGATGGGGCTCTGCTCGTTCATGCTGATCGGGCACTGGTGGGAGGAGCAGAAGAACTCCGACGCCGCCCTCAAGGCCTTCTTCACCACCCGCACCGGTGACATCGGCCTGCTCGTCGGCATCAGCATCCTGTTCTGGGAGGCGGGTCGGACCTTCGACATCGCCACCATCAACGCCAAGGCGCTCAGCGGGGCCATCCCGCACACGGTGCTGGTGTGGGCGGCCGTCGCCCTCCTCGTCGCCGTCATCGGCAAGTCGGCCCAGTTCCCGCTGCACACCTGGCTGCCCGACGCCATGGCCGGCCCGACGCCGGTGTCCGCCCTCATCCACGCCGCCACCATGGTCGTGGCCGGCGTCTACCTCCTGGCCCGCCTCTACGGCGTGTTCTGGAACGGCTTCGACATCGGCGGGGGCGGCATCAACCCGGTGGCCGTGATCGGCGGGATCACGATCATCATCGCCGCCGGCCTGGCCTTCGTGCAGACCGACATCAAGAAGGTCCTCGCCTACTCGACGGTCAGCCAGCTCGGCTACATGGTCATGGCCCTCGGCGTCGGCGCCTGGACCGGCGCCGTCTTCCACTTCTTCACCCACGCCTTCTTCAAGGCCCTGCTCTTCCTCGGCGCCGGCTCGGTCAGCCACGCCGTCCACTCCTTCGAGATGGAGGACATGGGCGGCATGCGGAAGTACATGCCGAAGACGTTCGCCACGTTCATGATCGGCTCGCTCGCCCTGGCCGGCCTCTTCCCGCTCGCCGGGTTCTGGTCGAAGGACGAGATCCTCCTCGGCGCCCAGAAGAACGGCTACCAGTTCTTCATGATCGTGGGCCTGGTCGGTGCGTTCATGACCGCGGCCTACATGACCCGGTGCGTGTACCTCACGTTCTTCGGCGAGCACCACAGCCACGGGCACGCCGAGCCCCACGAGTCGCCGGCCGCCATCACCACCCCGCTCATCGTGCTGGCCGTCTTCTCCGTCGGTGCCGGCCTGCTCAACGCCCCCGGCCTGTTCGGCGGCGAGTGGTTCGGCCGGCTCATCGAGAACGACGTGTTCCTCACCGCCCACGTCAACACGTGGGAGTTCAGCATCACCGCGGCCCTGATCTCCACCGCGGTCGTGCTCGGCGCCCTCGCCACCGGCTTCCTGCTCTGGTTCCGCCAGCGCCTCCCGAAGGGCGTCACCCAGCGCAACAAGGCGGCTCGCTGGGGCTACACCTTCCTCGCCAACCGCTACTACATGGACCACCTCTGGACCGGTGGTGTGGTCGGCAGCATCAAGGGCCCGATCGCCCGGGCCACGTACTGGTTCAACCAGAACGTCCTCGACGGCATCGTGAACGGCGTGGCCACGGTGGCCAAGGCCACCGGCGCCTTCGTCTACAAGTGGATCGACCAGGGCGCCATCGACGGCACCGTCAACGGCAGCGGGTTCGGGGCCGAGGGCCTCGGGAGCTCGTTGCGCCGCCTCCAGACCGGCCGTGTGCAGCAGTACGGCTCGCTCCTCTTCGGTGCGACCGCCCTGCTCGCCATCGGCCTCGTGATCTTCGTCTGAGACAGGAGCAGTAGAGATGCACGGATTCGACGACTGGGCGCTCACGCTGGCGGTGTTCCTACCGCTGGTGGGAGCCGTCGTCCTGCTCCTCAGCCCCAAGAGCTGGGGTGACGAGTGGATGAAGCTTGTTGCCCTCGTGGCCACGGTGGCCACGGCAGGCATCGGCGTGGCCATCCTGGCCAGGTACGACTACGGGAAGCACGCCGGCCTCCAGTTCGCGCCCAAGCCGCGTGACTGGATCTCGGTGATCCACGCCCGCTACGAGATCGGCATCGACGGCATCGCGCTGCCGATGCTCATCCTCTCGATGGTGATCTGCGTGCTCGTGGTCCTCTACTCGTGGAACCACTTCCCCGAGCCGCACAACCCGAAGGCCTTCCTCGCCCTGATCCTCATCCTCGAGGTCGGCATGAACGGCACCTTCGTCGCCCAGGACCTGATCCTGTTCTTCGTCTTCTTCGAGGTCGTGCTGCTGCCGATGTACTTCATGATCGGCGTGTGGGGCGGCGAGAACCGCCAGTACGCGGCGATCAAGTTCTTCCTCTTCACGCTGTTCGGCTCGGCGCTGATGATCCTCGGGTTCCTCGCCCTGTTCTTCAAGGGCGGCGAGAGCTTCTCGATCCCGTACCTCATCGACCACGCCCAGCAGCACATCGACCACGACGTGGCCCTGCTGATCTTCGGCGGCCTGTTCATGGGCTTCGCGATCAAGGTCCCGATGTGGCCGTTCCACACCGGGCTGCCCGACGCCCACACCCAGGCGCCGACCCAGGGCTCGGTCATCCTGGCCGCCATCCTCCTGAAGCTCGGCACCTACGGCTTCATCCGGATCGCCATCCCGATCCTCCCCGACGCGGCCCACACCTGGGCCCCGTGGATCGGCGGCCTCGCCGTCATCGGCATCATCTACGGCGCCCTCGGCTGCCTGGCCCAGACCGACATGAAGCGGCTCATCGCCTTCTCGTCGGTCGCCCACATGGGCTACGTGATGCTCGGCATCGCCACCCTCACCGACTTCGGCATCAACGCCGCCGTCTTCGGCATGGTCGCCCACGGCCTCATCACCGGCATGCTCTTCTTCGTCGCCGGCTCGGTGAAGGACCGCTTCCACACGCTCGACATGAAGCGCCTCGGCGGACTGCTCCTCCAGTCGCCGAAGATGGGCTGGATCCTCGGCTTCTGCTGCATGGCCTCGCTCGGCCTGCCCGGCCTGGCCGGGTTCTGGGGCGAGTTCCCGGCGATCCTCGCCGCCTACAACCCGGCGGCCGGCCTGTCCGAGCCCCTGTTCCGGACCTACATGGTCATCGCCTCCATCGGCACGGTCTTCGCCGCCGGCTACCTCCTCTGGATGCTCCAGCGGGTCGCATTCGGCACGCCGAAGGAGGAGTGGGAGCACCACGACGACATCGACTTCGACCTGCACTGGCCGGAGTGGGTCGCCTGGGTGCCGATGCTCGCCGGCATCGTGGTCCTCGGCCTGCTGCCGAACCTGCTGTTCAAGATCACCGACCCGGCCGTCCAGGTCCTCACCTCGGCGATCGGCAAGTAGCCCGTGCTCGCTGCCGCCTTCAGTCGTCCGGAGATCGACTACCACGCCTTCGCGCCCGAGATCGTCATCGTCGGCGTGCTGGTGGTGCTGCTCGTGGTCGACCTCCTCTTCGAGGAGCGGGCCCGCTACGCCACCTCGACGCTGGCTGCGCTCGGCCTGCTCGGGGCCATGATCCCGATCCTGACCCTGGCCCAGGACGGTGCCGACCGCTCGATGTTCGGCGGGGCGTACGTGGTCGACAACTTCGCCCTGGTCCTCAAGGCGCTGTTCCTGATCGGCGGCTTCCTCACCGTGCTCATCAGCACCGACTACATCGGTGAGGGCGACTACTACGAGGGCGAGTACTACTTCCTGCTGCTGAGCTCGCTGCTGGGCATGACCGTGATGGCGTCGTCGCGCGACCTCATCTCGATCTTCATCGCCCTCGAGACGCTGTCGATCCCGGCCTACCTGCTGGCCGGCTGGCGCAAGCGCGACCTCAAGGGGAACGAGGCCTCGCTGAAGTACTACCTGCTCGGCGTGTTCGCCTCGGCCGTGATGCTCTACGGCATGTCGCTGGTCTTCGGCGTCACCCAGAGCACGTTGCTCACCGAGATCGGCGCCAAGCTGGCCCACGGCGCCTCGTCGCCGGCCATCGTCACCGTCGGCCTGCTGTTCGTGGTCATCGGCTTCGCCTTCAAGGTGTCCGCCGTGCCGTTCCACGCCTGGGCGCCCGACACCTACGAGGGCGCGCCGACGCCGATCACCGCCTTCCTGTCGGTGGCGTCGAAGGCGGCCGGCTTCGTGGCCCTGCTCTCGCTGGTGTTCATCGCCTTCGGCGGGCGCAGCGATGTGTGGCAGCCGCTGTTCTGGATCCTGTCGGCGCTCACCATGACGGTCGGCAACGTGATCGCGCTCCGCCAGACCAACATCGTGCGCCTGCTGGCCTACTCGTCGGTGGCCCAGGCCGGCTACATGCTCGCCCCGTTCGCCGTGGCCAAGAGCGCCGGGTTCGACATGGCGATCGAGTCGGTCGTCACCTACATGCTGGTCTACCTGGCCATGAACATCGGCGCCTTCGCCGTCGTCATGGCCGTGGCCCGCAAGACGCGGTCGGGCGAGCTGTCGAGCTTCGGCGGCCTGTTCGAGTACGCGCCCGGCCTCACGGTGCTGCTCTCGGTGTTCTTCTTCGCCCTCGCCGGCATCCCGCCGCTGGGTGGCTGGTACGCCAAGCTCGTGATCTTCCGGGTGCTGCTCAGCAACCCCACCGGCTGGGGGGTCGCCCTCGCGGTCATCGTCGGCGTGAACTCGGCCGTCGGCCTGTACTACTACGCGTCGGTTGCCCGCGAGGCCTGGATGCGCCCGGTGCCCGACGAGGACCGCACGCCGATCCGGGTGCCGTCGGCGCTCGGCGCGGCCATCGGCCTGTGCGCGATCGCGACCCTCGCCATCGGCGTCGTGCCCCAGATCGTCGCCCGCTTCGCCCACCTGGCACCGTTCGGCTCGTAGCGCGGCCGGTTCTCGGCATGGGACCGAGCGTCTGATGCACCGATTCCATACCGAGAACCGCTGATGCAGGGGCTCTTCGACCGGATCCACCGGGAGGGGCCGGTCCGCTTCGACGTCGCGGTGGAGGCCCTCCTCTACGGGGACGGCGGCTTCTTCGCGTCGGGCGGCGGAGCCGGCAAGCGGGCCGACTTCCTGACCAGCCCCGAGGTCGGCCCCCTGTTCGGGGCCGTCGTGGCGCGGGCCCTCGATGCCGAGTGGGCGCGGCTCGGTCGGCCCGACCCGTTCGTGGTGCTCGAGGCCGCCGCTGGGCGCGGCGCCCTGGCCCGAGCCGTGCTCGACGCCGCGCCGGCCTGCGCCCCCGCCCTGCGCTACGTCTGCATCGAGCGGTCGGCCACGCTGCGGGCCGCCATCGACGACCTGCTCCCGGTCGAGCCGGCGGCCAACGTGTTCGGCGCCGTCGTCTCGGGTGACGACCCCGACGACGACACCCGGGTGATCGCCGGCACCGGTCCGGTGTTCGCCACCCTCGACGACCTGCCGTTCGTGCCGGTCACCGGGGTCGTGCTGGCCAACGAGCTGCTCGACAACCTGCCGTTCCGACTCGTGGAGCGGACCGCTCGTGGGTGGTCGGAGGTGCTGGTGGGGGCCGACGAGGGCGTGCTGATCGAGGTGCTCGTCCCGGCCGCGCCCGGGATCGTCGCCGAGGCCGATCGACTGGCTCCGGATTCCCGACCCGGGGCCCGGCTGCCGCTCCAGCACCAGGCCGCCGAGTGGGCCCGCCGGGCCATCGACGCGCTCACCGAGGGCCGGGTGATCGTCGTCGACTACGCCGACTCGTCGGCCGCGCTGGCCGCCCGACCGTGGACCGAGTGGCTGCGCACCTACCGCGACCACGCCCGCGGCAGCCACCCGCTGTCGGTGCCGGGCCAGCAGGACGTCACCTGCGAGGTCGCCGTCGACCAGCTGCCCCGGCCGAGCAGCGACCGGTCGCAGGCCGAGTGGCTCGCCGCCCACGGCATCGGCGAGCTCGCCGCCGCCGCCCAGGCGGCGTGGCAGGAGCGGGCCCACGTCGGCGACCTCGAGGCGCTCAAGCACCGGAGCCGGGTCGGCGAGGCCGACGCCCTCACCGATGCCGCCGGCCTCGGCGCCTTCCGCGTCCTCGAGTGGGTGGTCTGAGCTCGCTCTCGAACGGGCTGACTAACGTCAGCGGCATGGGTGGGAACGACCAGAACCAGGACGCCATCGAGGTCTTCGGGCT
>JAODBP010000245.1 GCA_025464025.1 Actinomycetes bacterium | reverse complement strand
GCGCCGCGCGACCACAGGTAGCTGTTCCCGGCGGCCGGCGGCTCGAGCTCGGCCCGGAGGCCCAGCTCCACGCAGAGCTGCACGTCCTCGGTACGACGGGCGAGGAAGGAGACGGGCGCCGCGTAGAGCATGGTGCCGGCGAACGGTTCGGTGCGGAGCTTCCCGCCGACGCGGTCGCTCGCCTCGTGGACGACGACGTCGCCGTGGGCGGCCAGGTCGTAGGCGGCCGCCAACCCGGCGATCCCCCCGCCGACGACGGCGTACCGGGTCACGCCGAGATGACGCGGTCGGCGAGGGCGGCGAGGACGGTCGGGTCGTCGTTGAGGACCTTCGTCCGGGCGAACGGGAGGCCGACCGACGCCGCCTTGGCCGCCGCCTCCACGTCGAGGTCGTAGAGCACCTCGAGGTGGTCGGACACGAAGCCGCACGGCGCGACGAGGAGCCCGGTCGCTCGACCGGTGCCGGCCAGGTCGTCGATCACGGTGAGCACGTCGGGACCGAGCCACGGCTCGGGCGTGCGCCCGGCGCTCTGCCAGGCGATGGCCCACTGCGACCACGGGCCGAGGCCGAGCCGGTCGGCCACGGCCTCGGCCGTCGACCGCAGCTCGGCCACGTAGGGGTCGCCCATGGCCTCGACCCGCTTCGGCAGCGAGTGGGCCGTGAAGACGACCTTGGCGCCCTCGGGCAGGTCGGCCAGCTTCGCCGCCACCGCGCCCGCCACGAACTCGACGTAGGCCGGCTCGGTCGCCCACGACGTGATGGCCGCGTCGGCCCCGGCCCGCTCGAGGTACTCGCCGACCGAGAGGGCCGAGTAGTGCGGGGCCAGCACGAGGGCGACGACCCGGTCGACGCCCCGCGCCCGGAGGTCGGCCATGGCGTCCTCGATGAAGGGCGCTGTGTGCTTGAAGCCGAGCACGACCTCGAACCGGCCCGGCGCCTGCTCGTCGAGGGCGGCCTGGAGCCCGACCCGCTGGGCCTCGGTGCGAGCCGCCAGGGGCGAGATCCCGCCGATGGCGTCGTAGCGCCGGACCAGGTCGGCGAGCTGCTCGGGGGTGGGCGGCCGACCCCGGCGGATGTCGGTGTAGTACGCCTCGACGTCCTCGGGCCGGGCCGGCGTGCCGTAGGCCATGAGCAGGACGGCTTCAGCCGCCATGCACCACCTCGACGACGCGGGTGAGCACGTCGGGGTCGGTCTCGGGCAGCACGCCCCAGCCCAGGTTGAAGACGTGGCCCGGCTGGTCGCCGGCGTCTTCGAGGACCTGGTGCACCTTGCGCTCGACCACGTCGAGGGGGGCGAACAGGCAGGTCGGGTCGAGGTTGCCCTGCACCGGCTTGCCCAGCTTCCGGGCCTCGGCCAGCGGCGTGCGCCAGTCGGCGCCGACCACGGTGGCGCCGGCCTCGCTCATGAGCGGGAGCAGGTGGGCGGTGCCCACGCCGAAGTGGATCATCGGCACGTCGAGATCCGCCATGCCGGCGAAGATCTTGGCGCTGGCCGGCAGCACGAACTCCCGGTAGTCGGCGGCCGAGAGGGCGCCGACCCACGAGTCGAAGAGCTGGACGGCCTGGGCCCCGTTGGCCACCTGGGCCCGCAGCGAGGCGAGCGTGATGTCGGCCAGGCGGTCGGCCAGGCCGAACCACACCTCGGGCTCGCCGTACATCAGCGCCTTGGTGTGCCGGTACTCACGGGACTTGCCGCCCTCGACGAGGTAGCTGGCGACGGTGAACGGGGCGCCACCGAAGCCGATCAGGGCGATGTCGTCGTCGAGCTCGTCGCGGACCCGGCGCACGGTGTCGAGCACGTACGGGATGTCGGCCTCGGCGTCGAGGGGGCGGAGGCGGTCGAGGTCGGCCTTGGTGCGGAACGGCTCCTCGACCACGGGGCCCTTGCCCGGGTGGATGTCGACGCCGGGGACCAGCGACTGGACCGGCGTCATGATGTCGCTGAAGAGGATCGCGGCGTCGACGCCATGTCGTCGCACTGGCTGCAGGGTGACCTCGCAGGCCAGGTCGGGCCGCTTGATCACGTCACCGAAGGCCGGGTGCTCCTCGCGCAGCTTGCGGTACTCGGGCAGCGAGCGACCGGCCTGGCGCATGAACCACACCGGCGTGCGCTCGACCGGCTCGCCGCGGCAGGCAGCCAGGAACGGAGACGACGCCGAGAGGGAGGTCACGTGAGAGATTGTGACCCATGCGCCGCTCGATCGACGATGCCGCCGACGTCCACCCCGCCGGTGATGAGGACAAGCCGCCCGCCTCGTGGATGGTGCAGCTCCTCGACGACTGCGAGCCGTGTGGCGACGGTGAGCTCCGCGTCGCGCTCACCGTCGAGGACCTCGGCGGCGCCGGCCTCGGCGTCGTCGCCCACCTCGACCCGAACGGCGCCCGCCGCCTCCGCGGCGCCCTGGCCGACGCCCTCCGGGAGATCGGCGAGGAGCCCGGCCGCTAGGCGGGCCGTGAGTGCGATCGCGGAGCGGGGTGCGGCGCGGATGGGGCTTGCGGCATCGCTCCTCCTGTTCCGCGGAAAGACGAAGGACGCTCCGAGGGGACGACCTGGGCGCGCCGGACCTGATGCTCCCCGAACCGGCGACGGATTGACATCAAAAATGGTGTCAATCCGTCGCCGGTTCGAGCGCGGGACTC
>JAODBP010000244.1 GCA_025464025.1 Actinomycetes bacterium | reverse complement strand
TCGGCGCCCCGTTGGCCCCGGCCGCGGCCGCGCGGCGTCAGCCCGACGACGTCGTGGGCGAGCTCTACCGCATCAAGGACACCCGGCGGCCCTACGACTGGACCGTCGTCGATCGCTCGGCCAGCCTCCTCGACGTCGACGGCCACGGCTTCTTCCTCTCGGTCGACCAGTTCGTCGCGCACTACGACCCCGTCGCCTGGCGCTTCGACCCCGACCGGCGCGACCTGGCGCTGCCGAGCCGCAGCACGTTCCTGTTCCTGCGTCGCGCCGACCTGCGGGCCGGGCCGGCGGTGCTGTCCGACGCCGGGCCGGCGGCCGTGGCGCGCGACGCCGGGCGGTCCGAGGCCCGCGCCCTCCAGCGGTGGATCCGCGCCTACGAGGCGGCGCACGGGCCGCTCCGCGTCGTGCACGCCGACCGCGACCTGCTCGTGCTCGAGATCCGGCGCACCAAGGCCGAGGACCGGGCCTTCCAGCGCGGCGGCCGGGTGTGCCAGCCCACGCCGGCCGATGACCTGCTCCTGCCGACGCCGAAGGAGTTCGGGGGGTGCGGGCGATGAGGGTGCGTCGGGTGGTGGGCGGCATCGTGGTGCTGGGCGCCCTCGCCTGGTTCCTCGCCGCCTTCGTGGCCGGGCCGTTCGGCACGCCGGCGTGTGCCTCGGAGGCGCCGGTCGGCGTGCGGGTCGACCTGCGCGCGCTGGTCGTGACGGCCGACGCCACCGCCCAGGTGGCCCGGGCCTGGATCGGCGAGCTCACGGCCGAGGGCACCCCCTACGACGTGGCCGCCCCGGGTGAGGTCACGGCCGCGGCGCTCCGCGACGGCACCGACCACGGTCGCTACCAGGCGCTGATCGTCACCTCCGGTGGCCTGCTCACGCCGGCCCAGACCGCCGTGCTCGACCAGTACCAGCGCGACTTCGGCGTCCGCCGGATCGACACGCCGATCGCGCCGGGGCCGGCCGCGCCGATCGCCCTGCCCCCGAGGATCACCCAGCTCGACGGGGTCGTCGGCCGGCTGACCGAGGCTGGTCGCGCCGTCTTCCCCTACCTGAAGGGCGAGATCCCGATCGAGAGCGCCTTCGGGTTCCTGCCGGCGCCGAGCCCGGCGATCACGGCGTTGGTCGAGACCGACGCCGGCAACCCGCTGGTCGCCACCGTGACCCAGCTCGACGGGCGGGAGGAGCTGTTCGTCGTCCCCCAGCTCTCGCCCGCCGTGCTCCACTGGCGCCTCCTCGCCCACGGCCTCATCGGCTGGGCCAGCGGCGGCGCGCACCTCGGCCTGCGGCGGGCGTGGCTCGCCATGCAGGTCGACGACGTGTTCCTCCCCAACTTCCTCTGGAACCCGAAGACGGCCCAGACCGACCACAGCGTCACGGCGAGCATGACGCCACGCGACGTGCGGCGGGCGGCGGAGTGGTCGAAGGCCAACGACTTCCGCCTCGACCTCGGCTTCAACGCGTTCGGCCGGACACCGGCGCTGTGCCAGGCACTGGTCCAGCACAAGGCCGACTTCGGGTGGTTCAACCACACCTACTCCCACCTCAACCTCGACACCCAGCCCGAGGCGACGCTCGTCGATCAGATCCGCGACAACGTCCGGTGGGCCGACGAGCAGCACCTGCCGATCGATGCCTCCGAGCTGGTCACCGGCGCCCACACCGGTCTGGAGAACCCGGCGATGCCCGCCGCCCTGCGGGCGATGGGGATCGACCGCATCGCGTCCGACGCGTCACATGAGCTCGAGCCGCGCGACCTCGGCCCGGCCCGCACCGTGCCCCGCTACCCGACGAACATCTACTACGACGCCGCCACCGTCGAGCAGGACCTGGCCGAGTACAACGACCGCTACTTCGTCCACTGCACCCCGTCGCCCACGACCACGTGCTTCACCAAGCCGGCGACGTGGGACCAGCTCATCGCCCGGGAGGGGGAGACGATGCTCGGCCACATGCTCAACAACGACCCGCGGACCCACTACGCCCACGAGTCGAACCTGGCCGCCGACGGGATCCTCTACCCGCTCCTGGAGAACGCCCTCGGCCGGTACCGGCGCTACGTGTCGATGCCGCTGCTGGTGCCCGACCTCACCGAGTCGGGCGCCCAGCTCGACCGCCAGCAGGCGTGGGTCGAGGCCGTGGCCGACGGTGCGGTCACCGCCTGGCGGAGCGGCCACGAGCTGCACGTGACCACGACCCGGTCGCTGCTGGTGCCGGTCACCGGCGTGGCCACCGGCGGGCAGCGCTATGGCGGGGAGCGGTCGGGCTGGGTGCGGGTCACGCCCACGGCACCGCTCACCGTCCGCACCGCGGCAGCCGGTTGACCGCGGCGGCCTCCTCGTCGAGGTAGGCCGGCAGTCGGTTCCACGTCTCGTCGTTCCGACCGAGGTCGGTCACGTCGAGCACCGTGGCGCCCCGCTCGTGGGCCAGGCGCACGGCCCGTCGCATCGCCGGTTCGTCGGCGCTGAGCACGAGGTGCCACTGCTCGGCCGGCGACGTGTCGACCAGGGCGTGTGGGAGGCGGTAGCGGGCCCACGTGTCCTCGAAGGTCACGATGACGTCGGCCAAACGGTAGTAGGCCGGATCCGGGTAGACGCCCGGGTTCAGCGCCACCACGTCACCCGAGCGCTGGCGGATGAACTTGGTGAGCAGGCGGAAGTAGTGGAGGCCGGCCGCCGTGTCGGTCACCTCGTCGACGAAGATGCCGTCGACCCCGTACCAGCGCCGGTAGCGGTCGATCTCGGCGATGACCTCGCCGATCGGTCGGGCACCGTACGACGTGTGCACGTAGCCGAGCACCCGGGGCCCCTCGGCCTGCACGGAGGCCACGGCGTCGGCCAGCCCCGCGTCGGGCTCGACGTCCGGGCCGTTCGACGGGTTGAGCACCAGGTAGCGGACGGCCGGCTCAGCCCCGAGCCGTTCGAGGTCGGCCGGCCCGACATAGGCGGGGACGCCCAGCTGGAGGCACGAGTGCAGCGTGGCCACCGACCCGTCGGAGCCGCAGCAGGCGAGCACCAGGACGAAGGCCACCGGCCAGCGCGGCATCACTCGTCGGCGAGGGCGGCCCGGGCCCGCTCGAACTCGACGGCGGCCGCCGCCACGGCGTCGGCGTCGATCGTGCCGGCCTTCCCGGCCGACTCGACCACCTCGCACAGGTCGCCCAGATGGAGGGCGCCGAACTGCCGGGCGCTCGACTTGAGCGAGTGGGCGGCGAGGGTCACGGCCTCGACGTCGCCGGTGCGCGCGCCGTCGACCATCGCGGTGACGTTGTCCGGGGCGTGCTCGAGGAACGTGGCGACGAGGAGGGCGAGCACCTCGCCCGGCGGGTCGCCGAAGTCGAGGCGGGCCAGCACCTCGCGGTCGATCGGGTCAGTCGACATGCGCCCTCGTGATGGTGCCGACGGCGGGGGTGCCGAGCAGGGCCATCGCCGTCTCGAGCACGTCGGCGAGGGCGGCCTCGGCCCGGGCGTAGAGGTCGCGCCAGTTCACGAGTGCGGTCATGACATCGGTACCGTCCCCGGCGTGCCGTACGCCCTGCCCATCTGGACGCTCCTGCTCTGGACCACCCGCATCCGCAACATCGTTGCCGATGACTGGACCGCGACCGACCTGATCCTCCCGATCGGCTTGACCGTGCTGGCCGTGCTGGCCCTGGTGCGGCGCCGGCCCGGGCTGCTCGTGCTGGCCGCGGCGACCACCGCGGTGTGGATCGTGCGGCTGCCGCTGGTGCTGGTCCACGACCACCCGGTTGGGTTCAAGGTCGTGCACGCGGTGCTGGCGATCGTGTCGATCGCCCTCTCCATCGCGACCGCCCGGCGCTTCAGCCGGCCCCGGGTGGCGTCCCGAGCCTGACGTCGAGGGCGAGGGTCAGGCACCTCGCCCCGCCGCCCGCCTTGGCGAACTCGGAGACGTCGGCGACGGCGACGGCGAAGCCCCAGGCCTCGAGCTGCCGACCGACGCGGGGTGGGCAAGCCGACATCACGATGTTGGTGCCGACCACCACCGAGTTGGCGGTGAGGGCGAGCGCCTCGTCGAGCGTGAGCTCGAACGGCTCGGGCACGAGGTCGAGCAGGGTGCGGTCGGTGTAGGCGGCTGGCGTCACCAGGGCCCGGCGCTCGTCGAGCGGGCAGAACGTCATGTCGAGGTGGTAGAGCCGCTCGTCGGCCAGCTCGACGAGGTGCATCGCGGTGCCCAGCGTCGCGCCCAGGGCCTCCTGGGCCGCCGCGTCGGTGCGCCACCGGTGGCCGCCGACCAGGCCGCCGCCGAACGGGAGGGTGTCGCCGGCGCCCTCGTGGGGTTCGTCGCCCGGGAGGTGGTCGACCTGCCAGCCGTGGCCGCGGAACCAGTCCACGTTCCGCGGCTCCTCGCCGCGCCGCTCGAGGTTGGCGAAGCGGGCTGGCACGAAGCGGTCGCCGTCGACGACGCCGGCGTTGGCGGTGAACACCAGGTCGGGCAGGCCCGCTCCCGGATCGAGTCGCTCGACCGTTGCACCGGCCGCGGTGAGCAGGGCCACCAGGGCCTCCCACTGGGCGTGGGCCCGGTCGAGGTCGACCTCGACGGCGCGCGACATCCACGGGTTGATCTCGTAGAGCACGCCGAAGTGCGTCGGTGGGCACATGAGGAACCGCCGACCCCAGTCGAGCACCGCCGCTACGTACCCCTGGCTTCGCTGACGGGCACCTCGTCCTCGCCGAGGGTCGGCTCGTGCTTGAGGCGGCCGGTCTCCGGGTCGACGAGGTTGCGGACGACCACCTGGATGATGCCGGCGGCGGGTATGGCGAGCAGCGCACCGAGGAAGCCGAACAGCTCGACGCCCACGAGCACGCTGACCAGGACCGTCAACGGGTTGACGTCGACGGTGCGGGACATGACCGTCGGCTGGAGGACGTGGTTCTCGAACTGCTGGTAGACGATGTAGAAGACGAGGGCGGCGATGCCCGCGGTGACCGAGTGGATGAACGAGAGCCCGACCGTCGGGACGGCGCCCATGGTGGCGCCGACCAGCGGGATGAGGTCGGCGAACGCCACGAACAGGGCGATGACCTCGGGGTAGGGC
>JAODBP010000224.1 GCA_025464025.1 Actinomycetes bacterium | reverse complement strand
GGCGTCGCGCCGTCGGAGCAGTACGCCAACGACAACGGCAACAACGTCCAGCTCGACGACGAGACGCTGTCCCTCGCGGACACCGGGCTCCAGTACCAGCTGATGGTCGAGGCCATGAACGCCAAGTTCGGCCTCCTGCGCACGGCGATCGGCAGGTAGCGATGTCGAACTTCGGCTCGCTCGGCGTCTCGGGTTCGGCGCTCCAGGTCTTCCGCACCTGGATGGATGCGGTCAGCGACAACGTGGCCAACAGCGAGACGGCCACCCGCACCAGCGACAAGGCCTTCCAGGCCCGCTACGTCGAGGCCACCTCCCTGGAGGACCCGAACGGCGGCGTCGGCCACGGCGTCGCGGTCAAGAGCATCCAGCTCGGCGACCAGCAGGGCCGCCTGGTCTACGAGCCGGCCAACCCGCTGGCCGACGCCGACGGCATGGTCCGCTACCCCGACCTCGACATGGGCGACCAGCTCACCCAGATGATGGTCGCCCAGCGTGGCTACCAGGCCAACCTCCAGGTGGTCGACCGGGCCCGCGACACCTACCTCCAGGCCCTGCGCATCGGGAGCGGTCACTGATGGCGATCCCCGCGATCGGCGCGTCCCTCCCGAGCCTCCCGACCACCGGCACCGCCTCGACCACCGCAGCAGGCGGCGCGGCGTCGACGGCCGGCGCTGGCGGCGGCTTCGGCGACCAGGTCGCCAAGGCCATGGACGACCTCCAGTCGGTCCATACGACCGCCGACAAGACGGCTCGCCTCGCCGCGACCGGCCAGCTCACCGACCCGAGCGAGTACATGATCGCCGCCACCCAGGCATCGCTCGCCACCGAGCTCACGGTCGCCGTCCGGAACAAGGCCGTCGAGGCCTTCAACTCGATCATGAGCATGGGGATCTGACGTGCCGAAGCTTGATCTCACCGCGTTGAAGGGAAGAGCCGGTTCGACGTTCGACGGCTTCACCCGGGGCCAGAAGACGATGCTCGTCATCGCCATCGGCGCCGTGCTGGTGGGCGGCTTCCTCTTCACCAAGTGGTCGTCGGCCCCGTCGTACACCGCGCTCTACAGCAACCTCTCGGCCAAGGACGCGTCCGACGTCACGACCCAGCTGACGTCGAAGGGCGTCGCCTACAAGCTCGCCGATGGCGGTGCCACGGTGATGGTGCCCCGCGCCGAGGTGTACCAGCTACGCCTCGACCTCAGCAGCCAGGGCCTGCCCTCCACCGGCCAGCCCGGCTACGCGCTGCTCGACAAGCAGGGCATCACGACATCCGAGTTCCGCCAGCGCGTCGACTTCCAGCGGGCGCTCGAGGGCGAGCTGTCCAACACCATCGGTGCCATCAAGGGCGTGCAGAGCGCGACCGTGCACCTGGTCATCCCGAAGGACGACCTCTTCAGCAAGGACGCCAGCAAGCCCACGGCGTCGGTGCTCGTCCAGGAGGGCGGCACCACCACGCTCACCGCCGGCCAGGTCCAGGCGATCGTCCACCTCGTGGCCTCGAGCGTCGAAGGCCTCGACCCCGCGGACGTGACGGTGGCCGACGGCAACGGCCGGGTCCTCTCGGCCCCGGGCGAGGACGGCCTCGCGGCCGGCGACGCCCGCACCGAGCAGACGACGGGCTTCGAGGACCAGCTCTCCGACTCGATCACCGAGCTGCTCACGCCGTTGGTCGGCGAGGGCCACGCCGTGGTCAAGATCAAGGCCGCCCTCGACTTCGACAAGAAGGAGACGACCAGCGAGATCTTCGGCAACACGAAGGGCGCGCTGCCCGTCAGCGAGTCGACGAGCAAGGAGAGCTACACCGGCGCCGGCGGCTCGGCTGCGTCGGGCGTCCTCGGTCCGAACGGCACGGTCACGACCGGTACCGGCGGCGGTGCCTACAACAAGGAGAGCGCGGACCGCGCCTACGCCGTCGACAAGGTGACCGAGCAGGTCCAGACGGCACCGGGCAAGGTCAGCCGCCTCACCGTCGCCGTCCTGCTCGACGCCGGGGCCAAGAACGTCAACCAGGCCGCCATCACCCAGCTCGTCTCGGCCGCCGCCGGCATCGACGCCAACCGGGGCGACACCATCCAGGTCAAGGCGCTCGCCTTCGACAACACGGCGGCCAACCAGGCCAAGCAGGCCCTCCAGAGCCAGCAGGCCCAGGAGCAGAAGAGCCAGCTCTTCGCCCTGATCCGCACGCTCGGCTCGCTGCTGATCGTGGCCCTCGTGCTCTTCTTCGCCTTCCGCAGCGCCCGCAAGGCCACCGCGTACCAGCGGGTGCCGATGGCCCTGCCGTCCTCGACGACCATCGACCTCGACCCGCTCGACGACGACGAGCCGATCATGCTCGACGGCGTCGAGACCCGCGAGCTCTCGTCGGCGGAGCCGAGGCCCCTGCCGACGCCGAAGGAGCTGGTGCCCGGGAACCTCGTCGAGCTCATCGACAACCAGCCCGACGACGTGGCCCAGATGCTCCGCGGCTGGCTCGCGGACCGGAGGTCGTAGCCGATGGCGGTGGCCAAGGTCCTCACCGGCGCGCAGAAGTCTGCCGTCCTGCTGCTCCAGCTCGGCATGGAGCGCTCCGCGCTCGTGCTGCGGTCGCTCCGCGAGAGCGAGGTCGCCGAGATCATGGCCGAGGTCGCTCGCCTGCGCGACGTCCCCGAGGACATGGCGAGCGCGGTCATCGAGGAGTTCAAGGGCCTGGCCGAGACGCATGGCTTCGTGCGCTCCGGCGGCATCGAGTTCGCCCGCACCCTGCTCCACGAGAGCCTGGGCGAGGCCAAGGCCAACGAGATCCTCGAGCGCCTGTCGTCGCAGATGATCGAGATGCCCTTCGAGTTCCTCCGCAAGGCGGACTCGCGGCAGGTGCTGTCGTTCCTCCAGGACGAGCACCCCGGCACCATCGCCCTCGTCCTTGCCTACATGCCGCCCGGCGGGGCGGCCATGGTCATGAGCGGGCTGACCGAGGCGCTCCAGAAGGAGGTCGCCCTGCGGCTGGCCACCATGGAGCGCACCTCGCCCGAGGTGATCGAGGACATCGAGGCCGTGCTCGAGCGCAAGCTCAGCTCGGTGCTCGCGCCGACCGAGCTGACCGCCGCCGGTGGCGTGCAGTCGCTGGTCGACATCATCAACCAGGCCGATCGGGCCACGGAGCGCCTCATCCTCGAGGGGCTCGAGCAGGACGACGAGGAGCTGGCCGACGAGGTCCGCCAGCGGATGTTCGTGTTCGAGGACATCGGCGACCTCGACGACCGCTCGGTGCAGCTCATCCTCCGCCAGGTCGACGGCAAGGACCTGGCCGTGGCGCTCAAGGGCGTCCGGGCCGACGTGCGGGACAAGATCACGCGGAACATGTCCCAGCGGGCAGGTCAGAACCTGCTGGAGGAGATCGAGCTGCTCGGCCCGGTCCGCCTGTCCACGGTGGAGGAGTCGCAGGGCTCGATCGTCCGGGTCATCCGGGCGCTGGAGGAGTCGGGCCAGCTCGTGCTGACCCGAGCCGGTGGGGACGAGTTCGTTGTCTGACCTCCTCACCCTCACCGTGCCGTCCCGGCCCGCCGTGGACAAGGGGCGCCGCGCCTCGGTCCTGGCCGAGCGGCCCGTGCTGGTGCCGTCGCTGCCCGACCTGGGCCAGAGCGTGTTGCCCGACCCCGGGGCCCGGCGCACCGCTCCGGTGCTCCCCGGCGACGCCGGGGGCGATGCCGGCTACCTGGCCGGCCACGCCCAGGGCCTGGCCGAGGGCCGCGCGGCGGCCGCCGCCGAGCACGAGGCCGAGCGCGCCGCCCTGATCCACGCCCGGGTCGCGGCCGAGCAGCTCG
>JAODBP010000205.1 GCA_025464025.1 Actinomycetes bacterium | reverse complement strand
CTGCCCACCAGCAGCACGACGAGCCCGACCGCCGCCACCACCGCCAGCAGCGGAAGCGCCCGCTTCACCCCTCGTCCTGGCGGGCCTGGCTGAGGGCGAGCAGGGCGACCACGAGGAAGCCGATGCAGGCCAGGAGGAACAGGACGAAGGCCAGGGCGACGATGCCGGTGAGGCGCATGAACGAGCCGACGATGCCGATCACCACTGAGGACGCGAACAGCAGCACAGGGGCGAGCGTCGTCGCCCGCTGGCGCGGGGTCGGCGGTGCCATCGGGCGGTAGGGCACGTCGGGCGCGTCCCGCGGGTCGGGCTCGTCCTCGTCCACGTGGAAGGGCTGGAACGGACGGGGCGGAGCCTCGGCGTCGAGGGTCCGCCGACGGGCCGGGTCACCCAGGATGGCCCACGCCTCGTTCGCCGCCCGCATGCGCGCCTCGGCCGCCGCCCGCTCCCCCGGCGGGGCGTCGACGAAGAAGTCGGGGTGGTGGGTCCGGGCGACCTGGAGGTAGGCCCGGTGGATCTCCTCGACCGGGGCGTCGACGGCCACGCCGAGCACCTCGTACGGGTTCACCGGGCCAGCAGCGCCCGGATCAGGCCGGCCAGCTCGGCCGGGCGCTCCTCCGGGACCAGGTGCCCGCAGAACGGGAGGAGCTCGAGCCGGTCGGCACCCCGGAGGTCGTCGACCAGGCGCAGGCCCCACGACGGCGAGAGGAACGGGTCGTCCGCGCCCCACGCCACGAACGCCGGACCGTCCCAGGCTCGGAGGCCGGGCAGGCACTCGAGGGTGTGCCGGGCGTCGCCGGCCAGCACGTAGCGACGGGCCCGCTCGCGGCCGTCCGGCGTGAGGAGGGGGCGCAGGTACTCGTCGACCACGTCGTCGGGCATCACGGCGGCGTCGTGCACGGCGCGCCGGAAGACCAGGCGGCCGACCGGGCCGGGCAGGCCGAGGGCATAGGCGACGTTGTCGACGCCCGGCGTCCGGGCCAGCCGGCTGAGGGCGGCGACGAGCCGCACCGGCCAGTTGTCGTAGGCCACCACGTCGACCAGCCCGAGGTGGCTGACGCGGCCCGGGTGCTTGGCGACGAGCTGCTGGGCCACCGCGCCGCCCTGGTCGTGGGCGACCACGGCGACCCGGTCGACCTCCATGCCGTCGAGCCACTCGAGCAGCAGCTCGGCCTGGGCCGGCACGCTGAAGTCGGCGTAGGGCGAGACCACCGTGTCGCCCAACCCCAGGAGGTCGGGCACCAGGGCCCGGACCTCGTCGCCCAGCTCGACCAGCACCTTGCGCCACAGCCAGCCATGCGTCGGGAAGCCGTGGAGGAACAGCACGGGGGGCGCCGTCGCCGGGCCGCTGACGACGGCGGCCACCTCGGCCGGACCCACCCGGGTGAGGCGCTTGAGCGCCGGCCCGTAGCGGACGTCGGTCACGCGCAGGCCGGGAGCTGGAGCGGTTGGCTCTCGCCCGTGCTCAACGTGGCCGACAGCGGTTGGGGGCCCGATGCCCCGCACGTGACCTCGAACGTGGCCTCGCCGGCGGCATCGGTGACCGATGGGTTCGCCGTCGACACGCCCCACGAGCCGGAGCCCGACAGGGTGACCGAGATGCCGGCCTGGGGCGCGGCCCGCACGAAGCCGGTGGCGTCGACCTGGCGGACGGCGACGCGCACCGTGAGGGTTGCCGGGGTCCCGACGACGGGCGGGCTGGGCGCGATGGCGACGTCGACCTCGAGCCCGTCGAACCGGTCGACGCGGAGCACCACCGGCTTGGCCT
The DNA here is from genome assembly GCA_025464025.1 of Actinomycetes bacterium. The sequence goes on along the minus strand of JAODBP010000205.1, from coordinate 7,918 downwards.
TGGGCGAATCGACGAACACGACCTGGGCCCGGAGCATGCCGAGCGAGGGCGTCTGGTAGGCCCGGATGCGGTAGCGCCCGCCGAGCACGTTCTGGACGTTCCAGGAGCCGTCGGGACCGGTGGGCACCTCGACGCTGGCGACGCCGTCGCCCACGAGGCGGTCGAGGTGCACCCGCGCGTTGGAGACGGGGCCGTCGGGACCGTCGACCCGGCCGACGATCGTGACCGGGCCGGGGCCGATCGCCGTCGTCGTGGCCGTGGTCCGGCCCTCGACCGGCGCCAGCTGCACCTCGTCGAGCCGGGGGGCGACCGTCGACGACGTGGGCGTGGTGTCCTCCGACGCATCGGGCACGGGCAGCGGGTCGTACTTGTGCGGCGTGCTGCAACCGACGGCCACGAGCACCAGGGCGAGCAGGACCGCCGTCCGCCGCACGATCACGGCTCGATGCGCACCGTCGTCTCGCCGCCGGCCCATCGGGCCACGACGTCGGCCGGGGGCTCCACCTCGCGGCGCACGTAGGCCAGCGCCACGCCCGAGCCGACGCTGGTGACGTGGCCCACCTCGCGGTCGCCGAGGTGGAGCGTCGCCCCGGCGGGCACGTCGCCGGTGACTCGGCGGAGCTTGGTCGGCACCTTGTCGCCCCGCGAGTCGATGCGGGCGACGAGCTCCTGGCCGGTGTAGCAGCCCTTCGTCCACGAGACCGAGCGGTCGACGATGCCGGCCGAGGCGGGGATCGTCGACTCGTCGAGCTCGCGGCCCATGCGGGGCACGGCGGCCCGGACCCGGAGGTCCTCGTAGTCGACGTCGCCCTCGGGCGCGCTGGCGTTGAGCAGGTCGAAGCCGTCGCCGCCGAGCTCTGGCACCACCTTCCAGGCGCCGAGCGGCACGTCGGTGTCGCCGTCGACGACGGCGGTGACCGGCCAGTCGACGGCCTCCAGCTCGACCTTCACCCGGAGGAGGAACCGCCGCAGCCGGGCCAGCACGTGCTCGCCCCAGCCGGCGTCGACGTCGAGGGCGAACGCGTCCTCCGCGATGCGGGTGACGCGGAGCCAGGCGTCGACCTTGCCCTGAGGCTGGAGGAGCAGCGAGAAGGCCGAGGCACCGACCTCGAGGGCGGCGATGTCCTGGCTGAGCTGGCCCTGGAGGTAGGTGGCGGCATCGGCCCCACGGACGAGCACGACGTCGCGGTCGACGACCGCCGCTCTCGTCACTGGTTCCGCTTCGCCGTCATCCGGCGGGCCGCGGGCACGGCGGCGAGCAGGGCGGCCGCCTTGTTGTGGCACTCCAGGTCCTCGTCGGCCGGGTCGCTGTCGGCCACGATGCCAGCGCCAGCCTGCACCGATGCGCGACCGCCGGCCACGACCATCGTGCGGATGGCGATGGCGGTGTCGAGGTTGCCGGAGAAGTCGACGTAGCCGACGGTGCCGGCGTAGGGCCCCCGCTTCGTGGGCTCGAGCTCGTCGATGATCTCCATGGCCCGGACCTTCGGCGCGCCCGACACCGTGCCGGCCGGCAGCGTGGCCCGCAGCACGTCGACCGGGCCCTTGCCGGCCACGAGGTCGCCCGACACCTGCGAGGTGAGGTGCATCACGTGGCTGTAGCGCTCGAGCGTCATGAGCTCGTCGACGTGGACGGAGCCGAACTCGACGACGCGGCCGACGTCGTTGCGGGCCAGGTCGACCAGCATCACGTGCTCGGCCCGCTCCTTGGGGTGCTCGAGCAGCTCGGCGGCCAACCTGCGGTCGTGCTCCTCGGTGCTCCCCCGCTTGCGGGTGCCGGCGATGGGTCGGGAGATCACCCGGTTGTCGAGGAGCTGGACCATGGGCTCGGGCGAGGAGCCGACGATCGTGACGTCGGGGTGGCGCAGGAAGTACATGTACGGGCTCGGGTTGACCTGGCGCAGGACCCGGTAGACGTCGAACGGGTCGGCGTCGAGCTCGAACTCGAAGCGCTGGGCCAGCACGACCTGGAAGATGTCGCCGGCCAGGATGTGCTCCTTGGCCACCTCGACGGCCCGCTGGTAGGCGCCGTCGCCCATGGTCGAGCGCACCTCGGGCGGCGGGTCGTCGCGGTCGGGCGGCTCGACGACCGGCTCGTCGATCGAGCGGGCGCCGGCCTCGGCCAACGTGTCGAGCCGGGCCACGGCGTCGTCGTACTGGCGGTCGAGGTCGTCGTCGCTCATGCCCGGCGTGCACCAGGCGTTGGCGATGAGCACCACCCGCTGGCGGAAGTGGTCGTAGGCGGCCAGCTCGCTGATCACCGAGAAGATGGCATCGGGCACGCCCAGGTCGTCGGGCGGCACGTCGGGCAGGTGCTCGACCTCCCGCACCACGTCGTAGCCGAAGTAGCCGAGCACGCCGCTGTGCAGGGGCGGCAGCTCGGGCAGCACCGGCGCCTTGTACAGGGCGAGGACGTCCTCCAGGCAGGCGAGGGCGCCGGCGTCGAGCCGGATCGAAGCGTCGATGCGGGCGTCGATCTCGACGGTGGCGCCCCGGCTCACGAACGTGACCGCCGGGCGGCGGCCGACGAACGACCACCGGCCCCAGCGCTCGCCGTGCTCGACCGACTCGAGCAGGAAGCCGGGCTCGTCGCCCACGATCCGCAGGAAGGCGGCGACCGGCGTGGTCAGGTCGGCCAGGACCTCCCGCCACACGGGCACGACGGTGTGGTCACGGGCCAGGGCCCGGAACTCCTCCCTACTGGGGCGCAGCATCGGGCCCGAACGATCGGTAGAAGCAGGTGCGCTCGCCGGTGTGGCAGGCCCCGGCGCCCTCCTGCTCGACCACGAACAGCAGGGTGTCGCCGTCGCAGTCGTAGAACGCCTCGCGAACCCACTGGCGGTCGCCCGAGGTGTCGCCCTTGGCCCACCGCTCCTGGCGCGATCGGCTCCAGAACACGGTGCGGCCCGACGCCAGCGTCTCCTTCAGGGTGGCCTCGTTCATCCACGCCAGCATGAGGATCTCGCCGGTGCCGTGCTCCTGCACGATCGCCGGGACGAGCCCGTCGTCGTTGTAGGTGACGGTGGCGAGCTGCTCGGCAGACGCGTCGATGGGGGTGGCGGTCGGCACCCGGTCATCGTAGGGCGGGCGGCCTGCCTTCCCGTTCGGAATCGAACTAGACAAGTGTGATACAAGTACGGCATGGCTGTCGACTGGGATCCGGCGCAATACGACAAGTTCGCCGCCGAGCGGCGCCAGCCGTTCGACGAGCTGGTCGGCCTCCTCGGCCCCACGCCGGGGGGCCGGGTGGCCGACCTCGGGTGCGGGCCGGGCAACCTGACGGCCGAGCTCCAGCGGGCGCTGGGGGCGGCCGAGGTGGTCGGTGTGGACAGCAGCCCGGCCATGCTGGCCGAGGCCGCCGGCCAGGCCGGTGGCGGCGTCACCTTCGAGGCCGGCGACCTGGCCACCTGGGACGGCGGTGGCCGACCGTGGGATGCGGTGGTGGCCAGCGCCTCGCTGCACTGGGTGCCCGACCACGAGGTCGTCCTGCGGCGCTGGGCCGGGGCCCTGGCCGACGGCGGCCAGCTCGCCGTGCAGGTGCCGGCAAACGCCGACCACCCGTCGCACCTGCTCATCGACGAGGTGGCCGCCGAGCTGGGCGTCACCCTCCCACCCGACACCCTCCACAACGTGCTGGCGCCCGACCGCTACGCCGAGCTGCTCGACGAGCTCGGCTTCGTCCGCCAGCACGTGCGCCTCCAGGTGTTCGGCCACCACCTCGACTCGACCGCCGACGTGGTCGAGTGGACCAAGGGCACGGCCCAGCTCCGCGCTCGCCGGGCCATGGACGAGGACACCTACGAGCAGTTCCTGGCCGAGTACCGCCGCCGCCTGCTCGCCGCCCTCGGCGACCGGTCGCCGTACTTCTACGCCTTCAAGCGCATCCTGTTCGTCGCCTCGCGCTAGCGGCCGTGGACGGTGATCGCCGAGCGCACCGAGTTGGCGATGAAGCACCGCTCGTGGCTGGCGTGGTGCAGGGCATCCACGTCCGCCGGTGACGGCGCCTCGCCCGACCACTCGATGGCCGGTCGGAGGTCGACGTCGGTGATCCAGGTGATGCCGGCTGGGTCCCGCCGCATGGTGCCGACGGCGCCATCCACGTAGCGGTCGACGACCAGGCCGCGCTCGGCGGCCAGGTGCAGGAACCAGAGCATGTGGCAGCTGGAGATGGCGGCCACGAACGCCTCCTCCGGGTCGACCCGGCTGGGGTCGCCGAGCAGGCCGGGCGCCGACGACGCCGGCACCTCGACGCCGCCATCGAACCGCCACACGTGGGTCCGGTCGTACTTCACGCCGAAGTCGGCGCCGCCCCGGACCCACTCCACCTCGACACCGTGCTCGGACATGGCGCCTTCCTAGCTGTCAATCGATCGGGCGGACACCGACATAGGACGCCCGGGGGCGGAAGCGGAACGGGCGGTCGTGCTCCTCGGCGGCGTGGGCCAGCCAGCCGGCGACGCGGGCGAGGGCGAAGACGGCCTCGCCGGCGCCGTCGACCATGTCGAAGGCCACGGCCATGCCGGCGAGGGCCAGGTCCACGTTGGGGTGCTCGCCGGTGGCGAGGGCTCGCGCCACCGGCCGCCACTGGGCCGGCGTGGCCACCTCCCGGAGCAGGGCGAGCAGGGCCACCGCCCGCGGATCGTCGCCCAGGTAGACGCCGTGGCCGAAGCCCGACGGGCCGGCACGACCCTCGACCATGGCCCGCTGGACGGCGGTGGTGACGCCGCCGTGGAGGGCACCACCGTGGGCGGCCAGCCCGGCGAGCACGCAGTCGACGGGCGGGGCCCACGAGGACGAGGCCACCCGGGCGGCGACCGTCGACACCGCCAGCTCGTGGTCGGCCACCAGGACGAGGGCGGCGTTGAGGACCTTCAACCGGGCGGGCGTGGGGGCGAGGGGGGAGAGTCGAGGCCACAGCCGGGCGGCGATGGGGTCGTCTCGGTCGATGCCGGCGATCCGGGCCGTCCGGGCCGGATGGACCAAGGGCAGGGCAGCCACCAGGGCGGGGACGAGCCGGCGGCCGGTGTCGCCCGCCGGCACCTCGTCCCGCTCGGCGGCGATGGCCGCCACCGCCACCCGCACCCGGTCGGCGGGCCGCGTCCCCGGGACTGCCCGAGCCAAGGCGATCCACGGCTCGGGGGCCGACCACGGCGCCGGCTCGCCGGTGTCCCGCCCGCTCCACAGCCACTCGGCGGTGCGCTCGTAGGACCAGCGGGTGGCCAGCGCCACGGCGTCGACGCCCCGGTAGTAGAGCCGACCACGCGGGTCGAGCAGCGTGACCTCGGTGTCGATGAGCACCTCGAGCCGGGCCTGGCGGGTGCCTCGCCGGCCGCTGGCGGCGAGGCGGTCGAGCTCGTCGACCGAGAACCGGCTGCGCCGACCCTCCTTCCGGGGCGTGAGGCGACCCCTGCTGACGTAGGCGTAGAGCGTCTGGGGGCGCACGCCCAGCCGCTGGCACGCCTCCTCGGTGGTCACCCAGGCGTTGATGTAATCAACGTTGACCAAGAACCCGGCGGGGCGCAAGGTCGGTCCATGCACGACGATCGAGCGAAGGTGCTGGCTGGCGTGCGCTGGCAGGCCGACAACACGTGGGACCCACTCACCGCCGCCGTGCTGGCGGCCGCCCACGACGACGCCGCCGAGGGGGGCGCCACCTGGGATCGGCTGGCGCCCCACGCCCATCTGCCCACCGGCGCCGCCCTCGCCCTCCGCCTGGCCGGCGCCGCCCACCGGCTGGCGCTGTGCGGTGGCGCGCCCGACTACGCCCGCCACCTCCCGACGTGCGGAGGCGATGGTGACATCGAGGCGGCGGCCAAGGCGTTCGTGGCCCTCATGGACGACGATCGGCTCGACCTCCGACCGGTGCAGACCAACGAGGCGGGCCGGACGGCACCGCTGGCCGCCGCCTTCCACGCCGTGCACCGGCAGACCGGGCTCCCCCTCCGCCTGCTCGAGCTGGGCGCCAGCGCCGGGCTCCTGCTGCGCTTCGACGACTACGCCTACGAGCTCGGCGACACCGTGGCCGGCAACGCCGCGTCGACGGTGCGCATACGAGCCGAGCTCTCCGGGGCCGTTCCGGCGATCGGGCCCACGCCGGTGGTGGGGCGCCGGGGGTGCGACCCGAACCCGCTCGACCCCGCCGACGCCAAGGATCGCCTGCTCCTGCTGTCGTTCGTGTGGGCCGGTGAGGTGGCCCGCTTCCGCACGCTCGAGGCCGCCCTCGATGCCGCCGCCGCCCATCCGGCCGCCGTCGACGCCGCCGACGCCGGGACGTGGCTGGCCGGCCAGCTCACCGGCCGCAACGTGGGTCAGGCCACCGTGGTGTTCCACTCGATCGTGTGGCAGTACCTCTCCCCGACCTCGCGGCAGGAGATCGACCTCGCCCTCGGTCGGGCCGCCCGCCGGGCCACCGACGACGCGCCCCTCGCCTACGTCCGCTTCGAACCCGGCGACGGCAGGGCCGAGACCCGGCTCACCATCTGGCCCGGCGGCGAGGAGCGGCTGCTGGCCACCTCCGGCTTCCACGGCACGCCGCTGGAGTGGCTCGCTTGACGTAGCTCAAGGGCCCGGACGGCTCCGCCGAGCCTTCGAATCAGCGGCTTTGATGCCTCTTACAAGTACAGCCCGGTGCTGCCGCCGTCGAGGCGGGCGGCGGCCACGGCATGGATGTCGCGCTCGCGGAGGATGAGGTACTCCTCGTTCTGGACCTCGACCTCGAAGCGGTCCTCGGGGTTGAACAGGACCCGATCGCCGATCTCGATGGAGCGGACGTTGGGGCCGGCGGCCACCACCTCGGCCCACGTGAGGCGCTTGCCCATGACCGCGGTGGCCGGGATCAGGATGCCCGACCGCGACCGGCGTTCGCCCTCGGCCGAGGGGATGTGCACCAGGACCCGGTCGTTGAGCATCTTGATCGGCTGCTTGTCATCGGGCTCGGGCACGACTCGACGGTACCGTCAGTGACCCCGGACGGTGACTTGGCGGGTCACCTTCAGGTACGTGCGGTTCGAAGCCGTCACCCGGGCGGTGAGCGTGTACTCCCCCGGGTCGACGTCGAGGCCAGGCTCGTCGAGGGTGAAGGCCTTGTTGCCCCCGGCCGGCACGGTGACGTCCTCGACCATCTGGGTGAACAGCATCCCCCGGCTCCACTGGTAGGCGGCCTGGCCGCCCCGGCTCAGGGTCACGTCGGCTCGCTGGCCGGTGCCGAACGTGAGCTTCAGGTCGTCGCTCGTGTCGTTGGTGACCGTGACCGTCCACGTCACCGGCCCCACCTGGAGGGGGTCGGGCGAGAACGTCACCTGGGCGTCGGCCGACGCCCCCGAGGCACCACCCATGGTCGAACCTCCGCACGAGGCCAGGGCCAGCACGGCCACCAGCAGGGCCAGCCGCCTCATCGGGCCGGCGGTCGCACGTTGAGGCCGGCGGCGAGCATGACCCGCTTGGCGTCGGCCACCGTGTGCTCGCCGAAGTGGAAGATCGACGCCGCCAGCACGGCATCGGCGCCGCCCTCGGTCACCCCTTCGACCAGGTGGTCGAGGCCACCCACGCCGCCGCTGGCGATCACCGGCACGTTGACGGCGTCGGACACGGCCCGGGTCAGCTCGAGGTCGAAGCCGTCGCGGGTGCCGTCGCGGTCCATCGAGGTGAGGAGGATCTCGCCCGCGCCGAGGCGCTCGGCGATGACGGCCCACGTGATCGCGTCGAGGCCCGCCGGCTTCCGCCCGCCGTGGGTGTGCACCTCGAAGCCCATCGTGGTGCGGCGGGCGTCGATGGCCACGACCACGCACTGGCTGCCGAACACCTCGGCGATCTCGGCGATGAGCGACGGTCGCTGGATGGCCGCCGTGTTGATGCTGACCTTGTCGGCCCCGGCCCGCAGCAGCTTGCGGGCGTCGTCGACCGAGCGGATCCCGCCCCC
>JAODBP010000204.1 GCA_025464025.1 Actinomycetes bacterium | reverse complement strand
GGGCGGCGCCTACCTGTTCCAGCCGTCGATCTCGGCCCTGCGCCAGCTCGCCGCCGGCACCACGGTCGACGATGCCGGCCCGCCGCGGAACGGCCAGGGACAAGGCCAGGGCCAAGGCCCGCCACCGCCCCCGCCGCCTCCTCCCTCGCCCCCGCCCCGGCGGCGATGAGGACGTAGGGTCCGGCAGCGTGACCGACCTCGCTGCCCTCGACGCCACCGCCCAAGCCGAGCTCGTCCGCACCGGCGAGGTGTCGCCGAAGGAGCTGGTCGCCGCCGCCATCGAGCGCATCGAGCGCACGAACCCGGCGCTCAACGCCGTCATCCACGAGCGGTTCGACAAGGCCATGGCCGAGGTGGACGGGGTCGATCGGTCGACCCCGTTCGCCGGCGTGCCGTACCTGGCCAAGGACGCCGGGTGCGCCACCGAGGGCGACCCGTACCACGTCGGCCTCGGCCCGCTGAAGGCCGCCGGGTTCCGCGCTCCGGCCGACTCCGAGCTCGCCACGCGCTTCCGGCGGGCCGGCTTCGTGTGCGTGGGCCGGACCAACGTGCCCCAGCTCCTGGTCTCGGCCACCACCGAGCCCCTGGCCTACGGCCCGACCCGCAACCCGTGGGACACCGAACGCTCCTCGGGCGGGTCGAGCGGCGGCTCGGGCGCGGCGGTCGGTGCGGGCATGGTCCCCCTCGCCCACGGCAACGACGCCGGCGGGTCGATCCGCATCCCGGCCACGTGCTGCGGCCTCGTCGGGCTGAAGCCGACCCGGGCACGCGTGAGCGACGGCCCCTCGATGGGCGAGACGTGGGGCGGCCTCAACCACGAGTTCGCCGTCACCCGCAGCGTGCGCGACACCGCGGCCCTCCTCGACGCCCTCGCCGGTCGGGCGTGGGGCGACCCGTACGCCGCCCCGCTCCCGGCCCGGCCGTGGTCGCAGGAGGTCGGCGCCGACCCCGGTCGGCTGCGCATCCGGGTGGTCACCGACCTCGACCGGATGGCGGTCGACCCCGAGATCGCCGCCGCCGTGCGGGCCACCGCCGCGCTGCTCTCCGACCTCGGACACGACGTCGCCGACGTGCAGCTGCCCGAGCTGGAGGAGGACAGCGGCTACGGCGCCGTGGTCGCCGTCTCGATCGCCCGCGACGTCGAGCGCCTCGCCATGGCAGCCGGAGTCGCCATCGACACCGGCGACCTCGAACCGATGCCGGGGATGATCCTCGCCGGCGGCCGGGCCATGACCGGCGTCCAGTACCAGGCCGCGCTCGAGCAGATGCACGCCTACAGCCGGCGGCTCGAAGCCCGGTGGGCCGACTTCGACCTGCTGCTCACGCCGACCGTGGCCGTGCAGCAGGCCCACATCGGCGAGATGGCCCCGTTGGCCGACCTCGCCGAGGCCGGACCCAAGCTCGGCGCCCGGACCGCCTTCACCGCCCAGTTCGACGCGTCGGGCCAGCCCGCCATCTCGCTGCCCCTGCACCAGACGGCCGCCGGCCTCCCGATCGGCAGCCAGCTCGTCGCTGCGACCGGCGGCGAGGACCTGCTGCTCCGGGTCGCGGCCCAGCTCGAGGCCACCCTCCCCTGGGCCGACCGCCGTCCCAGCATCTTCGGTTAAGAGAAGACAGCGCCGAGAGTGCCGGCTGGCCTGGTCCCGCCCCGAAGCGGACGGCGACCCGGACCGACGTGAAACCCGAGCGGCGGTCTGCGCCGTCCGCCGGGGCGGGGCCGGGTCAGGCGGCCGAAGGCTCGATCTCGCGGCCTCGGCCGCCGCACGCGAAGCCATCTCGGCACGCGCCGCAGGCGCCCCAACGCGCGCGCAACCCGGGCCAGGCCAGGCGGCACTCTCGGCACTGCATTCCCTTTCTACGCCACCACCGGATCGCGCTCGCGCTGGGTCTCGATGAGGCCGACCCGGCTGGTGAGCAGCAGGGCCACGACCGACGCGAGCAGCGTGGTCGGGAGCAGCGCCGTCCCGGCCATCCCGGTGACGACGAGGGTCGAGCCGAACGGGGTCTTCGTCACGCCGACGTTGCACGCCGCCATGAGGGCGGCGACGGTGACGACGAGGTCGGTGTGCAGCTCGCGGCTGGCCACCGAGCCCAGGGCCACGCCGAGGAAGAACAGCGGGATGATGAAGCCGCCCCGCCAGCCCGACGACGCCATGGCCGAGGACGCCACGAACTTGCCGGCGGCGGCGAGCAGGAGCGTGCCGACGCCGAGCTTGGTGGCCATGACCGTGTCGATCTGGCCCTCGCCGAACGTCAGGGCATACGAGCTGAGGAAGGCGAGGCCGCCGAGCACGAGGCCGCCGGCGACGGGCCGGGCCAGGGCCGGCAGCTGGTGGAAGGCCCAGCGCAACCCGACCGTGAGGTAGGTGAAGCCGATCGCCACCACGGCCCCGCCGACGCCGGCGCCGAGGCCGACGAGGAAGTCGGACGGTTCGAGCCGGTGGGCGGCCGGGAAGTCCCAGACCGGGCCCATGCCGGCGCCGCGCACGAGGGTGTAGACGACGTAGCCGACGAGGGCTCCGATGGCCGAGGGCAGCAGGGCCTCGTAGTACTGGAGGCCGCGACGGTGGAGGATCTCGAGGGCGAAGATGGCGCCGCCGAGCGGCACGCCGAACAGCACGGTGAACCCGGCCGCCATGCCGGTGATCGTGAGGACCCGGAGCTCGTCGGGCTGGAGCCCGTTGCGGTGGGCCAGCCACGCTCCGATCGACCCGGTGGTCTGCACCAGGGGTGCCTCGGGCCCGATGGCGCTGCCGGCACCGATGCCGAGCAGTGACACCGGCACGAGGGTGCGCAGGTTGCGGATGTCCTCCGGCCCGCCGGCCACGTGGATGTTGTCGACGAGGAGCTCGACGTCGCCCGGGCTGCCCAGCACGAGCGTGAGCCCGCCGATGGCCGCACCGACCACGGCGAGCACACCGAGGTGGGCGGCATCGCCCCAGTGCTCCGGGCCGAGCAGCCGCTCCACCACGTGGAGGGCGCCGATGTAGGCCGCCGCCACCAGGCCGGACGCCACGCCGACGACGACCACCAGGCGCAAGAGCTTCCCGTCCGGATTCATATCGTGCCAGGATAGAATCTGATGGCCCGTCCGCGACAACCCAGCGACGCCGACTACCGGCGGCTGCTCGAGCTGCGCACCGCCCTGCGCCGGTTCCTGAAGTGGAGCGGCGACCGGGCCGAGGCGGCTGGGCTCACGCCGGCCCAGCACCAGCTCCTCCTCGCCGTCCGGGGTCACCCCGACCCCGAGCCGCCCACCATCGGCCAGCTCGCCGAGCACCTGCTGCTTCGGCACCACTCCACGGTTCAGCTCGTCGACCGGGCCGAGGCCGCCGGCCTGCTCACCCGGACCCGCGACGACCTCGACCACCGGGTCGTCCGGGTGGCGCTGACCACCGCAGGGGAAGGGGTCCTCGCCTCCCTGGCCCGCGAGCACCTCGAGGAGCTGCGCCGCATCGGCCGCTCGTTCGCCGACCTCTAGCTGTAGATCCCAAGGACGTTCGTCAGCGCGACGTCGCGCCATGGACATCGGGCGTTGCGTCAGGGTCGAAAGGCAAAGGACGCAACCAAGGGGGCGACCCGGTGCCGCCCGCGTCGGTGCCCCAAGCCGAACTTTGTCGCGTTACGGCCCTCCCAGGGCCACAACGCGACAAAGTTCGAGGAGCACCAGGTCCGGCGCGCCCGGGCCGCCCTTCGGAGCGTCTTTGGTACTTGGGGTGATATCGGCAGCCACATCCGCGCGCCGCTACGCGCCGGTCAGGGAGACCTCACGCACCGCGCACGCCATGGTCAGCGCCCACGCCAGGTGGGCGTCGTCGGGGCTCGGTTCGGCCAG
>JAODBP010000184.1 GCA_025464025.1 Actinomycetes bacterium | reverse complement strand
GACGGCGTGCCGAGCACGACCGATCGCGGGGCCTGGCGGCTCTCGCTGAGGCCGGCGATGCCCTCGACCACCTGCATGCCGATCCCGCCGACGACGATGCCGTCCTCGACGGTGACGACCAGGCCGTGGCGGGCGGCGTCGGCCAGCATGTCGATGTCGAGCGGCTTGACGACCCGGGCGTCCCAGACCGTGGCCGACACGCCCTGGTCGGCGAGGAGGTCGGCGGCCTGCTCGGCGTCCTCGACGAGCTTGCCGACGGCCACGATGCAGACGTCGCCCGAGCCCTCGCGCACCTTGCGAGCCTTGAGGCCGGAGCCGACCTGGTCGGCCGGCACCTGACGGGCCGCCGTCTTGGGCCAGCGGATGGCCGACGGGCCGGTCTCGATGGCGAGGGCGTCGCGGAACATGACCTCGAGCTCCTGCGACGAGGACGGGGCGAAGATCGTCATGCCCGGCACCTTCGACAGCAGCGCCATGTCGAGCACGCCGTGGTGGCTGGCGCCGTCGTCGCCGGTGATGCCGGCCCGGTCGAGGCAGAAGACGACGGGCTGGCCGTGGAGCCCGACGTCGAACTCGACCTGGTCGAACGCCCGGGTGAGGAACGTCGAGTAGAGGGCGACGACGGGCCGCAGCCCGAGCATCGCCATGCCGGTGGCCGAGGTGACGGCGTGCTGCTCGGCGATGCCCACGTCGAGGAACCGGTCGGGGAACCGCTCCTGGAACGGGATGAGCCCGGTGGAGCCGGGCATCGCCGCGGTGATGGCGACGATCCGCTCGTCGGCTTCACCGGCGGCGACCAGCGCCTCGGTGAAGGCGCCTGTGTAGGACGGCGTCGACGACTTGGTGATGATGCCGGTGACCGGGTCGAGCTTGCCGGAGAGGTCGTGGAGGCACTTCTCCTCGTCCTCCTCGGCCGGGGCGTAGCCCCGACCCTTCTGGGTGAGGACGTGCACCACGATCGGGCCGTCCCACTCGGCCGCGTTGCGGAGGGCCGACTCGAGGCCCTCGACGTCGTGGCCGTCGAGCGGGCCGATGTAGCGCACGCCGAGCTGCTCGAAGAAGGCCGGCGGCTCCCACATCTCGCGGACGGCGGCCTCGGCCGACTCGATGCCACGGTGCAGGCGCTCGCCCAGGGGCAGTGACTGGATGACCCGCTCGAGCCGGGCCCGGTTGCGGACGAACCGGGGGTCGACCCGGAGACGGGCCAGGCTCTCGCCCAGCTTGGACGACGTCGGGGCGTACGAGCGGCCGTTGTCGTTGAGCACGATCACGACCTTCCGGCCGGTGTTGCCGAGGTTGTTGAGCCCCTCGAACGCCATGCCCCCGGTCATCGAGCCGTCACCGATCACGGCCACGACCTTGCGGCCCAGGCCCTGGAGCTCGGACGCGGTGGCGATGCCGTGGGCGTAGCTCAGCACGGTCGAGGCGTGGCTGTTCTCGATCCAGTCGTGGGCCGACTCCTGCCGGCTCGGGTAGCCCGAGAGGCCACCCGGCTGGCGCAGCGTGGCGAAGTCGTCGCGGCGACCGGTGACGATCTTGTGGACGTAGGCCTGGTGGCCGGTGTCCCACAGGAGGATGTCGTTCGGCGTGTCGAACACCCGGTGCAGGGCCAGGGTGAGCTCGACGGCGCCGAGGTTCGAACCCAGGTGGCCGGTCGAGTGGAGGGCGACGGCCTGCACGATGAAGCCGCGGATCTCCTCGGCCAGCTCGTCGAGCTCCGTGTAGGACAGCGAGCGCAGGTCGGCCGGACCGCTGATCGTGTCGAGGAGAGGCATCCCCCTGACGCTACCGCTGTCAGGTTTCGACAAGCACCTCGGCCACCCGGGCCCGGTTGGCCCACAGCAGCCCGGCGAGCGACCCCAGGCCCAGGATCACGGCCCCGCCGGCGGCGTCGATCCAGTAGTGGTTCGCCGTCACCACGATGGCGAACACGGTGAGGAGCGGGTAGCAGGCGGCGAGCACCCGCACCCACGTGCGCTTCACGGTCGGCACCAGCACCAGGGCGCACCAGGTCGACCAGGCGAAGTGGAGGCTGGGCATGGCGGCGTACTGGTTCGAGACCTTCGACATGGCGCCGGAGTCGAACGACCACAGCCCGCCGTAGCTCTGGAGGGTGTCGACGAAGCCGTAGTGCTCGGGCAGGAGCCGGGGCGGCAGGAGCGGGAACAGGGCGAACCCGAAGAGGGCGAGCGCCGTCGTCACGGCCAGCGTCGTGCGCCACCGGACGTAGCGCTCGGGGAACCGACGGAACAGCCAGACCAGGCAGCCGGCGGTGACCACGAAGTGGAACGTGCCGTAGAAGAGGTTCCAGAACTGGATGAACGACCGCCAGCCGAGGAACCACTGCTGGATGCTCTCCTCGTGGAAGAGGCCGACGGCCCGCTCGATGCGGATGACGTCGCGGGCGTGCTGGAAGGCCTCGCGGTGGGCCGCGACCGGCGAGCCGGCCGACCCGAACTGGTTCCGGACGAGCGAGTAGACGCCGTAGAAGACGACGATGATCGCGACCTCGCGCCACCACCGCAGGCGCGGGCGCGCCGGTGCCTCCACGGCGGTCTCCACGCTCATCGGTCCACCGTGAGGTTGCTGGACCGCTCGGGCGCGGCGCGACGAAGCGAGGACCGATGAGCCCTCGCTCCGCTCGGAACGCCTGCGCTCATGGTTCGCTCGCAAGCTCGCTCACTCCCGCCACCTTGGCACGTCGACCGCCCAGCGCGAACGAGGGGGCCCCGAACAGGCTGACGGCGAGGTTGAGGCCGTAGACGAGCAGCCCGATGGCCACGGCCCGCCCGGTCGAGACGCCGAGGGGGTGGAGGAACAGGACCAGGGCGCCCTCCCGGATGCCGAGCCCGCCGAGCGAGATCGGCACGGTCTGGGCCATCGACACGGCCGGGATGAACGCCAGGCAGGCGGTGATGCCGAGCTGGTCGAGGTCGACGGCGCGGGCGGCGCAGAACGCGGCCAGCACCACCAGGAGCTGGTAGGCGAAGGCGGCGACCAGCACCCCGACCGCGGCCTGGGGGTGGCGCCGGAACCGGGCCGCCCCGAGGTGCACCGCGCCGGCGAACTGCTGCCACTTGCCCGTGCCCGTGAGCCGGCCGCCGATGCGGGGGTGGCTCACCATCCAGAGGATGACGACGAGCAGGACCAGGGCGGTGACGCTCATGGCGAAGGCCACCAGCGATGCCGTGCCCTCGTGGCGGAGCCCGGGGTTGAGGCCCAGGGCGACGAGCGTGATCACCGGCAGCACCAGCATCCCGGTGAGCCGTTCGAGGACGACCGAGGCGAACGTGTCGGCGCCCTCGCCGGTCTCGAGCGCCACCCGTCGCACGCGGAGCACGTCGCCTCCGATGGTGGAGGGCAGGAAGTTCCCCACGAAGAGGCCGGCCAGGTAGTGGTGGAGGAGGGTCCGGGCCCGCACGTGGATGTCGAGGCCGGCGAGCACGGCCTGCCACCGCAGGGCCGAGGCGACGACGCCGGCGCCGGTGGCCAGGGCGGCGGCGGCCAGCCACAACCCGGTTTCGGCGTCCCACTTGGGCACGATCGTGTCGAGGTGCACGCGGGGCAGCAGGAGGCCCAGCATCGCCAGGCTGGCCACGGTGCGGAACCACAGACCGAGGGATCGCCGGTCGGCCACCGTCACCTCCCTGCGCGAGTCCCGATGGTCGGGACAGTCTACGAGGGCGCCTGGAGCGCGCGAGGACGCGCGAGGATGCGCCGATGCGGGCAGGCCTGGCCACGATCGAGGCGGGGGAGGGCGGTCGTCCGCTGCTGCTGGTGCACGGGTTCACCGGCGCGAAGGAGGACTTCGCCGACCACCTCGTGGCCCTCGCCGACGCCGGGTGGCACGTCGTGGCACCCGACCTGCCGGGGCACGGCAGCAGCCACCCCGACGGCGCCGAGTTCGGGTTCGACGCCTACGCCGGCGTCGTCCTGGCCCTGGCCGACGACCTGGGCTGGGCCCGCTTCGCCCTCCTCGGCCACTCGATGGGTGGGGTGGTGGCCCAGCACCTCGTCGCGGCCGCGCCCGAACGGGTGACCGCCCTGGTGCTGATGGACACCTCGCCCGATCGCGTTGGGGTCGACGGCGAGCTCGTCGACCTGGCGTGCGAGGTGGCGTCGACCCAGGGCCTCCCCGCCCTGCTCGAGCTGCAGCGGGCGTTGGGCAGCCCGCTCGACACCGAGCGCGGCCGGGCCCTCCACGCGCGCCCGGGCTGGCAGGAGCACCAGGACCAGAAGTTCCTGCGCTGCTCGGCCGAGATGTACGTGACGATGGCCCGCCTCCTGACCACGGCGCCGAGCCGGGTCGACCAGCTCGGCGCCATCGGCGTGCCGACGCTCGTGCTCGTCGGCGCGGACGACCTGCTGCTGCGGGAGCCGTCTGACCGCCTGGCCGCCGCCATCCCCGGCGCCCGCCTCGTGGTGGTGCCGGGCGCCGGCCACAGCCCCCAGCTCGAGGCGCCCGAGGCGTGGTTCTCGGCCGTGACGGCGTTCCTCGAAGGGAGCGCCCGCTCGGCGACGGGCTAGTGGGCCGTCTCCAGGAAGCGCTCGACGTCGACGATGACGCGGGTGACGATGCCCGCGGCCACCAGGCCCTTCTCGTCGGCGACCGACACGGTGAAGGTCAGCCGTCGGGCGTTGACCTTCTGGAGCGTCGCCTCGGCGGTGACCACGGCGCCGACCCGCGACGGGGCCACGTGGTCGAGCTGCACGGTGTGGCCCACGCTGGTCTGACCCGGGTCGAGCTTGCCGACCAGGGCGAGCACCGAGGCCTCCTCGCAGAGGCACACGACCCGCGGGGTCGCCAACACGTGGACGTCGCCCGTTCGGAGGGCGACCGCGGTGTCGGCCTCCTCGACGGTCAGCTCGACCTGCGCGGAGAGCCCGGGCTCGACTGGCACGGCGGGTGACGATAGATCAGGCCGTCACGTTCCGCCTGCGACGCCCCGGTTCCGCCAGTTCGTCCCGGACGCTCGTGATGCCCGACGTGTTCGTCGCGATGGCGACGGCAGCGTCGTGGGCGTCGGGCTGGACCATGCCCCGGAGGGTCGCCACGCCGTCGTGCACCTCGACCCGGAGGCCGTCGACGTTGCGGGTCCGCCGGTCGGCCGTGAGCCGGGCCCGCAGCCGTCCCTCGAGCAGCACGGCCTCGTGGTCGCCGCTGACGACGCGGGGCGCCGAGCGGGCGGCGTAGCCCAGCCAGCTCCCGATCTCGTTGCGGTGGCGCCACGCCCACAGCGTCACGCCGACCCGGCTCACCGGCAGCGCGTTGCGCACCAACCCGCGCATCAAGCCCATCGTTGCCTCCCGACTCGGGAACGCGCCGGCGAAGGGAGCGCCAGCGACCCGGCGGCCGTCGAACGGAGCTTGCGGAGTGAGACCATCAGCTCAGAGGAAGTCCAAGCGAGGCACGACCTCATCGTTCCAGAACCGGAAGAAGCCCTCCTGGTCCTTGCCGATCTGCTGGACGTAGATCTCGGTGAACCCGGCCTCGACGAAGGTGCGGACGTACTCGACGTACGGCTCGGGGTCGGGGCCGTGGGGCTTGTCGCCCACCGCCCGCTCCTCGTCGACCAGCGAGCTGGCCTGCTCGAAGTGGGCCGGCGTCTTCAGCTCCTGGGCCAGCTCGCCGGCGAGGCCGGAGTTGGGCCACAGGTGGTGCATCAGCTTCCGGGCCTCGGCGGCGTCGGCGTGCCAGCACACCTTGGCCATCACCTGGATGGGACCGGTCCCGCCGGCGTCGGTGTACGTCTTCACCAGCTCGGCGTCGGGGCCGGTGTTCACGTAGCCGTCGCCGATCCGGGCGGCCAGCTCGGCCGCCTTGGGCCCGAAGCCCGACACGGTGATCGGCGGCGGCTCGTCGGGGAGGCTGTAGATCCGGGCGTGGTCGACCACGTAGAACTCGCCGTCGAAGCTCTGGGTCCCGCCCGCCCAGAGCTGGCGGATGAGGAGGACGGCCTCCTCCAACATGGCGTGGCGCTCGTCGGTGGCCGGCCACCGATCGCCGAGGATGTGCTCGTTGAGGTGCTCGCCGGCGCCCACGCCCAGGAAGAAGCCGCCCGGGCACAGCG
The DNA here is from genome assembly GCA_025464025.1 of Actinomycetes bacterium. The sequence goes on along the minus strand of JAODBP010000184.1, from coordinate 2,960 downwards.
TGGCGGCGGTGGCCGCGGCCTGGGCGATGATCGCCGGGTGGGTCCGGATCAGCGGGCACGTCACGCCGGTGCCGACCCGCAGGTTCGTGGCCGCCCCGATGGCGCCCAGGACGCCCCAGACGAAGGGGCTGTTGCCCTGGGCGTCGACCCACGGGTGGAAGTGGTCGGAGACCATCACGTCCCGGAAGCCGGCCTGCTCGGCGGCGATCGCGAACTCGAGGAGCTCGGGGGCGCTGTGCTCTTCGCTGGAGAGGGCGTAGCCGATGAGCGTCATGTGGGTTCGCTGCCCCATGGGGCTCGCTCGTAACCTCCCGGCCCATGCCGATCCTGCACGCCCTCGTCCTCGGCATCGTCCAGGGCCTCTCCGAGTTCCTGCCGATCTCGTCCAGCGGCCACCTGCGGCTGGTGCCCTGGCTCCTCGGGTGGAACGACTTCGACGCCCGCCCGCACCTCGAGAAGACGTTCGACGTCGCCCTCCACCTCGGCACCCTCATCGGCGCCGTCGCCTACTTCCGCCACGACCTGGTGCGCATCGCCCGCGGCGGGCTGTCGACGCTGCGGCCGCGACGGCGGGCCGTCGACCCCGCCGGCACCACCATGTCGATCGGCGTGGCGCCGGCACCCGGGCCCGAGGCGCCCTACGGCGACGAGGGCAAGCTGGCCTGGCTGCTGCTGGCCTCGGCCGTGCCCGCCGCCATCCTCGGCGCCCTCCTCAACGACCAGGTCGACAAGCTGGCCGAGCACGAGTGGCTCATCGGCCTGCTGCTGATCGTGTTCGGCTTCGTGCTCCTGTGGGCCGACCGCCTCGGGGGCCGGCGCACGGCCGACACCTTCTCGCTCCGCGACGCCCTGGTCATGGGCGGGGCCCAGGCCCTGGCCCTCGCCCCCGGCGTCTCCCGGTCGGGCGCCACCATCACCGCCGGCCGGTGGGCCGGGCTCGACCGCGACTCGACCGCCCGCCTGTCGTTCCTCATGAGCCTCCCGATCATCGCCGGGGCGCTGCTGCTCGAAGGGGCCAAGCTGGCCAAGGACGGCATGCCCCACGGCTTCGCCGCCGCCTTCGCCGTCGGCATCGTGGCCTCGGGCATCACCGGCTACGCCGCCGTGTGGGGCACCCTCCGCCTCATCCGCACCCGCACGTTCACGCCGTTCGTGGTGTACCGGGTGCTGATCGGCGCCGGCGTGCTGGTCATCGCCGCCACGTCGTTCCGCTGAGCACCAGCGTGACCGTCCCGGCGGCCAGGGCGTAGGCCACCCGGGGGGCAGCGGCCTGGCGCACGGCCACGGTCACGGCGTCGTCGCCGACGTGCACGACGACGGCGCCGGTGGCCACCGCGAAGGTGGGCTCGCCGTCACCGCTGACGCCCGGGTCGAAGGTGGCGAGCACGTCGACCCGGTCGCCCACCTCCAACGGCAGCCCCGACCCGTTGGGCACGGCGATGCCGCGCGTGCCGGCGGGGAGCCGGGCAGCCACGGCCGACGAGGCGGCGCCGACCAGGCGGGCGTCGAGCACGGCCTCGCCGGCGTGGATGTCGACGGCGGCCACCGAGCCCGGTGGCAGCGACCGCAGGGCGCCGGCCGGCACCAGGGCGGCGGGCAGCCGGCGCACGGCGACGTCGGCCCCGGTCAGGCGCTGGCCACCGGCGACGTCGGCGGTGGCGACCACGGTCGAGCGCAACGTCCCCCAGCGGTCGCGCTCGGCGGCGGCATCGGCGACCAGGCGGCCGACGAGGGCACTGGTGGCCAACGCCACCAGGCCGGCGAGCAGCCAGAACGGCAGCGGGCGGCGGAGCCGCAGGCGGGCGGGCCGCAGCGGCGGCCGGGGCGGCAGGGCGGGCATGGAGCGCTCCTCGGGCACGACGGCGTGCGGGGGAAGCGCGGGAGCAGGCTAGGCCGGAGCGACCCGCCGGTCGAGAGCCGACAGCCGAAGGTGGCCCTCAGCTGGCGGCGGCGGTGCTGCTGCTGTCGGACTTCTTCGGCGTGCTGTCCGACTTCGAGCTGCTGTCGGACTTGGAGGAGCTGTCGCTCGAGCCACCGTCGGACTTGGAGGCGCTGTCGCCCGACGAGCCGTTGGTGGACGAGCTGGTCGACGAGCTGGACTTCGTGCCCCGGCTGTCGGTCTTGTAGAAGCCGCTGCCCTTGAAGGCGATGCCGACGTTGCCGAAGACCTTGCGCAGCGGACCGCCGCAGGCCGGGCACTCGGTCAGCGCGTCGTCGGTGAACTTCTGGTGGACCTCCAGGCGCTCGTCACAGCTCTTGCAGGCGTACTCGTAGGTCGGCATCGGATCCTCGGCTAGCACTCGAACACAGCGAGTGCCAAGGATACCGGCTGGCTCCCGGCTCGTACCATGACGGTGTGGCCGTCGCCGTGCTCCTCGTCGTGGGCGGGTACCTGCTGGGCACCCTTCCCACGGCGGTGGTGGTGGGGCGCCGGGCGGGTCACGACCCGACCAACGAGGGCTCCGGGAACCCGGGCGCCACCAACGTCTACCGGACGGCTGGTCGCCGGGCCGGCGCCGTGGTCCTGGCCGGCGACGTGGTGAAGGGGGCGATGGCCGCCGGCATCGGGTGGCTGGCGGGCGACCACCTCATGGGCGTGGCCTGCGGGGCGGCGGCGGTTGCCGGTCACGTCCTGCCCGTCACCCGTCGGTTCCGGGGCGGCAAGGGCGTGGCCACCCTCGGCGGGGCCACCCTCGTGCTGTTCCCGGTGGTGGGGGTCGGGGCCGCGGTCGCCTGGGCGCTGGTGGCCCGGCTCACCCGACGGGCGTCGGTGGCCTCGATCGTGGTGGCCGCCGCCATCCCGGTGGGTGCTGCCGTTGCCGGGGCCACGGGCGTCGAGGCCGCCCTCCTCGCCGCCACCGGTGCCGCCGTGGTGGCTCGCCACGCCGGCAACATCGCCCGCCTGGTCCGCGGGACCGAGCACCCGACCGTGGCCGGCCGATCGTGACCCGGCACCCGGC
>JAODBP010000157.1 GCA_025464025.1 Actinomycetes bacterium | reverse complement strand
GTGACCGAGCCCGTCGCCTGGGCCCCGCCGGCGGCGCCCGTGCCCCCGCCGGCCCCGTACGTGCCGCCCGCACCCGAGCCCGTCGCCTACGTCCCGCCGGCCCCCCAGCCCGAGTTCGCTCCGCCGGCCCCCGAGCCCGTGGCCCCCGTGCCCTCGGCCCCGCAGCCCGAGCCCATCGCCTACGTGCCGCCGACGCCCGAGCCGCCCACACCCGAGCCGGCCGCCTACGTCCCCCCGGCCCCCGAGCCCCAGCCCGAGCCCGAGCCCGAGCCCGTCGCCTACGTGCCGCCGACGCCCGAGCCGCCCACACCGGAGCCGGCCGCCTACGTGCCCCCGACACCAGAGCCGCCCGCACCCGAGCCGCCCGTCCCGCCCGCCTCCGACCCGACGGCCTTCTCGTTCACGTCGGCGCCGGCTGACCAGGGCGCGTCGCGCATGCCCGTCGTCGCCTCGGCCGAGGAGTCGTTCTTCTCCGGTCCCGGCGTCTGGATCGGCGAGCCGCCCAAGGCCGACGAGCGCCGCAACGCGCTCAAGGTCTGGGCCACCCGGATCGGCACCGTCGCTGCCTCGCTGATCGTGGCCATGGTGTTCATCGTCTCCATCGGGCCGAAGTTCCTGCCCTACCAGATGTTCTTCGTGCGATCGGGCTCGATGCACCCGACGTTCGACACCGGCGACATGGTCGTGCTCACGAAGGTCGACGCCAGCGACCTGAAGAAGGGCGACATCATCACCTTCGACCGCCCCGACCGCCCGGGCACGCTGGTCACCCACCGCATCGTCGACATCACGACCAACGACCAGGGCCGGTCGTTCCAGACCCAGGGCGACTTCAACGACACGGCGGACCCGTGGTCGGTCCCGGCCACCGGCACGGGCTGGAAGTACAAGGCGCACATCCCCAAGCTCGGGTTCCTCTTCGGCTACCTCGGGACGCCCCAGGCCAGGCTCGCCCTGCTGGCCATCCCGGCGGTCCTGCTCGGTCTGCTCTCGATCATCGACATCTGGAAGCCGCAGCCCAAGCAGCGCGGCAGAGGCTGACGATGGCGATCCCGTTGCCCTTCGTGCGGCGAAAGCCGCTCCCACGTCACGCGCTCCCGGACGCCCCGCGGCCGGCGGCCAAGCGCCGTGGCGACGGCGCCACGCTCGGCGTCGTCCTCATCCTCGTCCTCACCAGCGGCTTCGTCGCCGGCACCACGGCGAGCTTCACCGGCACGGTGACCCACAAGTCGAGCGTGTTCGCGGTGGCCGCCCTCAGCTCGCCGACCAACGCCGGCGGCGTGATGAAGAACACCTCCATGGAGGTCACCTGGAGCCCGGTCGCGAACACGGTCGAGAACGCCGGCGCCGGCTACCTGGTCAACCGCAAGGACCTCAGCGCGCCGAACGCCGACGGCAGCTCGCCGGGCTGCGTGGCCGGCAGCTTCGCCAACGTCGGCAGCACCGCGGGCTCGCCGTACACCGACGCCACCGCCAGCAGCTTCGCCCAGGGCCGGTACGTCTGCTACGAGATCCAGACCGTCTACCCGTGCACCGGCACGCCCTGCAACCAGGGTGTCAACCCGTGGCTCAGCCAGGGCTCGAACCCGATCGTCGCCCTCCAGACCGGTTACGTCGTGGCCACCGTGAGCAGCGCCAACGTCACCACGCTCAACACGTTCAAGCAGACCGACACGATCACCATCAAGTTCAACCAGGCCGTCGACACGTCCACGGTGCCGACCTCGGGGCTGGCGATCTGCAGCAACGCCTCGGGCAACTACCTCCGCGTCGGCACGACGAACGTCACCACCAGCACGACCTGCGACGCCACCCAGGACCCGACGGTCGTCTTCGGCATCCTCCAGACGAGCTTCGACATCACCACCAGCAAGCGGTACAACATGTCGGTTGCCTGGAGCAACTGCACCGCCGGGCCGACCGGGTGCCAGACGGCGACCATCTCCGTCGGCTCCAAGATCTCGACCGCGGCCGGCGACATCGCCATCAGCAGCACCACGTTCGAGTTCCAGCCCACCGGCTCGGCCACCTACGTGAAGTCGTTTGCCGGCGCCCTCACGCTCTGCGCCGCCGATCCCGTCGGCGGTCTCTGCCGACCCGACTTCACGTCGGCCTGGTAGGCGGATGGCGCGCACCCAGACCAGCTGGTCCGACACCCGACTCGACGAGCCCCTCGTCGTCCCCCGCCCGAGCTCCCTCGACGAGGACCTGCTCGAGGAGGAGGACGATCGCCGCCGGCGGCCGTGGATCCAGCTGCTCCTCGCCATCCTCGTGGCCATCCTGGCCATCTACTGGGCCGGCCAGACGGCGGCCCGGCTGTGGCTCGAGGACCTCGACAAGCGGCTCCTCGACGCCGGCGCCGGCACCAACGCCAACATCAACACGCTCGAGCGCGACCAGCTCTCGGCCTACCGGGGCATCGCCTTCGCCGACGGGTTCGCCGCCTCGCTGGCCCGCTACGACGCCCGGGACATCGAGCGCCGGCTGACGCCGATCGACGCCAACCACGGCATGCCGATGATCGACATCATCGACGACCAGGGTCGGGTCGTGTTCGCCTTCCGATCCGACGGCGCGGTGCGGCCGGTGTACCGGGAGCGGCGCGACGTGACGATCGTCCGCCAGGCCCTCGCCGGCGAGAGCGACGAGTACGGCGAGCGGTTCTCCGACCTCATCACGACCGACGAGGGGCCCCTCGTCGCCACCGCCGGCCCGGTTCGACTCGACGGCAAGGTCGTCGGCGCGCTGCTGGTCATGACGCCCCTCGACCAGCTCCTCAGCCGATCGACGAACTACCACGGGTCGCTGCTCACCTCGTACTCGCTCGACCGGGGCGACCCCCTGGCGACCACCACGCCCATCCGGCCCCGCACCCTGGGCACCGAGCTGCGGGTGCGACTGGCCCAGGACGGCCAGCTGCCGTTCGCCAACCGCTTCAAGATCGCCGGCAAGACGAACCGGGAGCAGATCGGCGCGCTCACGCTGCGGCACAAGACCATGGCCTTCCTCGGCGCCGCCCTCCCCGACCGCTCCCGCTACGTCGCCTGGCGGGTGATGATCATCGTGGCCATCGGGCTCGTCATCGTGGCCTTCATCGTCTGGAGCGTCGCCTACGCCTGGGCGAAGGACAAGTACGAGCGGGAGCTCGCCGCCCTCCCGAAGGAGCCGCTGGCGCTCCCGGCACCGCCCCCGCCGCCGGAGGCGAACGGCCACATCGACCCGTCTCGTCCCAACCCGCTCCAGTCGGGCCCGTGAAGCGGCTCGGGCTCCTCCTCGTGGCGCTGGTCGCCGTCGCCGGCCCCCTTGCGTCGGTCGCCAGCGGGCAGCAGCGCGTCAGCCCATCACCCCCGCCCGCCGCCGGCGACCCCGCCATCGCGCAGGCCGTCGTGCCGGCCTCCGCGACGCCGCTCTACGTCCCGGAGGTGTGGGAAGGCCCCGATCTGAACTTCTCCCTCCTGTCCGAGGCCGCCGTGGTGGCCGTGCACCAGGACGACGACGCCCTCAAGTTCGCGCTCGGCAACGAGCTCGGCTCGTTCCACGACGCCCCGAAGGGCGGCTCGGCGTTCTTCGGGCAGGGCCGGCCCATCTTCGGCATCGCCGCCCCGCCCATCCTGCCCAGCCGCATCCTCCGCCCCCTCGGGACGGGCGATGCCGGCGACCGCTTCCTCGGGGCACCGCCGGCGATCTCCGACGAGACGGTCATCCCGAAGATCGGCGACACGTTCGACGACCGGCGCCACTCCTACGCCTTCCTCGGCGGGCCGCCGCCGGTGACCGACACCGGGTCGAACGGCTCGACCCAGTTCCCGCTGCCCGCCACGCTGGCCGCCGACGTGAACGGGCCTGACGTCCCCGACAACGTGCCCACGCCGACCACGACGCCCACGACGACGCCGGCCACCACGCCGCCCTTCACGCCCGGCACGACGCCGGAGACCACCACGCCGACCACCACCCGGCCGCCCGACACGGTCCCGCCCGCCGGCACGACGACCACCACGACGTCGCCGCGGACGACCACGACCACGACCACGCCCCGCACGACCACCACGACGTCGCCGACGACCACCTCGACGTCGACGACCACCACCACGACCCCGCCGCCGACGACGATCCCGCCCCCACCCCGCCCGTCGACCGCGTTCGTGCTCGGCAACCGGCACCAGGAAGCGGACTACTGCCTGGCCAAGGACCCCGAAGGTCCCCAGGACAAGGACTGCGACCGGCTCTTCGACCTCACGAAGATCACGCCTGGGCAGCCGACCGGCGTCAACGTCACCCTCTGGAACGTCGGCCCGCCCGACGCCGGCAGCGACACCGACGCCACCGCCTTGCGGGTCTACGCCGGCGCGGCGTGTGACAGCGGGATCGACGGCACCACCCGGGACGCCGGCACCGGCGACCTGTGCGACGGCCTCAAGCTCAAGATCGAGCGGTACGCCGACTCGACCCGCACCGGCGCACCGAGCCAGTGCGTCTACGGCTGCGGCAGCACCTACGGAGGCTCGCTGAAGGCGTTCGCCACCCAGCACCACTCGATGAGCACCGGCATCACCATCGGCAGCGGGTTCGCCGTCAACGAGAAGGCCTACCTGGTGGTCACCGTGCTCCTGCCCGACACCGGCGCCGACGCCGGCGGCATCGGCAACGACAACAAGTACCAGGGCCGAACGGCCAACCTCCGCCTCACCTGGCACATGACCACCTAGGCGGGTCGCCGGTTCGCCGGGGCGCCTGCGGCGCTTGCCGAGATGGCTTCGCGTGCGGCGGGACCAGGCCAGCCGGCACTCTCGGCCGTGTTCTTCCTTGGGGCGGACGAGCCCTCGGCGAGCGCCTACACCAGGTCGGCCCGCCGCAGGAGGTCGAGGGCACCCAGTCGGCCGACGACCTTGAGCTTGGTGTAGACGGCCCGGAGGCGCCGGTACATCTCCCGCTCCGAGCACCCGGCGGCCGAGGCGACGGCGAGCACGTCGTCGCCGGCGGCGAGGGAGCGGAGCCAGGAGAGCTCGTCGTCGCTGAGGGGCTCGGGCAGGAGGGGCCGAACGAGCGAGCCGCACTGGTCGGACGGCAGCACGAGGTAGCCGCGGGCGACCGAGAGGGCACCGTGGGCGATCGTGGCCGGGTCGCTCGAGCGGTCGAGGACCGACGCGGCACCGGCTGACACGAGGCGGCTCACCTCGATCGGCGTGGGCCCATCGACCAGGACGAGCACGCGCGTGGTCGCCGCCTCGCGGGCCAGCGGCGCCGTGGGCTCCCCGGGCTCGCGGGACCAGAGGAGGGCGTCTCGGCCGCGGCGGGCCTCGCCCCGCTCGACGACCTGCACCCCGAGGGCGGCGCACCCGCGGGCGATGGCCCGCCGGATGGTGGGATCGCCCTCCCGCAGCTCGACCCGCAGCTCGCGACCCGCGCCGGCGACGCCCCTGGCCATGCCGCCCCCGACCTCGTCCGTCACCGTGCGCTCCCTCGTCACCGCTGCGGCACGCCATCCGTGTCGACAGCCCTTACCGAGCGCGGGAGGCGGCGCCTGATACGCGTGGGGGCGTTGTTGGCAGGACCCTGACACGGCCGCCGGCGGACGCGACAGGGGCGCCGCTCTCGCGGCGCCCCTGCGCAGATCGTGCTCCGTGGTGCCCCGGAGGGCGCCGCCGCTAGTGGTGGCTGCTGCGGTTCACGTTCGAGCGGTGGCTGCTCGAGGTGCCCCTCGACGAGCTCGAGCTCCCCGAGGAGGTGCTCTTGCGCTTCACGCCGTGGCGGTCGTAGCCCTGGCGGTTGCAGCCGTCCTTGTCGTAGCCCGACCGGTCGTAGCCGTTGTGGTCGTAGCCGGACCGGTCGTACCCGGACCGGTCGTAGCCGGACCCGTCGTAGTCGGGCTTGGTGTAGCCCGTGCCGCCGCCGAAGCGGGAGCGGCCGTACTTGTCACAACCGTTGTGGTCGTAGCCGCTGTGGTCGTAGCCGTTGTGGTCGTACCCGTCGTGGTCGTAGCCGTTGTGGTCGTACCCGGCACCGTCGTAGCCGTCGCTGTCGTAGTTGCCGTTGTTCGAGTCGGCGTTGGCGACGATGTTGCCGTTGGCGTTGATCTTGCCGGCCACCGTCACCAGCACGTTGCCGGCCGAGTCCTTGATGACGATGCGGATGGTGTCACCCGTGCCCGTCTTGCCCTGGTCGGTGAAGGTGTACTCGACGGTGGCGTAGCCGCAGCCGTCGAGGCGACCCGTGCCGGTGCCGGTCAGCGAGTCGAACGAGGTGTTCGACGTGCCGCCCTGGTAGCCGGGGTCGTTCCAGCAGTAGCTCGAGGTCTGCTCGGTCATCGAGAACGTGCGGGTCTTGGTCTTGCTCCCGACCTTCTCGGTCCAGGACACCTTGAGCGTGTCGGGGCGGGCCGTGCAGCGGATCGACAGGTTGGCCGACACGGCGTTGGTGCCGCTGCCGACCGTGCCGCTCCCGCTCATGTGGCCGGAGTCCTTCGGCGTGATCTCGTAGACGACGTAGATCACGGTCTTGGTGGCGGAGTTGCCGGCCTTGTCCGTCGCCGTGGCCTTGGTCGTGTAGGTGTAGCCGGGCGGGCCGTAGGCCGGCAGCGCCACCTTGGTGGTGCTGAGCGTGCAGGTGCCGTCCAGGCCCGAGAGGGAGGTCTGGTCGACGGCCGAGCAGGTCGCCGTCGGCCGGTTGGCCGCCGTGTACGTCTTGCCCGCCGTGACGCCGCCGACGGAGACCGTCGGATCCATGAGGTCGAGGTTCACCGTGGCGGTGCCCGTGGCGCAGTTGCCGGCCAGGTCGCAGACCGGAGGGGTCGTGAACGTCTGGTTGGCGCCGCTGAGCAGGGCTGCGCCGGGCAGCGGCGAGGCGGTCAGCGGGTTGAGGCCCGAGCCGCCCGTGTCACCGGTCGCCCAGTTGATGGTCACGCCCGTGCGGTACCAGCCGTTGGTGGCCGGCGACGAGCTCGTCGGGTTGGCCGTGACGGTCGGGGCGACGGTGTCGATGCTCAACGGCAGGGTGGCCGTCGTGCAGTTGCCGGCGAGGTCGCACATCGTGCCGGCCGCGTTGCTCTGGCCGACGGCGGTGATGTTGCCCTGGACCGTGCGGGGCGCCGCCTGCGTGGCCGTGTTGGCCCCGGAGAGGTTGTCGCCGGTGAAGGCCCAGGAGACGGTGACCGGCGCGTTGTACCAACCGGCGAGGTTGGCGGACCGGTCGGGGCTGACCGTCACCGAAGGACCGGTGAAGTCGGTCGAGACGGTGTAGGTCGTCGAGGCGCAGTTCCCGAACTGGTCGCAGACCTGCGGGCTGGCGATGGCCTTGTTCTGGCCCTGGGTGCCGACGACGGTGTCGGGCCAGTCGGTACGCACGGTGGTGCCGGGCTGGGCGGTGACGACCCAGTGGATCGTGACCGGGTGGTTGTACCAGCCGTTGGCGTCGGGGGCCCGGTCCGGCACGCCCACGATCGAGGGCGGCGCCACCGAGGCGCCGATCACGTCGAAGGAGAGCGTGGTCGTCGAGGTGTTGCCCACGAGGTCGGTGGCCGTCGCCGTGTAGGTGTAGCGGACGCCGTTCGGCAGGGCCGAGGTGGCGACGGTGACGACGCAGGAGCCGTTGACGCCCGAGAGCACGTCGAGCGCCTGGCAGGTGATGGCCGTCGGCATGTTCGCCGAGGTGTACTCCTGGCCCTGGGTGGCGCCGGCGATGGCGATGACCGGCGGGGCGTTGTCGACCTGGACCGACTGGGTGGCGACGGTGCAGTTGTCGGCCCGGTCGCAGATCGACGGGCTGCTCACCACGGTGGTGCCGCCGGTGGTGACCGTCGTCGAGGCGTAGGGGCCCCCGGTCAGCAGCGTGGAGCCGCCACCGTCGACCGCCGTCCAGTCGACGGTGACCGACCCCTTGTACCAGCCGTTCACGAGCGTGCCCGTGACGATCGGGGTGACGATCGGCTTCACCTTGTCGACGTTGACCTTGCCCGTGGCCTGGATGCAGTTCTTGGCCACGTCACACATGGTGTTGAGCGGGTTGGTGTGGCTGAGGTTGGCGCCGCTCAGCGTCACGGGGTACGGCCCGTACCTCGTGGTGAGGTCGGGACCGGAGACCACGTTCACCCCGGCCTTGGCGTCGGTGACGAAGTTCCAGGAGAGGTTGACGTCCGCGTTGTACCAGTTGCGGGAGTTGGGGGCCCGGTCGGGCGTCACCGTGATCGTCGGCGGGCTGAAGTCCGTCGAGAGCGAGAGCTGGCCGAGGGCGTGGTTGCCGGCGAGGTCCCAGGCCTCGTAGGGGCTCTGCCACGTGAGCTGGCCCTCGCTGGCGGCCCGGCTGGAGGTCGGCCAGGTGCCCTTGGTCGGGTCGAGCCCGGTGCCGGGCGACGGGTCGAAGGCCAGCCACTGGATGTCGAGCGGGCGGTTGTACCAGAACGAGCCGGGGACCGGTGAGGCGAGCGGGAAGCCGGTCACGACGGGGGGCGTCTCGTCGCTGGCCTGGCCGAAGACGAGGTTGATGACGCCCTCGGCGACCGTGCCGGCACCCTGGGGCGACGGGTACGGGTAGCCGAACGGCCGGGAGAGCTGGAGGAAGTTCTCGATGCGCTGGTAGCCGCCCGAACCGGGATCGTCGTCCGGGCCGGCCTCGATGTACATGAGGTTGCCGGTCGGCAGGTCGGTGAACGTGTTGCGCAGGTCGAGCGAGAAGACGTTGTCGCCGGGGGTGGTGTCGATGTTGATGGCGCTGTCGAGGGCGTCGATGACGTCACGGTTGGCCGGGTTGTTGCCGTTGGCCACGGCGCACGGGTTCGGGTAGCTGGTCCGATCGCCCGGCAGCGCCGACTCGATCACCTGCGAGGTCTCGGTCAGGTACGGGTAGAGGACCTGGATCACGCGGACCGACGGGTCGGCGGCGAGCGCCGCGCCGGCGGCGACCTGCAGGCTCGCCTTCATGGCTGCGCCCTGCGCCTGCACGGTCGGGATCACGTTGCTGAAGTCGGGGCACTCGGAGGGGTCGACGGCCTCCCACGGCAGCGGGCCGGGGTCGTAGCCATTGGCCGTGTAGTACGCCTGGAGGGCGGCCGGGATCCCGGAGTCGACCAGGCCGGCCGACATGCCGACCCAGTTCCACGACCCGGCGTGGGCCTGGAGGGCGGCGACCATCTGCGCCTGCTGGGCGGCGATGCCGGCGGCCGAGGTGTCGCTGGTGGCGATGATCGCCGGCTTCAGCGACCAGTCGCGCGACGGATCGCTGGGGTTCGTCGGCGGGCTGAACTGGAGGTTGAGCTGCTGGACGGCCAGCGTGACCCACGAGACGGTCGGGTCGTTCGGCCGGTAGCAGTCGTCGGGCAGGGTGCACCCGTCCGGGTCCTGCAGGAGCTGGGAGGTGTAGCCGTCGCCGACGCCCACCCAGACGGGGGCGGGCGGCACGTTGACGTTGAACGCCGGCGCACCGATCAGGTCGTTGTCGACGTCGGCCCCGGCGCTGCGGATCATGGCCCGGACGCTGGCGGTGCCGCCCGGCGTGAGGGTGCTGATGCCCGAGGTGCCGGAGCTGAAGACCGGGCGACGGACCTTGAGGGTCGTCGGCGCCGTCTGGCCCGACGTGCAGACCGTGGCCTTCTCGGCCGAGCCCTGGATGATGTAGTGGATGTCCGCCGGGCAGCTGATGACGCCGCCCAGGGTGAAGGTGACGTCGATCTGCCAGATGGGCGTGGTCGGGTTGACCGCGGACGTGGCGTTCAGCACCTTGGCCAGCGGCTGGGCACTGCCGAGCGCGGCGTGGGCCGGGGTGACCGTGAGGCCCAGGACGGCGATGCACGCGGCGAGCGCGGCGAAGCCGGCCTTCCGGGTGCTTCGTAGCAGAACAGCCACCTGGACTCCTCGGAGATCGCGCCGTACCGAGACCAAGATACGGGGAGGAGGCCGGTCAAGACCAGCAAAACGGCACGTTGGGTGGCCGTTTCCACGGCTCATGACCCGATCGGACCACCCGCAGTAGGGAAAGGACCATGGATCGGGTGATCACTTCCGGCCCGGTTACCCTCACTGTACGTGGTGGTAGCTCACGGAGCGGCAGGCGCGGTGGTGGTCGTCGACGGCGTCGGGCCGGGGGCGACGTGGTGGTGGAGGAAGACGTCGATCACGCCCCGCTCGTCGGACGCCCCGGCGGCCGGTTGCGAGGTCGCCACCTGGCCCGGTTGCCGGGGCGACGGGGCCGGTGCCACGCCGACCACGACGGACCCGGCGACGGCTCCGGCGGTGGCCACGCCGACGCCGACGCGCGCCCCGACCGTCCCCACCCGGGTGGCCGCCTGTTGGACCCCGCCGAGGAACGGCTGCTCGGCGATCCAGGCCAGCGGGCCCATCACCCAGCGCAGCCGGCCGATCGACACCCGGAGGAACGCCCGCACGACGATCGGGTCGAACTGGTGCCCGGCGCAACGGGCCAGCTCCTCCCGGGCCGGGCCGGCGGCGATCGTCGAGCTGCCCGAGCGGGCCGACGTCATGGTCTCGAACGCATCGGCCACGGCCACGATGCGGGCGCCGAGCGAGATCTGGAGGCCGGCCAGGCCACCCGGGTAGCCGGTGCCGTCCCACCGCTCGTGGTGCTGGACGACGGCGGACGCCCACGGGCCGAGCCACGATCGCAGCGGTGCGATCAGCCGGGCCCCCTCCACCGGGTGCTGGCGCAGCTCGCGCCAGTCGGCGTCGGTGAGGCGACCGGGCCGCTCGAGGGTCGGCGAGGGCACCTTCAGCTTGCCGACGTCGTGCAGCAGGGCGGCCCAGCGCAGGAGCTCGCGGTCGCGATGCCCGAGCCGGAGCTCCTGGGCCATGAGGTCGACGTAGCCCCTGACCCGCTCGGAGTGGCCGCGGCTGCGGCGGTCGTGGCCGTCGAGGTCGGCCACCAGCCCGAGGAGCCGGGCCGCATCAGCACCCGGCCCATCCCCGCCGCGGGCGCCCATGGCGATCTTGAAGCGGCTCGGCGTCCGGTCGGGGACGAGGAGCGTGAGCCGCAGGAGCGTCGCCAGCGGCAGCGCCCGGCGGGCCAGGCGGTCGACGACGACCAGGACGAGCGTGGAGGTCACCAGCAGGCCGGCGAGCCACAACCCGGTCGCCGGCCACCCCGCCGGGCGGCCCACCAGGCGTCCCGCGACCACGCCGGCGCCGAACGACGCCGCGATCGGCAGCAGCTTGACCGCGGTGGTGATGAGCAGGGCCAGGACCGGTCGACGTCGCCACTGCTGCTCACCTGCCGCCATCGCTCCCAGGATCGGCAGCGGGATCCGGCGGATGAGGGCTCAAGGTCGGTTCCCTGCGGTTCGATCACTGATTCGTGGCATCGCGCCCGGTTCGCACCTCTCGCGCCCTAGACGACGACGGCCAGGGCGGCTTCTCGGTGATCGAGGTCATGGTCGGCCTCGGGATCTTCGCCGTGCTCGCGATCGGGTTCGCCAGCACCATGGCCACCTCGCTCCAGGCCCAGCTGCGCTCCCGGCAGCGCGCGACCGCCGACCAGCTCGCCACCCAGCAGGTCGAGCAGGCCCGCTCCCTCGCCTACGACGACGTCGGCACCGTCAACGGCAACCCCGCCGGCACCCTGCAGGCCACCACCCCGGTCCCCGTCGGCACCACGACCTACCAGGTCCAGACCGCGGTCGAGCTCGTGGCCGACCGCGTCGACACCGCCTTCGCCACCCAGGCCGACTACAAGCGGCTGACGGTCACGGTCACGCTGCCCGGCCGATCGACGCCGTTGGCCCGGCTCCGCACGCTGATCGCCCCGCCGACCCAGCCCAGCCTCACCAAGACCATCGTCCAGGCCGAGCTGGTCGACTCGACGAACAGCAACCTCGGCGTGGCCGGGGTGACCGTCGAGCTCACCGGGCCGTCGACGACGCGCACCGGGATCACCGACTCCCGGGGCTACGTGATCTTCCCGGCCCTGACACCGACGACGGCGGGCCAGGTGTACGCCATCACGGCCACGTCGGTGCCCGCGCCCTGGCAGCTCTTCCCGGCCGACCAGGTCGTCGCCGACACCTCGGGCCAGGCCCTCGCCACCCAGACCAAGGTGCTCCGCCTGCGCCTGTCGCGCCCCGTCCCGGTGCGGCTCGACCTCCGGGACACCAACGGCGCCACCTTCGCCACCGCCAGCGACGTCACCGTGACCTCGAGCCGGGGCACGGCGTCGTACTCGACCTCCACCGGCACGGTCGGCCCGATCGACCTCTGGTCGGGCGTGACCTACACCGTCGCCGCGTCGAGCACGGCCCACGCCGGCGACACCACCGCCCGGTTCTCCACGCCCATCACGGTCACCACCGACACGACGGGCGTGACGGCCGTCGGCACGCTCACGATGGTGAGCTGGCCGACCAAGGACCTCACGGTCCAGGTGCGCAAGCCCGGTGGCACGGTGGTGCTCCCGAACATGGCGGTCCGGATCAGCGGTGGCCCGAGGAACGTCCTGCTCACCGGCACGACGGATCCCGGCGGCAACCTCGTGGTGCCGCTCCCCACCGGGACGGCGAGCTACACGGTCACGGTCGACGCCCAAGCCGGGTGGCAGGCGAAGACCACCACGGTGTCGATCGGCACGACGGGCGCCACCACGACCCTCACCCTGGTCGCCGGGCCATGAGCCGGCTCGACGACGAGCGGGGCTTCAGCCTCACCGAGGTGGCCGTGGCCGCCGCCCTCCTGATGGTCGTGCTGCTGCCGCTCCTCCGGTTCTTCGACAGCGCGATCAGCGGTGCCACCGAGCTCCAGGCCTCCACCCAGCTCCACGCCGATGGCCGCTCGGTCGTCGACCGCCTGGCCCGGGAGCTGCGCCAGGCCTACACCGGCGACCCGAACCTGCCCCCCGTCACCGTCGCCGCCGACCAGCTCAGCATCACCTTCTACTCCCCTGACACCTCGACGCCGTTCCGGCTCCGGCGCGTCGCCTACCGGATCCAGCCGGTCCAGGGCCAGTTCCAGCTCCAGCGCTCGACCACGTCGTCGGGGCAGACGAGCTGCCCGGAGACCCTCGCCGCCTGCACGCCGTACGGGCCGCCGTGGACGTTCGGCACCAGTGGCCCGTGGGTCGGGATCATGGACGTCCGGACCGGGCCGGCGTTCACCGCCCACCTCGTCGGCGGCGCGGTCCGCACCGTCGACATCCGCCTCAGCGGCGTGAACAGCCGGGGCCGGGCCGACCGGCTGTTCCAGACCTCGATCGACATGAGGAACGAGTGACCCGCGCCGGCGACGAGCGGGGCTCGATCCTCGTCACCGTGCTGCTCGTCAGCGTGGTGCTGGCCGTCATCGGCGGCAGCCTCCTCCGGGGCACGTTCGCCGATCTCGACCAGGGCCAGCTGTCGCAGGCCACCAACCGCTCCCTCCAGGCGGCCGAGGCGGGCATCAACGACTACATCGCCAAGCTCACCGAGGACCACCTCTACTACGCCCACTGGGTCCACCGGGCCGAGGCGACCCGGGTGGCGACCGGGACCGGCATCGCCTACGACCCGGGGGCGACGGTGCCCCTGAAGTTCGATGGCACGCTCAAGTGGACGTACCCCAACGGCCGCGACGGCTGGCTCGACCTGGGCGACGGCCTGGAGTACGACCTCCAGGTCTTCCCGCCCACCGCCACCCGGACGACAGTGCGCCTCGTGGCCACCGGCCGGCGCACCGGCGTCGCCTCCTCGGCACGGACGCTCGAAGCGTTGGTGCGGACGGCGTCGATCGCCGACTTCCAGATGATCTCGAACGCCGAGGTCATCTACGGCCCGACGGCCACGGCCAACGGGAAGATCTACGCCGGCAACGGCAGCAACATCGTCCACGCCGGCACCGTCAACGCCAACCTCTACGCCGAGGGGCACATCTACCGCACCAAGACCGGCACCTCGACGTACTCGGGCACGCCGACCTACAGCAACGGGTCGAGGGGCTACGACGCCACGACCATCCGCACGGTCATCCCGACCGCCATCGACTTCGACAACTTCACCGGGTCGGTCGGCGACGTCCAGCGGGCGGCGGCGGCCGCCACCGACGGCATCACGCTGAACGACCCGACCGCCGCCGGCTGGTGGCTGAAGTTCCAGGGCAACGGCACGGTGACGATGCAGCGGTGCACGGCGATCGACCTGTCACCCGCGGCCCCGATCAACACCCTGCCGACGTGCGGCACGGCGACGAGCAAGCCGGTGCCCACCAACGGGGCGATCTACGCCGCCCAGGACGTGATCGTGTCCGGCACGGTGAGCGGCCGGGTCACCGTGGCCACCACCGGCGACATCGTCGTCGGTGGCAACGTCGACTACGCCTCGAGCGGCTGGAACGTCGACAACCCCAACAGCGTCGACGTCCTCGGGCTGATGGCCCAGGACGAGGTCCTCGTGCCCCGGTGGGCGCCCAACGACCTCACCTGGCGGGCCGGCACCATCGCCATGGAGCAGCAGTGGCGTTCGGCGGCGCCGAACACGACCCACGGCACCATGACGTTCTACGGGTCCACGGCCACCAACCTCGGTGGCTACATGAGCCAGTACGCCGTCCGGAGCTACAACTACGACTCGTCGCTGCTGTTCCTGCAGCCGCCGTACTTCCCGGTGCTCGAGGACGCCTACACGATCCAGCTGCTGCGGGAGATCACGTAGTCCGCTTGCGGATCAGCTCGACCCGCTGCTCGCTGTCGTTGGCGTCGGCGCCCTTGTCGTCGAGCAGCGCGAGGCGGTCGGCCTCCGCCTCGGCGGCGGCGCCCGAGTCGGCCGCGGCGAGGCGGGCCTCGAACCCCTCCTTCACCAGCTTCTCGGCCTCGTCGATGAGGGCCTCGACCATCTCGTCCTCGGGCACCACCCGCACCACCTGGCCCCGGATGAAGAGGTGGCCCCGGTGGC
>JAODBP010000089.1 GCA_025464025.1 Actinomycetes bacterium | reverse complement strand
CAAGAGTCGCGTAGACCTACCTCTTCTTCGATCCTGGGGGGATCCACATGCCGCAAGAGCCGACCGACGTCCCGCGCATCGACGACTGGAACCGCCTCCTCGACGGCCGGGTCGCGGTCGTCACCGGCGGGGGTGACGGCATCGGCGGTGCGACCAGCCGCCTGTTCGCCCAGCACGGGGCGATCGTCGAGGTGGCCGAGATCGACCCCCAGCGGGCCGATCGCGTGGTCGCCGACATCACCGCAGCCGGGGGCCAGGCCCACGCCACGGTGATCGACGTGCGCGACGTCGATGCCGTCGAGGCCTTCGCCGCCGACGTGCTCGAGCGCCGGGGCCACCTCGACGTGCTGGTCAACAACGTGGGCGACTTCCGCCCGCTGGTGCGCTTCGAGCAGTCGACCCCGGAGTCGTGGAACGACATGTTCGAGATCAACTTCCGGCACTTCCTCTCGGTCACCCGCGCGTTCATCCCGTCGATGCGCGAGCGGAAGCACGGCGTGATCGTGAACGTGCACTCGGTCGAGGGCATGCGGGGCTACCCGGGCGAGCCGGTCTACGGCGCGTTCAAGGCCGCGGTGGCGAAGTTCACCACCGACATCGCCGTCCGCTACGGCCGGGACGGCATCCGGGCCAACGGCATCGGGCCCGACCTCACCCAGTCCCCGCAGGTCGACTACCTCACCGGCTGGGAGGACCACGACGACCTGTGGACCTCGTGGGCCCCGGTCGGGCGGCTGGGGTGGCCCGAGGACCAGGCGCGCGTCGCGCTGTTCCTGGCGTCGGACATGTCGGCGTTCGTGACCGGCCACAACATCCCGGTCGACGGTGGCACCAAGGCCGGCGGCGGGTGGTTCTACTCGCCCACCGAGCATCGCTTCGCCAACCGCCCCAAGGGGCTGTAGGCGCGTTCGCCACCCTCCGGGGGCACGACGACACCCTGCCCTTCGACTCCAACCGTTCTGGGTTCAGGCCCGGACGGTCGTGACCGTGGCCCGGGCGAGGAGGAAGCCGTCGGCACCGGCGTCGCGGACCCGGACGTCGCAGACGGCGTGGTCGGTGCCGGTGCGCACGACGGTCGCCGCGGCGTGGGCCGGTCCGACCTTGGTCTGGCCGAGGTAGCGGAGCACCAGGTCGGCGGCGACCAGTCCCGTGGCGTCCTCGGCGGCGGCCGCCACGAGGAAGCCGAGCACGCCGCCGTTGATGGTGCCGAAGCTGTTGCGCACGTAGTCGGTGCGGTCGAGCTCGACGCCACCGTGGGCCGCCCGAAGCCCCATGCGCTCGGTGATCGCACCGGAGCGGCTGGCGCCGAGCAGCGGCATCGACGTGCGCTCGCCGACCGAGGGCAGGGCCCGCACGACCTCGGAGGCCGACCGTGGGATGCGGGCGAACGTGGCGGCCGCCGTCCCGGCACCGTGGAGGTCGACCTCGATCGAGATCAGCTTCGACCCGGCCTTGGAGACCTTGGCCTCGGCCTGCACCACGCCGTCGTGGACGGGCACGCCCCGGGCGATCGAGAGGTCGGCGGTGGCGATCCAGTGCGGCTGGGCCGCGGCGAACGAGACGCGGGCGCACGCGATGTCGACCAGCGTGGTGAGCGCGCCGATCGACACGGCGCCGCTGCGGTCGCGCACGGCGTCGTCGACGGGGAGCTCGGCGAACGAGTGGTCCTCGGCCTCCAACCAGCTCTCGATGCGGAGGTCGCGGAGGACGTGGTCCTCGGGCGGGTAGTCGCTCACGGCCGCAACAGGAACACATCGTCGTCGCCGAGCTTGTCGACGACGGTGGCGTAGCTGCGATCGTCGGGCTCGGACACGACGATCGCCTCCTGCACCCGCTCGAGGATCCAGGTGTCGCGCCGGCCGAGCCACATGCCGGCCTGCTGCTTGGTCTCCGGCTTCCGCTTCTCGAGCGTGATCGCGAGGGTCGCGCCGGTGCGCAGCTCCTCGAACCACGCCCGGCTGACGTCGGGCCACACCGAGTCGAACCCCTCGTAGGGCAGCACGGCCACGTAGGGCAGGCCGGCTTCGACGGCGGCCTCGGCCCCGAGCTGCTCGGCGCCCAGGGCCAGCCCGGTGACGACGAGCAGGTCAGGGTGCTCGGTCGACTTGTGGCTCAGCACCTCGACCAGCCGCTTCCGGGCCCGGTCGCGCTGGGGGTTCGGGTCGTAGCCGCCGAGCTCGGGTGGGCGCACGCCGAACACGGCGACGGCGTGGCCCTCGGGCAGGGCCGGCCCCTTGGTGGCCTTGCCCGGCACCTTGTCGGGCGGCCCCAGCTCGGTGGGCCGCCCGCTGCCCGTGCGACCGGCCTGCTTGAGGGCGGCCTCCACGGCCAGGCGGTCGACGAGGTCGTTCATGGGGTCGTTGGAGTGGCCCTTCACCCAGCGGAAGGTGATGTCGCCCCGGTCGCGGTAGGTGTCGATCAGCGGCTCCCACAGGTCCTTGTTGGCCACCGGCTTCTTCTGCGAGTTGGTCCAGCCCCGCTTGAGCCAGCCCTCCCACCACTTGTCGCGGAAGCAGTTGACGACGTAGGTGGAGTCGCTCACGACCTCGACCGGGCCGGGCAGGGCGCGCACCGCTTCGAGGGCGGCGGCGATCTCCATCCGCTGGTTGGTGGTGTGCTTCTCGGACCCCGAGGCGAACGGCCCGTCCTCCACGGCCCAGGCCCAACCGCCCGGTCCGGGGTTCCCCGAGCAGGCCCCGTCGGTGTACACGATCGTCGTCACTCCCCTCATCCTGCCGGACAGCGAGAGCACAAACCGCCGTCGGGAGCGCCAGCGAGCAGGCGGCGTCGAGCGGAGCCTGCGGAGCGAAACCATCAGCGTTGTTCCCGAACTCCTCGGTAACCCGAGAGAATGGGGGTCATGATCTTCGACGGGTTCGTGCACTCCCTCCCCGACGTCGACCCGCAAGAGACGAAGGAGTGGCTCGACAGCCTCGACGCCATCGTCGACACGCACGGGCCGGTGCGGGCCCGCTACCTCATCTCCGCGCTCCTGGAACGGGCCCGTGAGCGGCAGGTCGGCCTGCCCGCCACGATCACCACGCCCTACGTGAACACGATCCCAGTCGACCAACAGGCCTGGTTCCCCGGCGACGAGTACCTCGAGCGCCGCATCCGGGCCTTCATCCGCTGGAACGCGGCGGCCATGGTGATCCGGGCCAACAAGACGTCCGACGGCATCGGCGGCCACCTGGCCACCTACGCCTCCTCGGCGTCGCTCTACGAGGTGGCCTACAACCACTTCTTCCGGGGCAAGGACGACGGCCTCGACGGCGACCAGGTGTACTTCCAGGGCCACGCCGCCCCCGGCATCTACGCCCGGGCCTTCCTCGAGGGCCGCCTCACCGAGGCCCAGCTCGACAACTTCCGCCAGGAGGTCGGCGGCAACGGACTCTCGTCGTACCCCCACCCCCGGCTCATGCCCGAGTTCTGGGAGTTCCCGACGGTGTCGATGGGCCTCGGCCCGATCAACGCCATCTACCAGGCCCGGTTCAACCGCTACCTGCTCAACCGCCAGCTCAAGGACACGTCGGGCTCGAAGGTCTGGGCCTTCCTGGGTGACGGCGAGTGCGACGAGCCCGAGTCGCTCGGCGCCCTCTCCATCGCCGCCCGCGAGCAGCTCGACAACCTGATCTTCGTCGTCAACTGCAACCTCCAGCGGCTCGACGGCCCGGTCCGCGGCAACGGCAAGATCATCCAGGAGCTCGAGGCCGTGTTCCGCGGCGCCGGCTGGAACGTCATCAAGGTCGTGTGGGGCTCGAAGTGGGACGAGCTGCTGGCCAAGGACAAGGACGGCGTCCTCCTCAACAAGATGAACACCACGGTCGACGGCCAGTTCCAGAAGTACTCGGTCGAGTCGGGCGCCTACATCCGCGAGCACTTCTTCGGCCCCGACCCCCGCCTGCGCCAGATGGTCGAGCACCTCACCGACGACGACCTGCGCAACCTGCCGCGCGGCGGGCACGACTACCGGAAGCTCTACGCCGCCTACAAGGCCGCCGTCGAGCACCAGGGCTCGCCCACCGTGATCCTGGCCAAGACGGTGAAGGGCTGGACGCTCGGCCCCGACGTCGAGGGCCGCAACGCCACGCACCAGATCAAGAAGATGGAGTCGGCCGCGATCAAGACGTTCCGCGACCGCCTCTTCATGCACGAGGAGATCCCGGACGCCGCGCTCGAGGGCCCGTTGCCCCCGTACTTCATGCCGGCCGACGACTCGCCGGAGATGGAGTACCTCCGCCAGCGGCGCCGGGCGCTCGACGGCTCGCTGCCGATGCGCACGCCCAACCGCCGGGGCAGCCGGAGCGAGATGCCCGACCCCAAGGTGTGGGACGAGCTGCTGAAGGGCTCGGGGAGCTCGGCGGTGTCGACCACGATGTCGTTCGCCCGTCTGCTGCGGAACCTCGTGCGGGACGAGAAGGTCGGCGACAAGGTGGTGCCGATCATCCCCGACGAGGCCCGCACCTTCGGCCTCGACTCGCTCTTCCGGGAGATCGGCATCTACGCCGCCCTCGGGCAGCTCTACGAGCCGGTCGACGCCGACCTGCTGCTCTCGTACCGCGAGTCGCAGTCGGGCCAGATCCTCGAGGAGGGCATCACCGAGGCCGGCTCGTTCGCCAGCTTCACCGCCGCCGGCACGTCGTACGCCACCCACGGCGTGACGATGCTGCCGTTCTTCATCTTCTACTCGATGTTCGGCTTCCAGCGGATCGGCGACCTGGCGTGGGCCTTCGCCGACCAGCGGGGCCGGGGCTTCATGCTCGGCGCCACCGCCGGGCGCACCACGCTGCACGGCGAGGGGCTCCAGCACGACGATGGCCACAGCCTCCACCTCGCCGCCGCCTACCCGAACTGCCAGGCCTACGACCCGGCCTTCGCCTACGAGATGGCCGCCATCATCCGCGAGGGCTCGAAGCGGATGTTCGTCGAGGGCGAGGACGTCTTCTACTACCTGACCCTCTACAACGAGAACTACCCGATGCCGGCCATGCCCGAGGGCATCGAGAACGACCTGCTGGGCGGGCTCTACAAGTTCGCCGACGCCCCGGCCGGGCCGTCGAAGCGGGCCACGATCCTGTTCTCCGGCCCGGCGTGGCAGTGGGCGGCCCAGGCCCGCGACGAGCTGGCCGAGCACTACGACGTTGCCGCCGAGCTGTGGTCGGCCACGTCGTACAAGGCCCTGCGCGAGGAGGCCCTGGCCGCCGAGCGCTGGAACCGGCTGCACCCGTCGCAGCCCCGCCGCACGCCGTGGGTCACCAGCCAGCTCGAGCGGGCCGAGGGCCCCTACGTCGCCGTCACCGACCACATGATGTCGGTGCCCGACAGCATCGCCCGCTGGGTCCCCGGCGGGTGGCTGCCCCTCGGCACCGACGGCTTCGGCCGGTCCGACACCCGGGCCCAGCTGCGCCGGCACTTCGAGGTCGACCACGGCCACGTCGTCGTCGCCGTGCTCTCGGCCCTCGCCCGCGAGGGCCAGGTCAAGCCCGAGCTCGTGGCCGACGCCATCGCCCGCTACGGCGTCGACCCCGAGGCTCCCAACCCGGCCAACGCCTGATCCGAGCGAGTTGTGGGGCGTGATGCACCCATGCGGTGCACGTCGCTCCACGACTCGGCTCAGGCGCGGCGCATGGCGACCCGCGGGCCGAAGGCCTCGAGCCAGGACTCGGAGGCCATGAGGGCCTCGAGCTCGGGGCCGGGGTCGGTGAGCACCTCGAAGCCGAGGCGCTCGTAGTACGGGGCGTTCCAGGGGACGTCGCGGAAGGTCGTCAGCGTGAGCGGCCCGCCGAGCCGGTCGAGCAAGGTTCGACCGACGCCGCGGCCGGCGACCTCGGGGACGATGCTCACCTGCTCGACGTGGGTCCCGCCGTCGACCACGATCGCCAGCACGTAGCCGACCACCTCGCCACCCTCGCCCGCGACCCACACCTCGCCGGCCGCCAGCTCCTCGACCGTGAACGGCTCGTCGTCGGCCACGGCGTCCATGCCGATCGAGCGGAACAGCTCGCCGGCCCGGCGCTCGACCTCCTGGCACGCCGCGTGGTCGGCGGCTCGGGCCCGACGGATGTCCATCACGCAAGGCTCGCAGCCGGGCAGCATGACGGGGTGGCCGGCCCGATCCTGCTCGTCTGCGGTCCGGTGGGGGTGGGCAAGACGACCGTGAGCCGGCTCGTGGCCGAGACCCGCGACCCGGCCTTCCACCTCCCCATCGACACCTTCGCCCGGTTCCTCGTCGGCGGCGACCCCTGGCACCCCGACCACCACCACGCCGTCGGCGCCGCCGCCATCGCCGCCGCCTGGCAGTTCGCGATCGCCGGCGCCACGGTCGTGGTCGACGGCCACCTCTTCCCCGACGCCGTCGACCAGGTCACCCGGGCCGGTGCGTCCCAGGGCATCACCGTCCGATCCGCCTTCCTCCGGGCCGACCTCGCCACCTGCCTGGCCCGGATCGAGCAGCGCGACCCCGCCCATCTCGCCGATCGGGATGGGATCACGGCGCTCCACGCTCGCTACGCCGACCTCGGGCCGCACGAGGCGAACGTCGTCGACGCGTCCGGATCACCGGCTGAGGTGGCCGCCGCCGTCCTCGCCCTCCTCGGCTGAAACGGCCGGCACCTCGCCCGCGGTCCTCGGTACCGTGCCGCCGTGGCCGGGTCGATCCTCCTCCTGACCGGCCCACCCGGCGCCGGCAAGACCACGGTCGCCGGGCTCGTGGCCCGGTCGTTCGAGCGGGCGGTGCACCTGAAGGGCGACGACTTCTTCCACGTCATCGCCAGCGGCTACATCCCCCCGTGGCTGCCGGAGTCGCACGCCCAGAACGAAGTCGTGATCGGCGCCCTCGCCGTTGCCGCCCGGGCCTACGCGCTCGGCGGCTACCAGGTCGTGCTCGACGGCCTCGTGACACCGTGGTTCCTCGAGGCGTTCGTCGACCACGTCTTCCACCCTGACCTCGAGCTGCACTACGTGGTGCTCCGGCCGACAGAAGCGACGTGCGTGGCTCGTGCCGCGGCGAGGGGTGACGGGGAGCTGACCGAGACCGGCCCGGTCCGCAGGATGTACGAGCCGTTCCGCGACGTCGGCGCCTACCAGCGCCAGCTGCTCGACACGACCCACGAGGCCTCCGAAGCGACCGCCGCCCGCGTCCTCGCGTTGGTGTCGTCGGGCACGGCGTCGGTCATCGAGCTCGTCGGCGGACCGGAAGCCGGCGACATCGACGTGGTCGACCCCGACCCGTCGTGGCCCGACCGGTTCGCCGTCGAGCGCGATCGCATCGACGCAGCGCTTGCGGGGATCGACCACCGCATCGAGCACGTGGGCTCGACCAGCGTCCCCGGGCTGGCGGCCAAGCCCATCGTGGACATCCAGCTCAGCGTCCCTCAGGTCGACGACGTCTGGCTCGCGCCGCTCGAGGCGGCCGGCTACGTGCTCCGGGTCCGCGAGCCCGGCCACTGGATGGTGCGCACGCCCGAGGGCGACGTCCACGTCCACGTGTGCTCGGCGGGCAGCGCCTGGGAGCGCCGACACCTCCTGTTCCGCGACTGGCTGCGGGCCTGCGACGAGGACCGCGACCGCTACGGCTCGGTCAAGCGCTCGCTCACCACCCGGGAGTGGCCGACCAGGCAGCACTACACCGAGGCCAAGTCCGACGTGATCCGCGACATCACGGCCCGGGCCGAGGCGTGGGCCACCGAGACAGGATGGGCGCCGTGACCGACCCCATCGCCACGCCGTACTTCTACGACCGGCTCCGGGCCCGGGTCGAGGGGCTCACGGACGACGAGCTGACGTGGGAGCCGGCGCCCGGCGTGACCACGATCGCCTGGCGCCTGGCCCACATCGCCGATGGCCTGGCCGCCGAGCGCAACTGGCGCTGGCTCGGCCACGAGCCCGTAGCTCGACCGACGCCGACGCGCGCCACCGCCGACGAGGCGATCACCGACCTCGAGGACGCCTGGCACCGATGGGACGGCCTCGTCTCACCGCTCACCGAGGCCGAGCTCGACACGCCGGTCGGCCCCGTCGGCGGCCCCTACGCCGAGGCGAGCCGCCGCGAGCTCGTGCTCCACATGGTCGACGAGCTCATCCACCACGGCGCCGAGATCGGGGTCCTGCGGGATCTCTACGCCGCCACGACCCATCGCCTGACCACCCCCGGCGGACCGGCCGACACTGGAGATCGCCCATGAATCGCTTGATGCTCGTCGTGCTCGAGGTCAGCGATCTCGAGCGCTCGGCCCGGCTCTACCGCGAGGGCTTCGGCATCGACCTCCATGAGGCCGACCACACCGACGAAGCTGGCGATGACCGCTGGATCAGCGGCGACCACGCCTCCTACTCATGGACCGACGGGGCCTACCTGCACTTCGCGCTGTACGAAGCAAAGACCGCTGACGTCACGACAGGCGCTCAGATCGGTCTCACCGTGGACGACATCGACAATGCGCACGCTCTCGCGACGGCGGCTGGTGCCACGCTGGTGCACGAACCAAGGCCGGAGCCTTGGGGCCGGACCTCCCGCTATCGAGACCTGGACGGGAACGTCATCAGCCTCACGCAGCATGGCTGACCTACAACTACCGTGACGACGTGACCGACACGTTCTTCATCACCGGGGACGACCAGGCCGATCGCCTCCTCGCGGAGGACCCGCTCGCGCTCCTCCTCGGCATGCTCTTCGACCAGCAGGTGCCGATGGAGTGGGCGTTCGCCTCGCCGGCCAAGCTCAAGGAGCGACTGGGCCACCTCGACG
>JAODBP010000086.1 GCA_025464025.1 Actinomycetes bacterium | reverse complement strand
GAAGGACGCTCCGAGGGGACGACCTGGGCGCGCCGGACCTGATGCTCCCCGAACCGGCGACGGATTGACATCAAAAATGGTGTCAATCCGTCGCCGGTTCGAGCGCGGGACTCGGGCGCGCCCAACGTCGCCTCAGAGCGCCCTTCGTCTTCCGACCCTGGCGCGAACGCCCGAACACGTCAGCGGCCCCCCATGCACCGAAACCGCCCGCATGCCGATCGCACGGCCTCGGCCGTGACGAGCGCTCGGCCCAGGTCGCTGGCCACGACCCGGTCGATCCCCGACCCGACGTGCGACGCCCCCAGGGCCACCGCTTGCTCGTGGCCGAGGTCCGACAGCGGCGGGTCGGAGTGGCCGGCCCACCGATGCTCGGCGTTCCACGTGGTCTCGGCGTGGCGGACGACGAGCAGGCGGCCGGGCATGGCCGCAGCCTCGCCGACGGCATGGCCGCCAGCGAGCGAGTTCAGCCGAAGAAGGTCTCCAACGAGTCGGTCATCGCCGCCTGCACCTTCCGGTACCAGCCCGAGCCGATGCTCACCCGGGCCACGCCGAGCGAGGCCAGCTCGGCGAGCGACGGGGCACCCGGCCGGAACAGGATGTTGACCGGCCCGCCGACCGCCTCGACGAACGTCGCGACGTCGCCGGGGTCGCCGGGGTCGCCGAGGAAGATCGGGTAGACGCAGTCGGCGCCGGCGGCCAGGTAGGCCTTGCCCCGCTCGATGGCCTCCTCGAGCGTGCCGCCCCGCACGATGGCGTCGACCCGGGCGTTGACCACGAGGGCGTCCCCGGCGGCCGCTCGGACCTCCTCGATGCGCCGGACGTGGGTGTCGCGGTCGACCAGGGTGCGGACCTGCGAGTGGTCGGTGTCCTCGATGTTGCAGCCCACGGCGCCGGCCGCCAGCAGTCGCTCGACCAGCTCGAAGGCCGGCAGCCCGTAGCCGCCCTCGATGTCGGCGGTGACGGGCAGCGACGTGCCTCGCACGACGCGGGCCACGGCGGCGATGGCGACGTCCGCCGGCATGACGTTGTTGTCGGGCCAGCCCTCGGTGTCGGCCACCGCCGCGCTGGAGCTGGCCACGGCGTGGTAGCCGGCCTCCTCGACCATCGAGGCCGATGCCGCGTCCCACGCGTTCGCCAGCACCAGCGGCGACCCCGGGACGTGCAGCCCGCGGAGGGTCACGGCGAGCGAGGTCATTGCCCGACCGGGTGCCAGACGGTCTTGTGCTCCATGAACCGGAGGATGTCATGGGGCGACTGGTCCAGCGGGCCCTGCTCGGGGCGGACCACCCGCTTCACGTTGGCCGCTGCTTCGCGCTCGACGTCGGCCAGCAGCTCGTCGGGCACGCCGGTGACGTCGATGGAGTCGACGTCGAGGTGGCCGGCCAGCCACGGCAGCAGCTCGGCCTTGTGGCCGGTGATGATGTTGACGACGCCGCCGGGGACGTCGGACGTGGCGAGCACCTCGGCCAGGTCGACGGCCGGCAGCGGCGACGACTCGCTGGCCAGGACGACGACGGCGTTGCCACCGACGAGGGCCGGGGCCAGCCGCGACACCAGCCCGAGCAGCGACGGCGACTCGGGGGCGACGAGGCCGACGACGCCGACCGCTTCGGGCGACGTGACGTTCCAGTACGGGCCGGCCACCGGGTTGAGCGAGCCCGACACCTGCTGCACCTTGTCGGTCCAGCCGGCGTACCAGACCCACCGGTCGATGGCGGCCTGCACCTCCCTCGCCGGGAACTGCGAGCGGCGACCCTCGAGCACCTCGGCCACCCGGTAGAGCACCTGGCCCCGGTTGTACGCCGTCTTGCCGGCCCACTTGGGCTGTGCGGCCCGGGCGGCACGCACCGCGTCGCGCACGTCCTTGCGCGAGCCCTGGGCCACGCGCACCACGCCGTCGGGCCCGTCGACCGGGTACGACCGGCCCGACTCCGACCGGGGGAACTCCCCGCCGATGTAGAGCTTGTAGGTCTTCTTCACCGGAAGGGTCACCGGGCCTCCAGCTCGACGTAGGCCTCGAGGCCGTGGATCCCGCCCTCCCGGCCGAAGCCGCTCTCCTTGAACCCGCCGAACGGGCTGGTCGGGTCGAACTGGTTGAACGTGTTCGACCACACCACGCCGGCCTTCAGCTGGTTGGCGGTCCAGAGCATCTTCGAGCCCTTCTCGGTCCAGATGCCGGCCGACAGCCCGTACGCCGTGTTGTTGGCCTTGGCCACGGCCTCCTCCGGCGTGCGGAACGTGAGCACCGACAGCACCGGCCCGAAGATCTCCTCCCGCACGACCCGGTGCGACTGGGCCACGTTGGAGATCACCGTCGGGCGGAACCAGAAGCCCTTGTCCGGCACCGGGCACGACGGCTGCCACACGTCGCCGCCCTCGGCCTCGCCGGCCTCGACCAGCTCGGTGATGCGGCCGAGCTGCTCGGCCGAGTTGATGGCGCCGACGTCGGTGTTCTTGTCGAGCGGATCACCGATGCGGAGCTGCTCCATGCGCCGGTGCAGCTTGTCGAGCACGAGATCGTGCACCGACTCCTGCACCAGCAACCGGGAGCCGGCGCAGCACACGTGGCCCTGGTTGAAGAAGATGCCGTTGACGATGCCCTCGACGGCCTGGTCGATCGCGGCGTCCTCGTAGACGATGTTGGCCGCCTTGCCGCCGAGCTCCAGCGTGAGGCGCTTGCCGGTGCCGGCCAAGCTCTCCTGGATCGCTCGGCCCACGCCGGTCGAGCCGGTGAAGGCGATCTTGTCGACGCCGGGGTGCGCCACCAGGGCGGCGCCCGTGGCTCCGGCACCGGTGACGATGTTGACCACGCCCGGCGGGACCTCGGCCTCCTGCAGCACCTCGGCCAGCAGCAGCGCGGTGAGCGGGGTGGTCTCGGCCGGCTTGAGCACGACGGTGTTGCCGGTCGCCAGGGCCGGGGCCAGCTTCCACGCCGCCATGAGCAACGGGAAGTTCCACGGGATCACCTGGCCGACGACGCCGATCGGGCGGGCCGTGCGGTTGGCGAACGCCCACTCGAGCTTGTCGGCCCAACCGGCGTAGTAGAAGAAGTGCGCGGCCGCGGTCGGGATGTCGACGTCGCGGGACTCGCGGATCGGCTTGCCGTTGTCGAGTGACTCGAGCACGGCGAGCTCGCGGCCGCGTTCCTGGATCGCCCGGGCGATGCGGAACAGGTACTTGCCGCGGTCGGCCGGGCGCATCGGCCCCCAGACCCGGGCGAATGCCCGCCGGGCGGCCCGGACGGCGCGGTCGACGTCGGCGTCGCTGCCGGTGGCGACCTCGGTGAGCACCTCCTCGGTGGCCGGGTTGACCGTCTTCAGCGGCGTGCCGGTGCCGTCGGTGAACTCGCCGTCGACGAACAGGCCGTAGCTGGGCCGGATGTCGACGAGGGAACGCGACTCGGGCGCGGGGGCGTACTCGAACACGGTGCTCATCTCAGTCC
>JAODBP010000073.1 GCA_025464025.1 Actinomycetes bacterium | reverse complement strand
GAGGAAGGCGTCGGAGAACACCCGGCGCTGCTCGGTCATGTCGGCGGGGAACAGCACGACCTGGCAGCTCGCCGGCACGGTGTAGGCCGCCTGCACCCGGTGCTGGAGCCACACGTCGTCGACGTCGAGGGTGATGCCGCCGAACTTGGCCCGCATGTCGAGGTAGTGGCGGAGCAGGTCGCGCTCGGTGCGCCGGCGCTCCTCGACGTCCATCGACATCGTCAGGAAGTAGCTCACGTCGCGCATGGGCGTGCTGACCAGGATGATGCCCCAGTCGAGGAAGCCGGTCCGCCCGTGGTCGTCGAAGACGTTGCCCAGGTGCGGGTCGCCGTGCACCACGGTCTGGTGCCCCGAGTGCCACAGCCGCTGCAGCTCGAGCCGTCGCTCCATGTAGAGCTCGGCCACCTCCACGAACGGGTCGGTGAGCCGGTCGCGGTGGTGCTCGATGCCGTACCGCAGCATGTCGACGGCGTAGTTCGAGCCCGGTCCGGCCGGCTCGACCCACGGGGCCTCGACGGCCCGGAGCGAAGGCTCCTCGTAGCGGACGTGCATGGCGGCCAGCTCCTCGAGCGCCACGGCGGCGGCGTCGGCCGACACGCCGACCGTGCCGTCCGACACCGTGCACCCCGTGGTGGTGAGGTCCTCGAGCAGGAGGGCGAACCCACCGTCGTCACCGTGGTGGGCGGCGTGGACCTCGGGCGTCCGCAAGTCGAGCGACGGCGCGAGGGTGGCGTAGAAGAGCGCCTCCTTGCGGCCCATGCCGGTGGCGTTGATCGTCTGGCGCCGCTCGGCCTCCGACGGCGGCAGCTTGGCGAACACCACCTCGGGCGCCCCGGCCGGCTCGTCGTAGGTGAGCCGGAGGCGGGCGTGGGCGTTGGTGAGCTCGTGGCGCTCCACCAGTTCGACCTCGGCGACGGTCACGCCCGGGTACCGCTCGTCGAGCAGCGCGGTGACGGTCGCCGGGTCCAGGTCTTCGACGACGACCGGCAGCTTCAT
This sequence comes from Actinomycetes bacterium, assembly GCA_025464025.1. The sequence goes on along the minus strand of JAODBP010000073.1, from coordinate 23,317 downwards.
GGGCTGGCGAAGAACCCCCGCGACTCGAACAGCGCCACGACGAGGTCGCCGTGGCTGTGCATCATCTTCTCGTACTCCTTGGCCGCCGCGTCGGGCTGGCCCTTGCGCACCGCCTTGGCGATGGCGGTCAGGCCCTGGCGCTCGACCGGGATCGAGCCCGGGACCATGGCGAAGAAGTTGCCGGGGATGAGGCCGGACATGGCGCCCATGGTCGTCTGGATGCGAGGCGAGCGGGCCGCCGTGATCACCGCGTCGTGGAAGGCGAGGGCGACGTGGCCGGCCTTGGTGGGGTCGTCGTCCTGGCCCAGCTCAGCGAGGATGGCGTCGAGGGTGCCGGCCAGCTCGCCGTCGTCGCGGGCCAGGGCCCGGCGGGCGGCGAAGCCGTAGACGAGGCCGAACAGCGAGTAGTGGTCGCGCACGGCCTGCTCGTCGAAGTCGTTGACGAACGCCCCGCGGTGCATCTCGATGGTGATCCAGCCCTCGCGCTCGAGGGCGATGAGCGCCTCCCGCACCGGGATGCGGCTGATGCCCAGGGCCTGGGCCACCTCGTCCTGGGGCACGCGGTCGCCGGCCCGCAGGTGCTGGTCGAAGATCAGCCGCTTGATGTAGGTGGCGGCGTGGTCGCCGCTGCTTCGTCGCACCAGCTCGGTCGACGTCATGTGAGCGCCTCCCGGAGCTTGAACTTCATGACCTTGCCGCTGGGGTTGAGCGGCAGCTCGTCGACGACCTCGACCCGGCTGAGCTTGAACTTGGCCATCCGCTCCCACGCCCAGGCCAGGACCTCGGCCGGGTCGATCGTGGCGCCGGCCTTGGGCAGCACGCAGGCCACGCCGGCCTCGCCCATCCGCTCGTCGGGGATGCCCACCACGGCGACCTGGGCGACGGCGGGGTGCCCGAGCAGGACCGCCTCGATCTCGGCCGGGTAGGCGTTGAAGCCGCCCACGATGAACATGTCCTTCTTGCGGTCGGTGATGTGCAGGTTGCCGGCGTCGTCGACGAACCCGACGTCGCCGGTGTGCAGCCAGCCGTCGACGATCGTCTCGGCCGTGGCCCCGGCGTTGCCGAAGTAGCCCTTCATCACGTTGAAGCCCCGCACGACGATCTCGCCGTCGTCCTCGATGCGGACCTCGACGCCCGGGATCGGCCGCCCGACGGTGGTGGCGATCACCTCGGGCGGGTCGTCGTGGCGGCACATGCTGATCGTGCCGGTGGTCTCGGTCATGCCGTAGCCGGTGACGACCGTGCGGATGCCGAGCACCTCGCGCATCTGGCGGATCGTCTCCACCGGCACGACGGCTGCGCCGGTCACCGACGATCGGACGCTCGACAGGTCGAAGCTGTCCAGGTCGGGGTGGTTGATGATCGTCTGGAAGACCGTCGGCGGGCCGGGGAGCATGGTGATGCGCTCCTTGCCGACCAGGTCGAGGACGGTCGGCACGTCGAACGTCGGCTGGGGGAAGATCGCCGCCCCCCGCAGCACGCACGCCAGCACGCCCGACTTCAGCCCGGCGGTGTGGAAGAACGGGTAGACGCACAGGTAGCGGTCGCCCTCGCGGAGGTCGACCAGCTCGCTCCACGACAGGTAGGTCTCGACGCTGGCCCCGTGGCCGAGCATCGCGCCCTTGGGGGCCCCGGTCGTGCCCGAGGTGAAGATGACGTCGCTGGTGTCGTCGGGCCCGATGGCGGCGATCCGGGCCTCGACCTCGGCGACGTCGACCGACTCGCCCCGGGCGAGGAACTCGGTCCACGCCGGCGTGTCGAGGTGGACGATGTGCTCGACGGGGTGGTCGACGCCGTCGAGGAGCGTGCCGTAGTCGGTGCCGAGGAAGTCGCCGACCGTGAGCAGCAGCCGGGCGCCCGAGGTGCGCAGGATGTGGCCGGCCTCCTCGCCCCGGTAGCGGGTGTTGAGCGGGACCAACACGGCGCCGGCGGCGTAGACGCCGAACGACGCCACGATCCACGCCGCGCTGTTGGGCGCCCAGAGGGCGACCCGGTCACCCGGCGCGATGCCCGAGCCGACGAGGGCGCGAGCGACGTCGACGGCGCGGGCGCGGAGCTCGGCGAAGGTGAGGCGCAGGTCGCCGTCGACCACCGCCTCGTGGCTGGCGAACCGCGACGCGGCCTGGTCGAGGGCAGCCGGGACCGAGGCGGGCGAAGGCACGTTGTATAAAATAGGCGAACTTCAGACCCGGGGGCGAGCGTGACCGAGAAGATCTGGATCAGCGAGGAGCAGCACACCATCGGTGCGCTGCTCGACGCACGGCTCGACTCGGACCCCGACGGCGAGTACCTCGACGTCTGCGGCTCGAAGTTCACCGCCGCCGAGGTCGATGCCGTCGCCTGCCGGATGGCCAACGGGCTGGCCGGGCTCGGCGTCCGCCCCGGCGACCGGGTGGCCTCGCTGATCGAGAACTCGGGCGAGGCGATGCTCGCGTGGTGGGGTGCGATCCGGGGCGGCCACGTCGCGGTGCCGGTCAACACCGCCTACAAGGGGCAGTACCTGCGTCACCAGCTCCACGACTCCGGTGCGAGCGTCCTCGTCGTGCAGCGCAGCCTGGCCGACCGCGTCGCGGCCGTGGTCGACGACCTGCCCGACCTGCGCCACGTGGTGGTGATCGATGATGAGGACGCCGGGCCCGACGACGGCGCCGCCCTCGACGACACCAAGACCGACCGGCTGTCGTGGACCGACCTGCTCGACGCCGACGGCACCCGGCCCGACGTCGACGTGCGCCCGTCCGACCTCGGGACGTTCGTCTACACCGGCGGCACGACCGGGCCATCGAAGGGCTGCATGCTCAGCCACAACTACCACGAGGCCCTGGCCCGCCAGATCGGCATCTGCTGGGGCCGCACGGCCGAGGACGTGGTGTGGACCCCGCTCCCGCTGTTCCACTACAACGCGCTCGTGACCGCCGTGCTCGGCTGCCTGGTGTGGGGCGGCCGGTCGGCGATCTACCGGAGGTTCTCGGTGAGCAACTTCTGGTCGGAGATGAACCGCACCGGCGCGACCGTCACCTCGACGCTGGGCACGATGGCCTACCTGCTGGCCAAGGACGTCGATCGCCCCGAGCAGCCCCGGTCGGGCGCGCCCGAGGCCAACACGTCGCTGCGGCTGATGGGCGCGGCCCCGCTGCCGGTCGAGATCGACACGATCCTCAAGGAGCGGTTCGGCATCGACACGTTCAGCGGGGCGTACGGCGTGACCGAGGCCAGCCTCATCTCGTGGCAGCCGCCCGGTGTGACCAACAAGCCCAACGCGGCGGGTGTGATCAACGACGAGTACTTCGACGTCCGCATCTTCGACGACGGCGACAACGAGCTGCCCCGGGGGAGCGACGGCGAGATCGTCATCCGCCCCAAGCGGCCCCACGTGATGTTCGAGGGGTACTGGGGTCGGCCCGACGCCACGGTCGAGACCAGCCGCAACTGGTGGTACCACACCGGCGACATCGGTCGGATCGACGACGAGGACTTCCTCTACTTCGTCGACCGCAAGGCCGACTACCTCCGGCGCCGGGGCGAGAACATCTCCAGCTTCGAGGTCGAGTCGATCCTGATGACGCACGGCTCGCTCGCCGACGTCGTCGTCCACGCCGTCCCCAGCCAGCTCACCGAGGACGACCTGAAGATCACGGCCACGATCAAGGAGGGGGCGTCGGTCACCGCCGAGGAGCTGTTCCGGTGGTCGATCGACCAGCTCCCGTACTTCGCCCTGCCCCGCTACATCGAGTTCCGGGAGGAGCTGCCCCGCAGCCCCGTCGGCCGGGTGCTCAAGCGCGAGCTGCGCGAGGAGGGCGTGACCCCGACGACCTGGGACGTCGAGGCCTCGGGCATCACCTACGACAAGCGCTAGTGGACCCTCGTCACGATCGTCCCGGCGAAGAGGTCGTGCGGACCGCGGTGCAGGGGCGGGCGCAGGACCAGCACGAGGATGACGATGTCCCAGGCCACGCTGACCAGGCGCGGCAGCAACAGGAACGACAGGAGCCGGTCGACGCCGCCGAGGACGAGCCAACGGCGGACGGCCTGCCCGACGGTGGGCACCGCACCGGTCTCCGCGCTCACCACCCGGATGCCGAGCGCCCGCTTGCCGACGGTCTGGCCGTCTCGGGCGACCAACGTGATCTCGTAGGCCGCGGTGAGGAGCAGCCACAGGAGGAACCCGGCGCGTCCGAGGGTGAGCGAGAGCACGACCAGCGGGAGCAGCAGCACCAGGCCGTCGAGCAGGCGGGCCAGGAACCGCTGGCCGAACGTGGGCTCGAGGTACTCGGGGGGCGGGGCCATCGCCTCACCCTTGCAGGTGCGGCGTGACGTACGAGGCACTCAAGGTCGAGCGGCACGGGCCGGTCGGATGGCTGATCTTCGACCGGCCCGAGGTGGGCAACGCCATGGACGCGACCATGCTCGACGAGCTGGAGGCGGCGTGGCTCGAGCTCGACGCCGACGACGACGTGCGGGTGATCGTCAACACCGGCGAGGGCAAGGCGTTCCAGACCGGGCTCGACGTGGTGCAGCTCAGCCGCGACCCGGAGGCGCTGCGGGAGCAGTCGCGCCGGACCAAGCGGGCCGAGCTGCGGATGACGGCGTGGCACAACGGCGTCTGGAAGCCGGTGATCGCCGCCGTCAACGGCGTGTGCGCCGGGGGCGGGCTCCACTTCGTGAGCGACGCCGACATCGTGCTGCTCTCGTCGACGGCGACGCTGCTCGACCCCCACGTGTCGATCGGCCAGGTGAGCGCCTACGAGACCATCGCCCTGGTGCGGAAATCGCCGATGGAGGCGGTCATGCGCATGGCGCTGGCCGGCCGCCACGAGCGCATCTCGGCCGAGCGGGCCTTCGAGCTCGGCATCTGCTCCGAGGTGGTCGAGCCCGACCAGCTCCGCGACCGGGCCCAGGCCCTCGGCGAGCTCATCGCCCAGCGCGACCCGGCGCTGCTGCGGGCGACCAAGCGCGCCCTCTGGGCCGCGCTGGAGCAGGCCTAGGCGGCGGCGAAGAGGCCGCGGGACTCGAACACCCGCACGACCAGCTCGCCCTGGCGGCGGAGCATGTCGAGGTAGGCGTCGGCCGCGGCGTCGACATCGCCGGTGCGGAGGGCCTTGACGATGGCGGCGGCACCGGACCGCTCGACCTCGATGGCGCCGGGCACCTCGGCGAAGTAGTTGCCGGTCACGAGGCGGGCGGTGGCCCGGAGCACGACCTTGATGCGGGGCGAGCGGGCGGCGTCGACGGTGGTGTTGTGGAATGCGGCGGCGAGGCGCTCGAACTCGTCGGCGCCGTCCGTGGCCCGCAGCTCCTGCTCGATGGCGGCGAGCTGGTCGACGAGGCCGCCGTCGGACCGGGCCATGGCGCACCGGGTGGCGAAGCCGTAGACGAGCCCGAACAGCTCGTAGCTGTCGCGGATCGCCTCGGCGTCGAGGGCGTTCACGAAGGCGCCCCGGTTGAGCTCGATGGTGACCCACCCCTCGCGCTCGAGGGCGATCAGCCCCTCGCGCACCGGGATGCGGCTGAGCGAGAGGGCCTCGGCGACGTCGTCCTGGGGCACTCGCTCGCCGGGCTTGAGCTGCCCCTCGAAGATGAGCCGGCGGATGTACTCGGCGGCCTGGTTGCCGCTGCTCCGGCGTCGACCGGCGTCGGAGGCGGGGAGCGAGCGGGGGGACTTCGTCACCATCGGTCGCAAGGGTACGGCCCGTCGGTTGGCGGGCCGCGGACCTGATCGTAGAAAATATGCGGATGGAGCAGGTGAACGCCCTCCCCGGCTCGGCGCTCGGGCGTGGCACGTGGGGCATGCCTCGCCGGCCCGAGCTCACCACCGACCCGTCAACCCGGACGATGGTGCGCCTGGCCCACGCCAAGCGGTTCCCGTTCCCGGTGCCCAACGGCTGGTTCATCGTGGCCACCGCCGAGGAGCTGCCGCCCGGCGCGCCCGAGGCCGTCCACCTCTTCGGCCGCGACCTCGTGCTGTTCCGCGGCGAGGACGGCACGCCCCACGTGCTCGACGCCTACTGCGCCCACCTCGGTGCCCACCTCGCCGTGGGCGGCCGCATCGAGGGCGACTGCCTCCGGTGCCCCTTCCACGGCTGGGCCTACGACGGCGCGACCGGCACGGTCACCGACATCCCGTACTACGACACCGAGCGGATCCCCAGCCAGGCCAAGGTCGGCGCCTACCCGACGGTCGAGCGCAACGGCATGGTCTGGGCCTGGCACCACGCCCAGGGTGGCGAGCCGTTCTACGAGGTGCCCGAGGTCCCGGAGTTCTCCGACCCGGAGTGGACGACGCCGGTGGTGCGGGCGTTCGAGATCGCCACGTCGTGCCAGGAGATGGCCGAGAACAACCACGACCCGGTCCACTTCCGCTACGTGCACGGCACCGACGCCATCCCCGAGGACGACATGCTCGTCGACGGCGTCTACAAGCGGGCCACGAGCATGGGCGGCACCTTCGTGCGGGAGACGTTCGGCCTCGGGCTCGGCGTGATCCGCACCGAGGGCTGGTCGACGTTCATGAGCTCGACCACGCCCATCGACTCCGAGCACGTGCTCGTGCGGTGGATCTTCACCACGCCGAAGGACGGGAGGTCGTCGCCCGAGGAGGTCGCCGAGCTGTTCCTCTCCGGCGTGAGCCAGGACATCCCGATCTGGGAGAACAAGGTGTACGTCGAGCGGCCGGTGCTGGTGAAGCAGGAGCGCACGATCCTCGACCACCGCGAGTGGGCCAAGCAGTTCTACAGCTGAGCCATGATCTGGCCCATGGGGGTCATGGTCCTGCTCTCGCCGCACGACGGCGCGCCCACCGATGTGCTCGCCGAGCTGATCGCCCAGGCCCGGCTCGCCGAGGCAGTCGGCTTCGACGGCGTGCTCGTCGGCGAGCACCACGGCGGGTTGGCGGGCTACCTGCCCAACCCGCTCCAGGTGGCCGGGTGGATCCTGGAGCAGACCGACCGCATCGTCGCCGGCCCGTGCCCGATGCTCCTGCCGCTGCGACCGGTGCGGCTCGTCGCCGAGGAGGCGGCCTGGCTGGCGGCCCGCCACCCGGGGCGGGTCCTGCTGGGCGTGGCGGCCGGTGCCGCCGCGCTCGACTTCGAGGTGGCCGGCGTGCCGATCGCCGAGCGCACCCGTCGCTACCGCGAGGCGCTGCCCGAGCTGGTGGCCACGCTCAACGGGTCGCCCGGGCTGCTGGCCGGCGACCCCGCCGTGGCCGCCGCCCGCATCGACGTGGTCAGCGCGGCGACGACCCTGGCCGGCACGACGGTGGCCGCGGCCGCCGGCGCCGGGCTCATGCTCGACGGGTTCTCGCCGCTCACCTGGTCGGCCGACCTGGTCGGCAACTGGCGCAAGGCGCGGGGGGAGGGGCGGGTCGTGCTCAGCCGCCGGGTCCACCTGGGCGAGCCGGCCGGCGACCTCACGGGCGAGGAGATGGCGAAGTACCAGTCGTTCTCGTCGTCGGCCATGCAGGATCGGGTCGCGGCCGACGACTCGCTCATCACGTCGTCGTCGGCGGCCGACGTCGCCTCAGCGCTGGCCGCCGCCCGCGACCAGGTCGGTGCCACCGACCTCAGCCTCCGCATCCACCTCCCGGGCGCCGGCCCGGCCGACGTCCGGGCCCAGCTCGAGCGCCTGGGGCGTGAGGTCCTCCCGCGGCTCTGATGTCGAGGACGCGGTGTCGGCTCCGTCCCAGGTGGAACCAGCGGCCACGACCAGCCGCGCCAGATGAAGGAGAACCATCATGACGATCCAGCTGCACCACACGAGCGTCGTCGTCGACGACCTCGAGGCGGCCAAGGCGTTCTTCGCCGAGCTCGGCATGGAGCTGGAGGGCGAGGCGCCGGTCGAGGGGCCGTCGGTGGACCGAGTCAACGGGATCGACGGCATCCGGGTCGACATCGCGATGATGCGGGCCGCGGACGGCGACGGCCGGCTGGAGCTGACGAAGTTCCACGCCCCGACGGCGGTCAGCGCCGGGCGGGAGAGCGATCCGAACACGCTGGGCCTGCGGAGCATCATGTTCGCCGTCGACGACCTCGACGCCACCCTCGCCGGTCTGCGAGCCCTCGGCGCCGAGCTCGTCGGCGAGGTGGCGCAGTACGAGGACAGCTACCGGCTCTGCTACGTCCGCGGCCCGGCGGGGATCATCGTCGCCCTGGCCCAGCAGCTCAGCTGATCAGGCGGGGGTGAGGCGGACCCGGAGGTCGACCGGGCCGGACGCCCGCGGGTGCAGGTCCACCGGGATCGGCCCGTCCTGGAACGGGTCGAGATCGATCGTCGTCATGTCATCCCCCTGGCCGGGGGGTCGTACGTGTCAGGAGATGCAGAGCAGCGCGCAGTTCGACGGCGACGGACGTGGGGCCGACTGCGGGGGTTGCCTGGCCGGCGGCGGTGGCGGTGGCGGTGGGCTGCCCAGGTACCACTCGTTCCCGTCGCCGCCCCGCAGCACGGGGTGCTGCGGGCCCCGGCTCTGGCGAGCCGTCATCTTCGGCGCGTTCGACGCGGCGTGGGCGAAGGCCCGCTGGATGCTGGTGCGCCCGTCGCGGCTCGTGCCGGCCGCGCCGTGGAGGAGCGCCTGGTCGACGAGGAACCCGGAGAACACCGAGTTCCGCCACTTCGGCTGCTCGTAGGACTTCTCGTTCTCGCGGGACGAGGCGGTGAACAGGTGGTTCCGGCTGCTGATGCCGTCGTCGAACCCGGCCGCCTCGCAACCGGCGATGTCGACCCAGACCCGCCCGGCCATGGGCCGGACCCGCTGGGCCAGCTCGCCGTCGGCGATGAACCGGTTGTCGGCGCCCCACAGGTACTCGTCGGTGGCTTCGCCGTCGTGGTCGCGGTCGCCGCCGATCTGCTTCACGTGGCCCGAGTAGTGGAAGACGGTGAACGAGCGGGGCGACGCGTGGGAGGCCAGCCACGACAGGCCGTCGCGGATGGCGGCGGCGCTGGCCCGGCGGTCGAGGAGCACGCGGATGTGGTCGCTGCGCCAGCCGGCCCGGAGGAGGACGTCGCGCAGGTCGGTGGCGTCGCCCACGGCCCCGACCGTGTCGTGGGTGCGGCCGGCGTAGTCGTTGACGCCGACGAGCAGGGCCCACCGCTCGTCGCCGGCGGCGTGGCTGGTCGCCGGCGCCACCGCCACCAGCGCCAGGGCGGCGACGAGCCCGACGACGACCTTCCTCCCCATGCCGGAGAGAGTTCTCCGACGGGGGCGGTGATGCCTGTCTAGATGCGCTCGATGATGGTGCCGGTGCCGAGCCCGCCGCCGCAGCACATGGTGACCAGGGCGTAGCGGCCGCCGGTGCGCTCGAGCTCGTGGAGCGCCTTGGTGATGAGGATGGCGCCGGTGCCGCCGAGCGGGTGGCCGAGGGCGATGGCGCCCCCGTTCGGGTTGACCCGGGCCATGTCGGGCTTGAGCTCCTCGGCCCACGCCAGGACGACCGAGGCGAACGCCTCGTTGATCTCGACCACGTCCATGTCGTCGATGGTCAGGCCGGTGCGGGCGAAGAGCTTCCGGCTGGCGTCGATCGGGCCGGTGAGCATGAGCACCGGATCGGAGCCCACGAGGCAGGTGTCGACGATGCGGGCCCGAGCCCGGAGGCCGAGCTCCTCGGCCTTCTCGGCCGTGGCCAGGAGCACGGCGCCGGCCCCGTCGGAGATCTGCGACGAGGTGCCGGCCGTGTGCACGCCGTCGTCGCCGACGACCGGCTTCAGGCCGGCCAGGGACTCGAGGGTGGTCTCCCGCAGGCCCTCGTCGCGCGACACCTGGACGGTCTCGCCGGTGGGCTTGCCGTCCTCGCCGAGCACCGGGGCGTCGATCGTCTGGAGCTGCGGGTCGAAGCGGCCCTCGGCCCACGCTCGTGCGGCCCGCTCCTGGGACTGGGCGCCGAAGCGGTCGGCGTCGTCGCGGGTGATGCCCCACTGCTTGGCGATGCGCTCGGCCCCCTCGAACTGCGAGGTGAACTCGTAGTGGGCGAAGTAGCCGCGGTTGATCGGCTTGCCCGGGCCGTTCGTGGTGTTCGCCGCCATCGGCACGCGGGTCATCGACTCGACGCCGCAACCCATGGCGACCTCCGCGATGCCGCCGGCCACGAGGGCGGTGGCCAGGTTGGTGGCCTGCTGGGACGAGCCGCACTGGGCGTCGACGGTGGTGGCGGCGACCGACAGGGGCAGGCCGGCCGTGAGCCACGCCGTGCGGGTCACGTTCATGGCCTGCTCGCCGACCTGGTCGACGCAGCCGCCGACCACCTGGTCGACGTTGGACGCGTCGATGCCGGATCGCCGCACCGCGGCCGACTGGACGGCGCCGAGCAGGTCGATCGGGTGCACGGAGGAGAGCCCCCCGTTGCGCTTCCCGACGGGCGTGCGAACGGCCTCGACGATGACGACGTCGGTCATGGCGGTGTCCTCCTCAGGAGATGGTCCCGGCCGCCCGCAAGCGTGCCAGGTCGTCGTCGGACAGGCCCAGCTCGGCCCGCAGGGTGACGTTGGTGTGCTCGCCCAGCCACGGCACCCGCACGTCGGGCCGCTCGGGCACGTCGCTCAGCTTCACCGGGTTGCCGGGGGTGAGCACCGGCTCGCCGCCATCGGGGCGCTCCATGGCGGCGAGCATGTTGCGAGCGGCCAGGTGGGGGTCGTGCACCACGTCGCCGGGGGTGAAGCACGGCCCGGCGGCGATGCCGGCATCACCGAGCACGTTGCAGGCCTCGACCTTGGTGCGGCCCTTGGCCCACGACTCGATGGCGGGGCGGATCACGTCGTCGAGGTGGTCGAGCCAGCCCTGGCGGGCGGCGAAGCGCTCGTCGGTCACCCACTCGGGGTGGCCCACGACCTGGGCCAGCTTGGCGAAGTGGGCCTCGCGCCCGACCTGCACGGTGAACCAGCCGTCGTCGGCCTGGAACGTGTCGAGCAGCACGGCGCCGAGGCTCCCGTCGCGGATGCCGAGCGACCAGAAGTTGCTCACGATGTCGGTCATGGCGACGACGGCGTCGAGCATGGCGACGTCGACGTACTGGCCCCGGCCCGTCCGCTCCTTGTGGCGGAGGGCGGCGAGCACGCCGATGGTGGCGAACAGGGCGGCGCTGATGTCGCCGAGGGCACCGACCGGGTTGGCTCGCGGCGGCATGCCGGGGACCTTGCGGAGGTCGTAGATGCCGGACATGCCCTCGACGATGGAGGCGTAGGCCGGCCAGTGGGCGTAGGGCGTCTCGACCGTGTTGCCGAACCCGGAGACCGAGACGTAGATGACGTCCGGGTGCACGGCCCGAACGTCGTCGTAGGCGAGGCCGAGCTTCGCCATCGACCCCGGCTTCGAGTTCTCGGCGACGACGTCGAAGTTCGGCGCCATGCGCAGGACGAGGTCGCGCCCTTCGGCCGACTTCAGGTCGATCGACATCGTCTGCTTGTTGAGGTTGTTGCGCAGGAACGTGGCGCCGACGGCGCGGCCCTCGGGGTCGGTGATCGAGGGCTGGGACGTGCGGCCCGACTCGCCCGTGAGGGGCTCGACCTTCACGACCTCCGCGCCCAGCCGGGCGAGGAGCTGGGTGGCGAAGGGGAGGGCCTGCATCTGCTCGAGGGCCAGGATGCGCACGCCGTCCAGCGGCCGCTCGTCAGAACTCATGAAATATACGATACTGCGAGAGCTCGCAGGGCCTTGTGGTCGACCTTGCCGTTGGGGGCCCGGTTCACCGAGGCGACCGGCACGATCCGCTTCGGGGTCTTGTAGCCGGCGACGTGCTGGCGGACGTGGGCGAGGAGCTCGTCGGGGTCGACGTCGCCCTCGACCAGGGCCACGACGGCCTCGCCGAAGCGCTCGTCCGGCACGCCGACCACCACCGCGTCGCGGACGCCCGGGTGGAGCTTCAGGGCCTCCTCGACCTCCTCCGGGTAGACCTTCTCGCCGCCGGTGTTGATGCAGCCCGAGCCCCGCCCCAGGAACGTGAGCGTGCCGTCGGCTTCGACCGTGGCGTGGTCGCCGGGGATCGAGTAGCGGCGGCCGTCGATGACCTTGAACGTGGCCGCCGACTTGGCCTCGTCCTTGTAGTAGCCCATGGGTTGGAAGCCGCCGGCGGCGACGAGGCCGACCTCGCCGGAGCCGGGGACGACGTCGCGGCCGTCGTCGGTGAGGACCCGGGTGAACGGGCCGACGGTGAACTTCGCGGTCTTGGCGGTCGAGTCGCCCTTGGCCACCGACTGGCCCATGCCCGCCGCCTCCGACGAGGCGAACGAGTCGATGAGCATGAGCCGGGGCTGGTGCTGGAGGAGGCGGGCCTTCACCTCGGCGCTCCACATGGCGCCGGACGACACGAGCACCTTGAGGCTGGAGATGTCCCAGCGACCGGGGTGGGCGTCGAGCTGCTCGAGCATGGGCTTGCTGAACACGTCGCCGACGATGGCCGACACGTTCACGTGCTCGCGCTCGATCGTGTCGAGCAGCTCGACGATGTCGAGCCGGCGCTCGGTGAGGCTCACCACGCAGCCGCCCTGGCACAGCTGCTGGAGGGCGACGAACAGGCCGGTGCCGTGCATGAGCGGGCAGGCTGGGATGACGACCGGGCCGAGGCGCTTCCGGACCCGGGCCGTGACGGCGGTCAGGTCGGGGTCGACGGGGTCCTTCCAGATGGCCGAGCTGTAGGAGTTGTAGAGGTCGTCCTGGCGCCACATCACGCCCTTGGGCATGCCGGTGGTGCCGCCGGTGTAGACGAGCACGAGGTCGTCGCCGTCGCGCTCGTGGTCCCGGGGCTCGGCCGTCGTGGCGTCCTCGTAGGGCGTGGCCCAGTCGGGGCAGGGGCCGGAGTCGTCGTCGACCCAGAGCCAGAGGCGCACGTCGAGGTCGCCCATCACGCCCTCGATGCGCTCGGCGAACGAGCCGTGGAAGACGACGGCGCGGACGTCGGCGTTGTCCCACAGGTACGCCAGCTCGGCCTCGACGTAGCGGTAGTTGGTGTTGACCGGGGCCAGGCCGGCCTTGCAGCAGGCGAGGAACGACTCGAGGTACTCGTTGCCGTTGTAGAGGTACTGGGCGACCTTGTCCTGCCGGGTCAGCCCAGCGTCGACGAGCGTGGCGGCCACGCCGCCAGCGCGGCGGTCGAAGTCACCCCAGGTCCGCCGGGTGCCGGCGTGCACCAACGCCGGCGCGTCCGGCACCAGCCCGGCGATGTGCTCGAACACGTCCGCGAAGTTCCACCCGGGCATCGGGCCGGATCGTATACAACCCACCCTCGAGTTCTGGACGGTTCTCGGGGCATGTGCCCGACAACCGTCCAGAACCCAGCTACCGGAGCTGGATGAGCTGGCTCGTCGTGCCGGCGGCGACGGGGCCGGTGCGGTCGTGGAGCACCGCGTTCGAGATGGCGAGCCCGTCGCCGAGGGCGAAGCGGGTGTCGCCGACGACGGCGACCTCGTCGCTCGTCGGGTAGCGAAGGACCTGGAGGTTCACGTCGCCGTTGATGGCCGAGAACGCCGTCTGGTCGACGAGCACGCCGATCGAGTTGGTGAAGTCGCCGGCCACGCAGAGCCGCGACAGCGCGCCGGTCTCCTCGCCGGCCACCAGCGGCGCGGTGAGCACGATCCAGTAGCCGAACACGCCTTCGGGCGCACCCGGTGCCGGGAACCGCACCATGTCCATGCCCCGCAGGAACCCGGGGGAGTGCGGGAGGTCGCGGTACACGGGCTCGAACGTCTCGGGCCCGGGCAGCACCGCGTCGGTGGACGTCGACGCCGGGAGGTTGCGCCCGCCGGTCACGTCCTCGACCCGCAGCCGCAGGGCGGTGCAACGGACGTGCACCACGTCACCCACCAGCAGGAGCGCCTCGACGAGCTGGATCTTCTTCCCCTCCCGCAGCACCTGGGTGCGGATCTCGAGGCGGGGGCCGATGGGGACCGGTCGCACCATGTCGAACGTGAGCCGGGTCACCCGCATCTCGGCAAGCGTCGGCACCTGCTCGACGCTCCGGGCGATGAGGCCCTGGATCGGGCCGCCGTGCTGGTGGTCGGGGTGCCAGCCGCCCTGGGTCAGGAGCGTGCCGACGAAGCCGTCGCCGTCGGGGAGGTAGAGCGCGTCCACCGGCGCAGGATGGCACGCGTCGTGCTACGTTCCGAGGAAGTTGCTTCCTTGGAAGCGAAGTTGTCGCACAGCGGGGGGAATCGCATGGGAGTCATCGACGCGGACGGGCACATCGTCGAGCCGGCAGCGGCCTTCGACGAGCACCTCGACCAGCGCTACCGGGACTGGGCGCCACGGGTGGTCCCGTACGGCGACCACTTCCGCTACGCCTGCGGGGACCGCCTCGGCTTCCGCATCTTCGCCCGGCCGGAAACCGTCGGAGCACCAGGGCAGACGGCGTTGCACACCGACTCGCCCGTGGTGGCTCAGGGGGCCGACGATCCGGCCGGGCGGCTGCTCGACCTCGACATCGAGGGCATCGACGCAGCCGTCCTCTATCCCACCTACGGCCTGATGATCCAGGGCGTCACCGAGCGCAAGCCGGCCGTCGCCCTGTGCCGGGCCATCAACGACTGGCTGGCCAGCTACTGCGAGCACGACCCGTCGCGGCTCATCGGCATCGGCACGCTGCCCATGTCGCACCCCGACGACGCCCTGGCCGAGGCCGGCCGCTGCATCGGCGAGCTCGGCTTCAAGGGCGTGTGGCGCCGGCCCGAGCGCATCCCCGGCACCGCCGCCCTCCACGACGTGGGCTACGAACGGCTGTGGTCGTTCCTCGAGGAGGCCGACGCCCCGATCGCCGTGCACCCCGGCCTCAACGGCGTCGTGCCGTTCGAGCACCTGGGCGACCGGTTCGACGACGACTTCACCGCCATGCACGCCCTCCACTTCCCGATGGAGCAGATGGCCAACGTCACCGACTTCGTCGCCTTCGGGATCCTCGAGCGCCACCCCCGCCTCCGGGTGGCGTTCCTCGAGTGTGGCGCCGGCTGGGTGCCGTACTACCTGCACCGGCTCGACGAGCACCTCGAGGTCTTCGGCTACCCCAACGCCAAGCTCTCGATGAAGCCGTCGGAGTACTTCAAGCGCCAGTGCTACGTCTCGGTCGAGGAGCTCGAGCCCGGCCTCCAGCAGGTGCTCGACGCCTACCCGGACTCGGTGGTCTTCGCCTCCGACTACCCGCACGCCGACGGGATCTTCCCCGGCGCGACCAAGGAGCTGGTGGAGACGCCCGACCTGAGCGACGCCGATCGCGAGCGCGTGCTCACCACCAACGCCATCCGCCTCTACGCCCTGGAGGGCAACGCATGACGAGCCTGGATCCCGCCCTGTACGTCGAGCCGAGCGATGCCCCGATGACCGTGTTCGAGGCCATCTACTCGCTCCGGGCCACGCGCATCTACGACGATCGCCCCGTGCCCCAGGAGGTCATGGACCAGATCCTCCAGGCCGGCACCATGGCCTGCAGCTCGGGCAACACCCAGCCCTGGGAGTTCCTGCTCGTCACCGACGCCGACCTGAAGAAGCGCATCAAGGTCGAGATGGCCGAGGCGTTCGAGGCCGTGGCCGCCGACCGGGTGCAGAAGCCCGAGGACCTCATCGACGGCGCCGGCCGCCCGGTGACCGGCCACGACGCGGTCGAGAACATCGACAAGGTGCCGGCCATCGTCGTGGTGTGCTGGAACCCGGAGCGGGGCGTGCGCTTCAAGGGTGAGTACGAGGAGAACCCGGACGGCACGCTCACCTCGACCCGTGAGATCCCCGGCGGCCGCGGCGTGAGCCTGTTCCAGGCGTGCCAGAACATGCTGCTGGCCGGTCGCTCGCTCGGCGTGTCCTCCCTGTTCGCCACGTTCTTCTTCCTGCGCAACAAGGAGATCAAGGAGATCCTCGGGATCCCGCCCCACATCTTCATGGAGTGCTGCCTCTTCTTCGGCTACGCCGACGAGAAGCTGGGCCGCCCGCGCCGCAAGCCGCTGGCCGAGATCGCCCACCTGAACCAGTGGGGCAACACGTACGAGATCAGTGGCTGAGTCCGAGGCCCAGCTCCTCTTCTGGCGGCTCGCCCGGGCCAGCTTCCTGCTGGAGTCGCTCCAGGAGGAGTGCCTCGAGCCGGTCGAGCTGACGTTCGTGGAGTACACGGTCCTCCGGGTGCTCGACGACGGGCCGAAGTCGCCGTCGCGCCTGGCCGAGTACGTCGTCCGCACGACCGGCGGCATGACCAAGATCGTCGATCGGCTCCAGCGCCGCGGGCTGGTGCACCGCGTGCCCGACCCCGACGACCGCCGCGGCGTGCTCGTCGGGCTCACCGTCGAGGGCCGGGAGCTGGGCGACAAGGCCAGCGACGCCTACAGCGTGGGTCGCGACCGCATCATCGAGCGGCTCCGTGCCGCCGACCGCAGGGGGATGGAGTCGGGCCTCGACCTGCTCATCGCCGCATTCGAGGACGACCGGAGGGACGCATGAGGAAGTTCGACGACATCGCCTGGCACGTGCCGACGTCGAAGCGGGAGGACGTCGACTACGACTACGTCCCCGGGCCCGACGAGGCCGGACGCAAGTTCCTGGTCGAGGGGGAGGGCGGGTTCTGGGTGCAGGCCGTGCGCATCCCGCCGAACTTCACCGCGCCCGTCCACCGCCACAGCCACGCCGAGGTGTTCATGGTCGTGGCCGGGGCGTGCGAGTTCGACGGCGAGGCGATGGGGCCGCTCGACAGCACCGTGGTCGAGGGCGACACCGACTACTCGTTCACGTCGGGCCCCCAGGGCGTCACGTTCATGGTCACCCGCCTGGCCATCGCCTCCTACACGGAGCCGGGCGAGAAGGTCGGCCCCGAAAAGGTGACCCGGTGAAGGGCGGCAACCACGTCGTCGACGCCGACGGCCACGTCTACGACACCGCACCCCGCCTCCTGCCCTACGTCGACGAGCCGTACCGCGAGCGGGTCGAGCGGCTGGTGCAGTGGAAGGCGGCCAACGGCAGCGGCGGCCACCTGTCGGCCGCCGCCCTCCCGTACAGCGAGCTGGCCCAGGGCTACGAGCGCACCGGTCGCCGGCTCCTCGGCACCCGCGACGTGGCCGACAACCTCGACCCCGACCTCGTCGGCGTGGGCGAGATGGCCAAGTTCCACCCGATGATGCGGGAGGGGAGCGGCTACGACGCCGCCGTCACCCGCGAGGACCTCGACGGCCTCGGCATCGACCAGATCGTGTTCTTCCCGACGTCGTCGACGAGCATCGTCGCCATCGACGAGGCGCCGTTCGAGGCTGCGCTGGCCCGGGCCTACAACCGCTGGATCGGCGACTTCTGCGCCGGTCGGCCCGGCGAGTTCTACGCCGTGGCGATCATCCCGCACTGGGACATGACCGCTGCGGTCGCCGAGATCGAGCGGGTGGCGCAGGAGCCGTGGTGCGTCGGCGTCACGAGCTGCATGACGCTCCCGGGCAAGCTGCCCGACCACCCGTACTTCGACCCGGCGTACGCCGCCATCCAGGCCGCCGACCTCGCCCTGTGCATCCACTCGGGCACCGACCGGCCCCCGTACGCCCCGGCCCGCGCCGAGCTGAGCGACAACTACTTCATGCTCCACATGACCGGGCACCCGTGGCAGCAGATGCGGGCCATGGCCGCTCTCGTCGGCGGCGGCATCTACGAGCGCTACCCGTCGCTGCGCGTCGCTCACCTCGAGTCGGGTTGCGGCTGGGTGCCGTACTGGATGGAGCGCATGGACGAGCACTTCGAGACGCTCGCCTACACCGTGCCCCACCTGAAGTCGAAGCCGAGCGAGCACATCACCGGAGGGAGGTGCTTCGTGTCGTTCGAGTCGGAGGAGGCGCTCCTGCCGGCCGCCGCCGCCCTCATGGGCGACACCCAGCTCCTCTACGCCTCCGACTACCCGCACTACGACGCCGACTGGGAGGCGCTCGACAACATCTGCGCCCGCACCGACATCACCGACGAGCAGCGCACGCTGTTCCTCGGGGCCAACGCCAAGCGCCTCTTCACCCGGATCGGCTAGGACTGGACATGCGCGTCGAGCCACTGAGCCAGCACGTCGGGGCCGAGATCTCGGGCGTCGACCTCAACGACCTCGACGACGACGCCGTCGCCGAGATCCGCCAGGTCTGGCTGGACTTCGGCGTCGTGTTCTTCCGCGACCAGGAGCTCGACGACGCGTCCCAGGTGGAGTTGGCGAAGCGGTTCGGCGAGGTGGTCATCCCGATCATCCAAGGCACGGATGCGCACGACGTGCCCGGCATCCTCGTGCTCGACCAGGTGGCGCCCGTCGGCCAGGGCACCGATCGCTGGCACAGCGACAGCACGTTCATGGAGCGCCCGCCGCTGGGGGCCATCCTCCGCGCCGCGATCCTGCCGGGCGTCGGGGGCGACACCCTGTTCGCCAGCATGGGCGCGGCCTACGACTTCCTGTCGGACCCGATCCGAACCATGCTCGAGGGCCTGACCGCCACGCACTCGACGCGCATCGTCAACGAGATCATGCGGTCGCGCGGCATGGACGTGGACCACCGCGGTGGGACCGACCAGTCGTTCGTCCACCCGGTGGTCCGGACGCACCCGGAGACCGGCCGCAAGACCCTCTTCGTCAACGGCAACTTCACGACCCGGATCAACGAGCTCGGCCTGGACGAGAGCGCGGCGATCCTCGCCATGCTGTGCGAGCACGTGAAGTCCCCGATGTTCCAGTGCCGGTTCCGGTGGACCGAGGGCGCCGTCGCCTTCTGGGACAACCGGGCCGTGCAGCACTTCGCCTCCCCCGACTACACCGAGCGGCGCCGGATGCACCGGGTGCTGCTCGCAGGAGACCGCCCCGCATGACGCCCGCGAACGTCAACGACGCCGTCACCGCCGAGGTCGTGCGCAACGCCCTCGCCGTGGCGGCCGAGGAAGCCAGCATCGTGGTCGTGCGCTCGTCGCACTCCACGTTCATCCAGGAGGGCGCCGACGCGTGCAGCGCCATCCTCGATGCCAGGGGCCAGCTCGTGTCGCAGTCGACGGCGACGTCGCTGATGCACGGGGCCAGCCTGCGGTGCTCGCTCCCGGCCCTGCTCGAGGACCACCCGCTCGACACCATGGTCGAGGGCGACGTGTTCGCCATGAACGACCCGTACCGGGGCGGCATCCACGCCAACGACATCGTGGTGTTCCGCCCGGTGTTCGCGGACGGGCAGCCCCGCTGGTTCGCCGGCACGCTCATCCACGTGGCCGACGTCGGCGGCTCGGCCGTGGGCGGCCTGGCCGCGCTGGCCCAGGACTGCTTCAGCGAGGGCCTCCTCCTCCCGCCCGTCCACCTCTACGCCGCCGGCGAGGCCCGGACCGAGGTGTTCGCCATCCTGCGCCGCAACAGCCGGGCGCCGGAGAAGGTCGTGGGCGACGTGCAGGCGCTCGTGGCGGGGGTGAACACCATGGCCCGCCGCCTCGACGAGCTCATCGAGCGGTACGGCGCCGACGAGCTCGAGCGCGTCGTCGACGAGCACCTCGACGCCACCGAGGCCCGCACCCGCGCCGGCCTGCGCGAGCTGGGCGACGGCACGTACACCGGCTCGTACCAGATCGACTCGGACGGCCTGACCGACCGCGAGTACTTCGTCAACGTCACCGTCACGCTCGAGGACGGCACGCTCACGGCCGACTTCACCGGCACGTCGCCCCAGTCGGGCGGCGCCATCAACGCCTCCTACTCGCAGACGCTCTCGGGCGTGGTGTTCGCCATGCGCTGCCTGGTCGACCCGACGCTGCCCATGAACGAGGGGTGCTTCCGCCCGCTCGTGCCGAACTTCCCGCTCGGCACGCTGGTGAACCCGATGTCGCCGGCCGCGTGCGGCGGCCGCATCGTCACCGTCGCCGGAGCCACCGACGCCATGCTGCGGGCCCTGTCCGAGGCTCGGCCCGACAAGGCCACGGCGGCCAGCGGCCTCATCCACGTGTGGACCCTGAGCGGGGCCGGCTGGCTGAGCCTGTTCTACGAGTTCGGCGGCATCGGCGGCCGGGCTGGGAGCGACGGGCCCGACGCCACCGGCTGCTTCTTCCTCGGGGGCCGGTCGGTGATCCCGCAGATCGAGCCCATGGAGGCGCAGTACCCGTTCGTCGTGCGTCACTCGAAGCTGCTGGCCGACTCCGGGGGGAAGGGCCAGTGGCGGGGCGGGCTCGGGATGGAGACCGAGATCGAGCTGCTCGACGACGCCATGATCACGGTGCGCGGCGCTCGCATGGAGATCCCGCCGCCCGGCACGAACGGCGGCGAGTCGGGCGTGCCCGGCTCGTGGTTCATCCGCCGGCTCGACGGCCGAGAGGAGGAGCTCGCCGTCCGCCAGGCCGACGTGCCGATCACCCGGGGTGAGCGGTTCATCGTGCGCACCAGCGGTGGTGGCGGCCTGGGCCGCCCCGAGGACCGCGACCCTGCGCTCGTCAGCGCCGACGTCCGCGACGGGAAGGTGTCCTCGTGAGCAAGGTCTACGCAGGCGTCGACGTCGGTGGCACGTTCACCGACGTGGTCGTGGCGACCGAGGACGGGCGCATCATCGTGCGCAAGCTGCTCACCACCCACGAGGACCCGCGCCTGGCCGTGGCCGAGGGGCTGCTGCTCGGGCTGGAGGACGCCGGCGCGGCGCCCTCCGACGTGGCGCGCGTCGTGCACGGCACCACGTTGGCCACCAACGTGATCCTCGAGCGCCGAGGCGGTCCGATCGCCTTCGTCACCACCGACGGGTTCGGCGACCTGCTCCGCCTCGGGCGCGAGGCCCGGGTCGAGGAGGACCGCTTCGACCTGTGGTTCACCACCCCCAAGCCCCCGGTGGAGCACACCGCGACCTTCGAGGTGGTCGAGCGGGTGACGGCGCGGGGCGAGGTGCTGACCGCGCTCACACCCGAGCACGCCCGCGAGGTGGCGGCAAAGGTGGCGGCGTCGAACCCGGTCGCCGTGGCCGTGTGCTTCCTGCACTCCTACGCCGACCCGACGCACGAGGCGCTGATGGCCGAGGCGCTCCGGGCCGAGATGGGCGATCGGTTCGTCGTCACCTCCACCGAGGTCTGGCCCGAGCTGCGGGAGTACGAGCGGGCCATGACCACGGTCATGTGCGCCTACGTCGGCCCCGTCATGGGTGCCTACCTGGCCGGGCTCGAGGTGCGCCTGGCCGAGCTGGGCGTGCGGTGCCCGATCGAGATCATGGAGTCGAGCGGCGGCGTCATGCCCGCGGCGCTGGCCGCCAAGCGGCCGATCTACACCGTCGAGTCCGGCGGCGCCGCCGGCGTCACCGCGGCGGGCGCCGTGGGTCGGGCCATCGGGGCCGGCGACGTCATCTCGTTCGACATGGGCGGCACGACGGCGAAGGCGGCCATCGTGCGCCAGGGCAGGCCCGCCGTCGTCCACGACTTCCAGGTGGGGGGCAAGGGCAGCTTCGGCGGCACCCGACCCGGCACCGGCTTCCCGATCAAGGTGCCCGTCGTCGACATGGCCGAGGTCGGTGCCGGCGGTGGCTCCATCGCGTGGGTGGACGAGGTCGGCGCCCTGCGGGTCGGCCCCCGGTCGGCCGGCTCGGTGCCGGGCCCGGCCTGCTACTCGCGCGGCGGCGACGACCCGACGGTCACTGACGCCAACCTCATCCTCGGCTACCTCAACCCGGCCGGCCTGGCCGGCGGCGTGGGGCTGTCGCGCGAGCGGGCCGAGCACGTCCTCGAGCGCGACGTGGCCAAGCCGCTGGGCATCGACCTCCCCGGCGCGGCCCGGGCCGTCCACGAGATCATCAACGCCACCATGGCGGCGGCCATCCGGGTCGTGACCGTGCAGCGGGGCGTCGACCCGCGCGACTTCGCGCTCGTCGGGTTCGGTGGGGCGGGGCCGATGCACGTGGCCGGGTTGGCCGACACGTTCGGCATCGGCACCGTCGTCGTGCCGTGGGCCGCCGGCGTCGCCTCGGCCGTCGGCCTGGTGTCGTCCGACCTCGGGATCGAGCGGGTGCGGACCCGGATCACCGATGTCACCGATGCCGACGCCGACGACGTCGACGCGCTGTACCGCGAGCTCGAGGACGAGTGCCGGGCCGAGCTGGGCGACGGGAACCTCGAGATCACCCGGTCGGCCGACGCCCGGTTCCGCGGTCAGGCCCACCAGCTCTCGGTGGTCG
This sequence comes from Actinomycetes bacterium, assembly GCA_025464025.1. The sequence goes on along the minus strand of JAODBP010000073.1, from coordinate 1,252 downwards.
TCCCCGGTGGCCTGGCCGACGTCGCCGAGGCGTTCCACGCCGAGCACCGGCGGGCCTACGGCGTCGACCTGGATGCGCCGGTGCAGCTCGTGAACCTGCGGGTGCGGGCCACGCGACGGGCCGACAAGCCCACGCCGACGCCCCTGCCGCTCGACCCGGCGGCCACGGCCTCACCCACCGGCCAGCGCGACGCCTGGTTCGACGGCGGCTTCGTCCCGACGCCCGTCTACTCGTGGGGCGACCTCACCCCTGGCGTGACGATCCCGGGTCCGGCCCTCCTGGAGTCGGGCGACACCACCGTCGTCGTCCCGCCCAACCGCACGGCCACGATCGACGGCTGGCGCAACGCCCTCCTCACGACGCAGTAGATCCGCAAGGATCGGGGGTGGTGGAACGCCCACGTCCCCCCGGGGCATTGAGTGACGTGGGGACGAGGCGCGCTCGGCTGGCGGTGCTCGCCGTGCTCGGGGCCGGGGTGCTGGCCGCCGGCGCCGGGCTCCAGGCCGACGACCAGCCGGAGGCGACGGCCGCCACGACCGTGCCAGCCCGCCCGGCCACCACCACCACGGTGGCCCTGCCCTCGTTCACCGATCCGATGTCGATGGCCGTGTTGGTCGACCGGGACCGCGGGCTGCCGCCGGGCTGGGTGCCGCCCGACCTCGTCGCCGCCGAGGTGCCGTTCACCTTCGCCGGCGACGACCCCAAGCGCCTGCTGCGGGCCGAGGCCGCCAGCGCCCTCGAGGGACTCTTCGCCGACGCCGCCGCGGCCGGCGTGCCGCTCCGGGCCGTCTCCGGGTACCGCTCGGAGGCGACCCAGGCCGACCTCTACGACCTCGCCGTCCACCACCACGGCCGGGCCTCGGCCGACCGGACGAACGCCCGTCCCGGCCACAGCGAGCACCAGACCGGGTTGGCCATGGACGTCACCGGGGCCGACGGCCGGTGCCCGGCCGAGGCCTGCTTCGGGACGACCCCCGCGGCGCGCTGGTTGGTCCACCACGCCCCGGCATGGGGCTTCGTCGTCCGCTACCCGGCGGGCAAGGAGGCGGTGACGGGCTACGGCTACGAGCCCTGGCACCTCCGCTACGTCGGTGCTCGGATCGCCGCCGAGCTCGTCCAGCGCGGGATCACGCTGGACGAGCTGGCGTCGTCGTCCGGGCCCTAGTCGTTCGCGGTGCTCTTGGCCGCGGCGATCGCCTGGGTGACCGAGGCGTCGTCGACCGACCGGGTGCCGCCGAGGGCGATGACCTTG
>JAODBP010000072.1 GCA_025464025.1 Actinomycetes bacterium | reverse complement strand
GGCCGGCGTCGCGACGACGTTCCTGGCGGTCCGCCCGGGTCGTCGCGCCGTCCACCTCCGAGCGCACCGCACGCTCCTCTAGCACCGCCGCTGGGGCGAAGGGCGGACCCGCGTGTATCGTGGTCCGGCTCCACCGCGTGTCGGAGGGCAGTAGCTCAATTGGCAGAGCACCGGTCTCCAAAACCGAAGGTTGGGGGTTCGATTCCCTCCTGCCCTGCTCCACCCGTTTCTCCCCTGGGATCCCTTACATGTCGATGAACCGAGAGACCAAGCGGATGCTGCAGCGTCAGGGCCAGTTGGGCCCCGACGGTGAGCAGCGTGCGCCGAGTCAGGAGGACCGTCGCCGGTCGGCGACCCAGCGGCAGCAGCGGGAGCGCACCAGCCCCACCCAGTTCGCCCGCGAGGTCCGGGGCGAGCTGCGCAAGGTCGCCTGGCCCTCCCGTGAGGAGACCATCCGCCTCTCCGGCGTGGTGTTCTTCGCCCTGGTCGTGCTGACCGCGTTCGTGTTCGGCCTCGACTACGTGTTCGCCAAGGCCGTCTTCTTCCTCTTCGACCAGTAGGTCTCCGTGAGCGACTCCATCACCCCCGACAACGACGACGCGCCCGACGACGATGCCCTCGCAGGCATCTTCGGCAACGGCGACGCCCCCGAGGCGCCGGCCGCCGAGGCCGCCGAGGAGGCGGTGCTCGACGAGGTCGTCGACGCCGAGGACCTCATCGAGGAGGCGCCGGCCCCGCGGCCCAAGCGCCAGAGCCCCTACGACCGCCCGGGCTCGTGGTACGTGGTCCACACGCAGTCGGGCTACGAGAAGAAGGTCAAGTCCAACATCGAGAGCCGGATCAACTCGATGAACATGGAGGACTCGATCTTCGAGGTCTTGATCCCGATGGAAGACGTCATCGAGTTCAAGAACGGCAAGAAGGTCGTCGTCCAGAAGAAGGTCTACCCCGGGTACCTCTACATCCGGTGCTTCCTCGACGACCACAGCTGGGACGTCATCCGCAACACCCCCGGCGTGACCGGCTTCGTCGGCACCGGCGGGAAGCCCGTGCCGCTGTCGCGCTCCGACGTCGAGTCGGCGCTGACGCTGCCGGAGGAGGACGACTCGGTCGAGGGCCAGGCCGCCCAGAGCAAGCGCCAGCGGCCCAAGCTCGACTACGAGGTGGGCGAGAGCGTCCGGGTCAAGACCGGCCCCTTCGCCGACTTCAACGGCCAGATCGCCGAGATCAACGAGGACCAGCTCAAGGTCAAGGTCCTCGTCAACATCTTCGGCCGGGAGACCCCGGTCGAGCTCGAGTTCGCCGAAGTCGCGAAGCTCTAAGTCCACGTAGAGGAAACAGGAACCGTCATGGCAAAGAAGCGCGTCGCCGCAATCGTGAAGATCCAGATCCCCGCCGGTGCGGCAACGCCCGCGCCGCCGGTGGGCACCGCCCTCGGCCCGCACGGCGTGGCCATCATGGACTTCTGCAAGGCCTACAACGCCGCCACCGAGGCGCAGCGGGGGACGATCGTCCCCGTCGAGATCACCATCTTCGAGGACCGCTCGTTCACGTTCGTCACGAAGACCCCGCCGACGGCGGTGCTGATCAAGGCTGCGCTCAACCTCGAGAAGGGCGCGCAGAACCCCGGCAAGGAGCAGGCCGGCACCATCACCAAGGCCCAGGTCGAGGAGATCGCGAAGACCAAGCTCCCCGATCTCAACGCCAACGACCTCGAGGCTGCGAAGCTGCAGGTCGCCGGCACCGCCCGCTCCATGGGCGTCAAGGTCCAGTAGCACCCAATCCGTCAAGTCCTGGCCGGGCCACCTCACCCCCAGGCACCTACAGAAAGATGAGGGAGCCGACATGGCGCACGGAAAGAAGTACAAGGACGCCTCGCGTCGCTTCGACAAGGAAGCGCTCCATTCGATGTCCGAGGCGATCGACCTGGTGAAGAACCAGGGCTCGCTGGCCGCCTTCGACGAGACCGTCGAGGTCGCCATCCAGCTGGGCGTCGACCCCCGCAAGCCCGACCAGCAGGTGCGCGGCACCGTGTCGCTGCCGGCCGGCACCGGCAAGACGGCCCGCGTGGCCGTGTTCGCCCAGGGCGATGCCGCGGCCGAGGCCCGGGCCGCCGGCGCCGACTACGTGGGCGCCGAGGACCTCGTGGCCCAGATCGAGGGCGGGATGATGGACTTCGACGTGGCCATCGCCACACCGGACCTCATGGCCCAGGTCGCCCGACTCGGTCGTGCCCTCGGCCCGCGTGGGCTCATGCCCAACCCGAAGACGGGCACCGTCACCACCGACGTCGGCAAGGCCGTCACCGAGTTCAAGGGCGGCCGCGTCGAGGACCGGACCGAGCGCCAGGGTGCCGTCGTGCACGTGCCGCTCGGCAAGGCCAGCTTCCCCGTCGAGGACCTGACCAGGAACTTCCGGGCCATCGTCGACGAGCTGAACCGGGTCAAGCCGGCGGCGTCGAAGGGTCGCTACATGAAGCGGATCAGCGTGGCCACGACCATGGGCCCCGGCATCAAGGTCGATCCCGGGCGGCTCAAGCCCGAGCTGGCCGACGGGTCGCCCGCCTAGTACCCTCGTCGCCACAACCGAGATCTGCTCGCCGCAGACAGCAGGCATCCGAAGCCCTGCCGAGGCGAACTCCATGCACTACGGG
>JAODBP010000339.1 GCA_025464025.1 Actinomycetes bacterium | reverse complement strand
TCTACGCGGCTCGCCACCGGTTCCGGCTGTCGGTCGCGGTGGACTTGCAGACCATTGGTGTGCCGGCGGAGGTGTGCCCGGTCGCTCCAGCCGGAGCGCAGAACGCGCCGGGGGTGACGACCTGATCCGTGACTGCGGGGGATGTCGTGGTCGTCGTGGACGGCGGGCGAGTGGTTGTCGTGGTCGGCGCCGTCGAGGTCGTCGTCGTTGCTGGAACTGTCGTCGTCGTGGTGGTGGGCTTCGGCTTGACGCTCGTCGTCGTCGTCGTGGGCTTGGGGGTCTGGTCGCCGACAGCAAGGCCGAAGGAGTTGGCGGCGGCGATCCACCCCACGGCTTCCATGCGTTGTGCGTCGACGAGCTTGATCCGCTTGGCGCACACGGCTCGGTGGAGGTAGTCCTCGAGCTTGTCCTTCGACTCGGCGCCGAATCCCGTCGGAACGAGCTTCGCGCCTTGCTTCTCCCACGGCTCCGGCCAGAGGTTCTTGGGGTCTCGGGGGCTGCCGCCCAGCTCGAGGGAGATGAGGTGATCGAGCTCGAAGTCCGACGGCGTGCGGTTCTTGTAGCCGTACGCGGCGATCTGCTTGACCTCGAGCGGACCGGTGTAGGACGTCGGGGGCCGGACGCTTGCCGAGTAGCCCGCCTTGCAGATGGTGACGTCGAGGTTGGCTTGGGTGACCTTCGGATCCACCGCACCCGGGGACAGGTCAGCGCGAGGCTCGACGTAGATGCCGTTGAGCTGCCGTGGCGCTGCCGGTGCGGCGTGCGCGTCTGAGAACGCCGCGACCGATAGGACGCAGGCGAGGGCGACGGCGACGTACTTCTTCACGGAGCTGCTCCCGGTCGGTGCTGAATTCGATGGATCGCTTCAGGTGCGGCCGGCCGGACCTATCCCGCTCGATCGAGCAGCACGATGAGGCTGGTGCAGACGGACGGTACGAGGGGACGCCGTGGCGGACCATGGCCCGATCCGACCATTCCTGGTCCGGGTGTCACCGGCGACTCGGCGACCGCGTCATGCCGCCCGCGGCGCGGGTCCGAGCCGAACGCGCCGGAAGGTCGCGGGAAAATCGGAAGAGGCCCGGTCCCGAACGGGGACTGGGCCTCTGACCTGCGATGTGATGGTCGGGCTGGCGGGATTTGAACCCACGACCTCTGCGTCCCGAAGGCGAATCCGCCGGATTCCGGTGGACGTTCGCGGACGAAAGTGCTGGTCAGAGGGTTGCGCGGTCGAGCCCGGATGACCCTGGACGAGAGGTCGCGCGGGAAAAACGCGGGAAAAACGTCCACGTCCCGCAGCGACCTAGCGGTGCTCAGAGGTCGTCGGGGTCATCGAAGTCGACGTGCCCGAGGAAGATCAGACTCTCGCTCTCGTCGGCGGCCACGGACCATAGGAGCGCTCGGGCCAGCTGACGCAGCCGAATCGACACGACGTTCAAGATCCTGAGGTGATTTTTCGTACGTTCTGCATCAGAGAGCACGGTGGCGTACCTCGGCTCGTTCTGAGACACGAAGATGTGGACGCTGCTATCAGCGATCGGGGCCGGAGCCTCGTCGCCGATGGCGTCGAACGATCGCTCTGAAGGCTGGCAGTCCGGCCACAACAGGGTGGTGCCGTGTCGGAATGCGTTGTCGACGTTACGAAGGCTGTGGCCAGAGGCCACGACCTCCCGTAGCCCCACCATTTCTGGTCGCTCTAGAAGCGCGGCCACTTCTGCGGCATTGGCGACAATGTCGGAGAGCACGCCCTCGAGGGACGCCAGACCTTCGGAGGCAATCGCGATGGCGTCGTCGGTCGACAGCGTGGAGTCACGCTCAGCTAGCCAGTCCCTGACCTGCTCGACCTCGCCCGGTGTTCGGAGCAACCCACGTAGTTCATCGACGGTCAGATCGGCCATCCCATGAACCAAGCTGACGATGCCACCACCGCCGAGCCGTTCGGTGTAGGCGTCGAAGAGGGCCGAGGAACCCGGCCGGTGAGAGCGAATCCCGCTTACGAGCCGAGCGAATTGCTCGACGACGCTGAAAAGCGCTGCCTGCACCTGAAGGTCTACGAGGGCGGCCAAATGCGTGGCGACATGTCCCAGGGCATGGTCTGCCCCTTTCACCAGGGCCACCGCAAGGTCGCGGTGCGCTCGCCAGGTCGAATGCTCGATCGAAAGCAGCAACCAGCCTCCGTCGTGCCCGAACTCACGCTCCACCTCAGACGCGAACGTGCTTCGATAAATGTCGCCGGGAGACAGCGTCAGGCGCCCGAGCGGGTGAACCTTCCGGCCTGATGGCAATGATCCTCCGCCCCTAGTGACTGAGCTCTGGGTACTCAAGCCCCGTGCAACTTGTCAGGCAACGATCACACGAGACCGGCATGCCCGGCTTCCACTTGGTGCCCAACCGTTGCTGGAGTTCTCGAACGGACACCGACAGTCGCTCGATGCGGGCATCCGGTTGAGCTGGTCGTGTCACGAACGACACCTCAAGGAGATCTATCTGAAGGATCTCTCGGACACAGAGGATGCCGTCGTAGTACTCACCGGTGATGTGATCGCAGTCGTAGGGATCCAGTTGGCAGATGCTGCATCGGGCCTCCCGGACGATCCCGCCGATGCTCAACCCCACCCGATTGTGAGCGAGGCTCACGGGGCACGTGACGGCATAGCCCTGCTCGTCCAGGGAGAGCCAACAGCCGAATGTCTCCCGGGTGTAGCGACCGGCCTCGTCCAGTGCGGAATGAGCGGTCTCGAAGCCGTCCGTGCCCTCCGCCCAATTCATGGCGGAGCGGAGGACCCTCAGCCCCTCGCGGGCTTTCGTCTCTGCTTCGGACGTTGGTCCCTCGACGGTGACTAGGTAGCGGCTCTGGTTCATCATGCGGCGACCTGTCCTAAGACGGTCGGCCTCGTCAGTCACCCAGTTCGTCCTTTAGTTCTTGCAGCGCGCGAGCGACCTCGGCCGGTGGGCCATCCACCTCGATCCAACGCGTCTCTCGGCGTTCCTCCCTGACGACCCCAAGTCGCACATGGAGTATCGGCGGATCACTGTCGGGTGATTGCGCGTCATCCTTCTGCCGGCTTGTCGATCGAAGCGACAGGGCATTTGTCAGCTCCCACGCGCCCAGCGCGATGAGGACCTGCTGGGCAACCTGAAGGACCGGGATCCAAAGCTCATGGGCCTTCAGCGTCACCTCTCGGCGTTCGCTGCGAGCCTCCAAAAAGTCGACCGTTAGTCCGAGCGCTCGAAGGCGCTTCACAACGTCCAACGTCGTGGACGGGTAGGCGCCGCCAGGTTCGCCCAATTCCACTTCGCGGTCCGGGAATCCTGGAAGGACGAGGACCTCCACGCCGGCTGGGAATGGGCCGGTGGTGGGCCGGCTGGGTCGGGCGGTCATGTGTAGACGGTAAGCACGGACATGGGCGTCCTGCCGAGACTTCCTCAGACCCTCTTCCGGTAGGACAGAGCGGAAGTGCTTTGAGTTCGGGATTGCACTCTTCGAGTGCGGGCGCGCCCACACGAGCGCTGGTCTTGCATGTCCACCCACGTCCGCCGACGTGTCACTCGGAGAGTGCAATCCCTGTGGGATCAATGGGTCGTCTGTCGGCGCCAGGAGCCGAGGATCCGAGACGCGACAAGGGGCCCCGGTTGGGGCCCCTTCCCGGTACTCGCCGTTCGTCACCGACGAGTGATCTTCGTTTCGACGGTGACCCGAACGGGGGTGGTCCCCCCGCCCGGTCGGCGCACCCTCACGGTCTTCGTACGGCGCGTAGTCCGTGTGGTGGCCATCACTTCTTCCGAGGCTTGCCAGCGTCGCTGCGCTTCTTGCGCCAGCTGCCGTCGTTGTTGCGGTCGCGGGGCTGGGTGCCGCCCCCTGGCGAGGGGACGTACGGCCCCTGGTTGGGTCCTGCTCGGCGATCGGCCACTTGGCCTCCTGTCGCAACCGGCGTCCATGTCTGCCGGGTTGTGGGGGCTGTATGTCGCTGGTCGCCCGAAAACTCGCGAGGAATCTGAACGTGGTGCACGATCCGATCGCGCACCTCAGGGGGTGTGCGGCGGCGCGCCGCGATGGCGTCACGCGTCCCGAACGACGACCACTCGATGACCTGGCGGATTGGGTGCTTAGGCAACGTGGGCCTTCCTGACCTTGTAGAGGATGGAGTCAATCGTCGCGATCGTGATCCCGAGGTCTCGAGCGATCTCTGCGCGTGGTCGATCGGCTGCACGGAGCTCGACTACGCGGCGAGCGATCTCGTCGAGTCCTTCGAGTTCGGCAGTGATTGACGCTCGCGTAACAGCGGTGGCCTCCGTGGAAGCGCTGGAGGTGTAGCCCTTGGTGTCCAGTTCCTGATGGTCCAGGGCCGGCAGGAGTTCGCTGCGTCGCCAGAGGCGGTAGACGTTGGCGAACCGCAGGAGCATCTGACCAACGAAGAAGGTTTTCAAGGAAGCGCCCTTCGTCGGGTCCCACCTCCCTGACACAAGGACCTCGTCGCGGAAGCGGATGATCGATTCGATCATGAGGTCTGAGGCCAAGCTCTCGGCCCATTCGGGCCTGCGAGTGAGTTCATGCAGGTGCGGACAAGGACGATTGGCTTGTGCGCACTTCGCCTGCATCTGCCCTTTGAGTAGCCACGAAAAGGCCACACCCCACCCGTAGGACGCAAGCTCCCCGACGATCGCTTCCCACTCCTCCCCGCGAAACTGTGCGAGAGCAGCCCTTGTGACCAACTCGAGATCTGCCTGGCGCTGCGCTAGCCGTCGAGACGCCGCGTCGGCCTCGCGAAGCATCAACCGGTGGTGTGGTTGTAGGTCCCGGCTCTCGGTAGGTCCGGAATGGGAAGTGGTCATGTGGAGGCTTCCGGAAGGGATCGACGGCCTGGCGGCCCTCGGTCCCGTCCTATGTTGAGCCGGCCCAGAAAACTCGCGAAGAAATCCAGAAAACTCTCGCTGGCTGCGCTAGGCGCATCGTACTTCTGGGATCGAACATTTGATCGGTCTCGGCCGGGATTCGGTGGACGCGTGAAGTGCCGTGTCGTTTCGGCCTCTGAACGCGCTTAGAGAGGCATGGAGCGTGAGAGCGAACTGCGGCCCTGCTGGTCCGGGTGTCACAGGCCGCTGACATCCTGGGCATTGGACGGAGCACGGTCTACGAGCTGATCGCCCGGGGCGAGATCGAGACGGTGCACATCGGGCGGTGCTGCCGGGTTCCGGTGGCGGCGCTCGACGAGTACGTCCGCCGCTTGCGAGGCACGGCTGCCGCCTCGCCTGAGAGCTGACCTCTGCTCGGAGGCTCCATGGCGATCAGCAGGCGCGACGGCACACGGGGGACCACCTACGAGGTGCGGTTCCGCGGAACCGATGGCAAGGAGCGGTCCCGCTCGTTCCGGTCCATGAGGCAAGCGCGGGCGTTCGAGGCGGAGCAGCGGACGACGATCGCGCGGGGCGGCTGGGTGGACCCGACGGAGTCGGCGCGGCCGTTGAAGGAGGTCGCGACCGCGTGGCTTCGGTCGAATCCCGGCAAGCGGCCAGCGACGCTGGCACGCGACGAGGTCGAGCTGCGGCTGCACATCGTCCCGGTGCTCGGGAGCCGGCCCATCGGTGGCATCTCACCCGGCGACGTGGAGACGTTGGTGGTCGCCTGGTCGAAGTCGGCGGAGCCGAGGACCGTCGCCCGGCGTTACGGCGTCCTCCGCGCCGTCATGAACTACGCAGTGAGCCGGGACCTGATCGGTCGCTCACCGTGTCGTGGCATCCGGCTGCCCGAGGCGCAGCCACTGGAGCGTGAGCTCCCGACGGCGGACGAGGTCGCTGCACTCGCAGGTGGGATGGGTCGGTACGGAGGGATGGCGTACCTCGGCGTGGTGCTCGGACTCCGCTGGGGCGAAGTCGCCGGGCTTCGGGTCCGCCGTCTCGACCTCGAGGTCGGGCGGGTGACGATCGCCGAACAGGTGACGCGCGGGCCGAAGGGGATCTCGGTCGTCGGCCCGCCGAAGTCGCGAGCCGGCCGGCGGACCATGGCCATGCCGCCGCTTCTGACTGATCTTCTCGCCGAGCACCTGCGCGTCGAACGCGTCACCGAGCCTGCCGCCTTCGTCTTCGCTGCGCCCGACGGCGGGCACCTCGTGTACTCGAACTGGCGGCAGCGCGTCTGGCTGCCGGCGTGCAAGGCGATCGGCCGGCCCGAGCTCGGGTTCCACGACCTCCGGCGAGCAAACGCCACCGGTCTCGTCGCCGAGGGCGTCGACATCAGGACGGCACAGGAGCGGCTCGGGCACTCTGACCCGCGGCTCACGTTGGCGATCTACGCCCAGGCCACGACCGAGGCCGATCGGCAGGCGGCCGACCGGATGGGTGACCGCTTCATGCCGTCCGCAGCGCGGGCCGAACGTACGCGCGCGGGAAATTCGCGGGAAAAATGGAAGAGGCCCGGTCCCGAGCAGCTGGGACTGGGCCTCTGACCTGCATCGAGATGGTCGGGCTGGCGGGATTTGAACCCACGACCTCTGCGTCCCGAACGCAGCGCTCTACCAAGCTGAGCCACAGCCCGTTCCTTACGGAGGAGCGAGGTTACCCGACCGCCGCCGTGCCAGGAACTTCGATCGGGGCGCCCGTCGGGTCCTCGTAGGTGCCGCCGGCGAGCAGGGCCGTCACGGCCTTGCGCAGCCGGATGGCGTCGAGCGGCTTGAGGATGAACCCGTCGGCACCGGAGCGCCGGGCGAGGAACACGTCGGGCCGGCGGTCGAGCAGCATCAGGATCGGGGCGGCGGGCAGCCGGCCGGCCTCGGCCTCGAGGTGCAGGTGCACGCACGTGGCCATCCCGCCCATGTTGCCGATCTGGAGGTCGAGGACCACCAGGTCGGGTGCGTGCTCACGGAGCGCGGCCGGGACGGCCTCACCCCGGCGGACGGCGCGCACGGTGGTGTCGGGTCCCTCGACGGCGGCGCGGAGCTCGGCGACGACCCAGTCGGCGTCGGTCGCGAGGAGGATGTCGGCCACGGGGCGACACCGTACCCGCGGGGGTAGCCCTGAACGTCCTCGGGTACGGTCGCCGAGCCTGTTGCGCAGGCCGACCTTCGTCGTCCCCCCAGGAGGCTGTGTTGCTGGAGATCAACGTCGACCAGGCCGGTGAGTTCACCATCTGCCGTCCGGTCGGTGAGCTCGACGCCTTCACCGTCGGCCAGTTCCGCGAGTCCCTCACCGACCTCGGTGGTGGTGGCCGCCTGCTGATCGACCTCTCCGGAGTGCCGTTCCTCGACTCCGCCGGCCTCGGCGCCCTCATCGGGGGCGTCCGCCGAGCCCGGGAGTCGGGTGGCGACGTCGCCGTCTACGGCGCCCGTCCGGCCGTGGCCCGCCTGCTCCACACCACCGGCTTCGACCGCGTCGCCTCGGTGTCCGAGAGCGAGCAGGACGCGGCCAAGGCGCTCGCAGAAGCCAGCTAGAAGAGGTAGCTGGCGATCTCGGCCAGCGTGTCGAGGTCGTGCACGTCGTGGGGCAGGAACGGCACCCGGGCCACCGGGGCCGGCTGCACCCGCTCGGCCAGGTCGACCAGGTGGCGCTCCTCGCCGTCGGCCATGGTGCGGAACTGGGCCAGGTTCCGGGCGAGCCCCTCCAGCGGGGTCCCGACGGCGGCCGTGGCCCGCTTCCTCGCCGCCGGCCCCAGCCCCTTGCCGAAGCGGGGGTGCACCCGGTTGACCACCAGCGCGGCCACCGGCAGGGCCGACTGCGCCAGCCGCTCGGCGAAGTAGGTGGCCTCGGCCACCGTGTCGGCCCGGGGCGACGCCACCAGCACGTAGGCGGTGGCCGGGTCGGTGAGCAGGGCCTGGACCCGGGCCGCCCGGTCGCGGAACCCCTGCTCCATGCCCTCGAAGGCGGCGAAGAAGCTGAGCCCGTCCTCCAGGGCCTCGCCGCCGACCACCTTGCCGATGGCCTTCGCCACGGCCGTGGCGGCCACGTTCACGGCCTTCAGGTAGGCCTTCGTCGGGGTCATCAGCGCCCGGTAGAGCTTGTGGTCGAGGAAGCGGGTGAGCCGGGCCGGGGCGTCGAGGAAGTCGAGGGCGTGGCGGGTCGGCGGCGTGTCGACGACGACCAGGTCGAAGCGCCCGCTCTCGTGCAGCTCGTGGAGCTTCTCGCCGGCCATGTACTCCTGGGTGCCGGAGAGGGCGCCGGAGATGTTCCGGTAGAAGCGGTTGCCGAGGATGCGCTCGGCCTGGGCCCCGTCGGCGGCGTAGGTGGCGATGAGCTCGTCGAAGGTCGTCTTGGTGTCGAGCATCATCGCCCACAGCTCGCCCGGCCAGTCGCCCTCGATCAGCGAAGGCGTGTTGCTCAGCTCGCCCAGCCCGAGCGTGTCGGCCAGCCGCTTGGCCGGGTCGATGGTGACCACCACGGCCCGCCGGCCCCGGCGGGCCGCCTCCAGGGCCAGCACCGCGGCCGTCGTGGTCTTGCCCACGCCGCCGGTGCCGGTGCAGATGACGATGCGGCGATCCTCGACCAGCTCGACGAGCGACGTCATCCGAGTGCTTCGGCCAGCTCGTCGACGTGGGCGGGCCCGAGATCGGCCTCGAAGAGGAACGGCAGGTGCCACTGGGGGAGGGGCAGCCGATCGGCCAGGCGGGCGACCTGCTCCTCCTGCTGCTCGGTGCGGGCCCGCCGGAACGCGGCCGCGGCCCGGAGGGCGTCGGCGTCGGGCTCGTCGCCGGGGTCGATGTCGAGGCCCTCGATCGGCCGGTAGAGGCCGTTCACGACCACCGGGCCGAGGCTGACGCCGACCCGGTCCTCCAGGGCGAAGGCCGTCTCCACCAGCTCGTTGACGGGCGTCTCCTCGGGGAGCGTCACCAGCACGACGGTGCAGCGCGCCGGGTCGGTGAGCAGCTCGAGCACGTCGGCTGCCTGGGTGTGCACCGGGCCGACCCGCACGGCGTCGAGCAGCCCCCGGGCCGAGAGGAGGAACGTGATGGCGTGGCCGGCGGCCGGGGCGTCGATGAGCAGCACGTCGGCCACCTCGGCCCGCTCGAGCTGCTTCACCTTGCCGAGGACGAGGATGTCGCGGATGCCGGGGGCGGCGGTCGCGACCACGTCCATCGCCCCCGACGCGATCAGCCGCTTCGACACCCGGCGGAGACCGTGGTCCTCGAGGTACTCGTGCAGGGCGTCGTCGGGCGTGAGCGTCCGACCCCGCACCTCGCCGCCGCCGGCCGCCGCGGGGACCAGCACCGACGGCTCGTAGGTGAGGGCCGGTCGGCCGAACAGCTCGGGCAGCCCGGAGCGGCCCTCGAGCTCGACGACGAGGGCCGTCAGGCCGGCCTGGGCGGCGCGTCGCGCCAGGGCCGCGGTGACGGTGGTTTTGCCGACCCCGCCCTTCCCGGCAACGATGACCACTCGCGATGCACGCAGGAACTCGGCCGGGTCCACAACTTCCTCTCCGGAGGGTCCGCCGTCGCAGGTTACCCATGGTCCTCGTCGGGCTCGGGTTCCTCGGCGTGCTGCTCTGCGCCTCACCGGCGCAGGCCCAGTCCGACGCGCCCGTGCGCCACGTCGATGTGGTCCAGGTCTCGGGCTGGATCGACCCGGTCGTCGCCGACTTCCTGACCACGTCGATCCGCGACAGCGAGCGGGGGAGGGCCGAGGCCCTGGTCATCCAGCTCGACAGCCCCGGCGCGGTGACCGACCTCGATGCCCTCGTCCGCCGCATCCAGCGGGCGACGGTGCCGATCGCGGTCTGGGTCGGTGGCAGCGGGGCCAAGGCCAAGGGCGACGCCGCCCGCCTGGTCACGGCCGCCCCGATCGTCGGCCTCGCCCCCAACGCCTCGGTCGACGCCCCCGTGCCCGCTGACGGGCAGGTCCTCCTGAACCGCCGCCAGGCCGCCGTGCTCGGCACGTTCATCGCCTCCCTGGACGGCAAGCAGGTCGAGGGCCGCACGTTGGAGACCGCGACCTTCGTGGACCAGCGGAACGGGCCGCCGACGGCCACCCTCGACGTGCAGGGCCGCCTGGCCAAGCTCGACCTCGGGCCCCGGATGATGCACACCGTGGCCAGCCCGCCGGTGGCCTACCTGCTGCTGGTCGCCGGGCTGTCGCTGCTGCTCTTCGAGCTGTTCACCGGCGGCATCGGCATCGCCGGCGGCGTCGGCGCCGTGTGCCTCGTGCTCAGCGCCTATGGCCTGGTCGTGCTGCCCACGTCGCCGGTCGGCCTGGCGCTGGTCGTGCTCGGGTTCTTCGGCTTCGCCGTCGACGTCCAGACCGGCGTTCCCCGGGTCTGGACCGGCATCGGCGTGGTCTCGTTCGTGGTCGGCTCGCTGCTCCTCTACGACGACCCCGTCTCGCTGGGCTGGTTGCCGCTGGTCGGCGGCGTCATCGGCGTGGTGCTGCTGATGCTGGCCGGCCTGCCAGCCACGGTCCGGAGCCGGTTCTCGACCCCGACCATCGGTCGCGAGTCGATGATCGGCGAGATCGGGGTCGCCGTCGTGGCCCTCGACCCGTCCGGCACGGTGCGGATCCGCGACGCCCTGTGGCCGGCCCGGACCAACCGGGCGACCCCGCTGGCGCCCGGTGATGCGGTGCGGGTGGTCGGGATCGACGGGGCGAGCCTCGAGGTCGCGCCCGACGAGGTGGACGAGCCCTCGCGGGGTCGCGGTCGCAGAGGGTAGGAACTGCGCGAATCACCACCCTTGTGGACGGTGACATCCGTGGTTATGGTCGAACCTCAAGGGGGTGGTTCGACGTGGCACTTCGCAACGACGAGCTGTTGTGGCAGGCCCGGGCTGCGTGCCGGGGTCCGCAGGCAGTCGTCTTCTTTCCGCCGTCGCACTTCGAGCGCAAGGACGAGAAGCTCGAGCGTGAGACGCGGGCCAAGGACATCTGCGGCCAATGCGCCGTGCGGGAGCCGTGCCTCGAGTACGCCGTCTCGATCCGTGAGCCTCACGGCATCTGGGGCGGGCTCAACGAGGTCGAGCGCCGCCCGCTGCTCGACTGACCGAGGCCGGTCCGCCCGGGCCTCCTCCTAGACTCCCGTCCATGGGCGTCAGGCGGCTGCTCAAGGCGCTCACGCTCCTCGTCGTCACCGCCGTCGTGGTCCCCGTGGCCACGACGGGGACGGTCCTCGCGTCGTTCCTCTTCCTGCCCCTGCCGGCGTCGCTGCCCGACGCTCGGGCGAGCATCGACTCCAAGGTGAGCCGCGTCTTCGATGCCAACGGCACGGAGATCGCGCAGTTCCGCAAGTTCGAGATCACCCAGCCGGTGCAGCAGTCGGACATCCCGAAGGTGCTGAAGCTGGCGGTCCTCGCCGGCGAGGACCGCCGCTACTACGAGCACGGCGGGGTCGACCTCCGGGGCACGGTGCGGGCGCTGTGGACCGACCTCCGCCACGGCGGGACGGTCCAGGGCGGCTCCACGATCACCCAGCAGTACGTGAAGAACACCTACGTGGGTTCGGAGCGGTCGATCTCCCGCAAGGTCCGCGAGGCCGTGCTGGCCAGCCAGCTCGACCGGACCTACTCGAAGGACGAGATCCTCTTCAAGTACCTCGACCAGGTGTACCTGGGCGAGGGGGCCTACGGCGTGGGCGCCGCGGCCCAGACCTACTTCCACAAGCGGGTCAACGACCTCACGCTCTCCGAGGCGGCCACGCTCGCCGGCCTCATCCCGGCGCCCAGCTACTACGAGCCCCGGGGGAACCCCGACGGGGCCGAGAACAAGCGCCAGATCATCCTGAAGAACATGCTCGAGGCGAAGTTCATCACGGAGGCCGAGTACCAGGCTGCCCTGCCGTTCCGGGTCTACTACGGCGTCCCGGTGGCGCCCGGCACGCCGATCACCAACGTGTTCCCGCGGGACCGGCAGCGCTGGACGTACCCGTTCTTCGTCGACTACGTCCGCAGCTACATCGAAGCCCGCTACGGCGAGGACGCCCTCTACAACAAGGGCCTGCAGATCTACACGACGATCGACCCGGCCATGCAGCAGGCGGCCGAGGAGGAGATCGCCCGGACGTTGGCCGGGACGTCCCGCCCCATCGAGATGGCGCTGGTGTCGGTCGAGCCCGGCTCCGGGTTCGTGAAGGCCATGGTCGGCGGGCGCGACTTCTACGCCCAGGACAAGAAGGCCCAGGTCAACCTCGCGCTCGCCGGGTTCCAGCCCGGGTCGACGTTCAAGCCGTTCGTGCTGGCCGAGGCGCTCGAGCAGGGGGTGTCGCCCGACAAGACGTACTCGGGCCGCAACAACCTGCAGATCGGGGACAAGGAGTTCCACAACTTCGGGAACGAGAGCTACGGCACGCTCAACCTCCGCCAGGCGACCACGAAGTCGGTCAACACGGTGTACGTGCAGCTCCTCCAGGACGTCGGGGTCGAGAAGACGATGGACCTCGCTCGCCGGCTCGGCGACGCCCGGTCGGTGTACCAGGACGGGACCCACGGCCTGTCCGTCGCCCTCGGCGCCGTGGACGCCAGCCCGCTCGACATGGCGTCCTCCTACGGCGTGTGGGCCAACCGCGGCCTGCGGGCGAACCCGACCCCGATCGTGCGGATCAACGACAACGACGGCCACGCCGTCGAGGACAACTCGAAGCCGAAGACCACCCGGGTCATGCGCGAGGAGCTGGCCGACACGATGAACGAGGTGCTCCAGGGCCCGCTCGGCCCGGGGGGCACGGCGGGCGGCAAGGGCATCGGCCGGCCGGCCGCCGGCAAGACCGGCACGACCCAGGACAACTGGAACGCCTGGTTCGTCGGCTACACCCCCCAGCTCTCGACCGCGGTGTGGATGGGCCACAACGACGGCAACCACACCCTGGGGAACGTGAAGGGCGTGCGGGCCGTCACCGGTGGCACCTGGCCCGCTCGCACCTGGCAGGCCTACATGAAGCGGGCCCTCGACGGCGCCCCGGTCGTCCCGTTCAACCAGCCGGCACCGATCACCGAGGTCGTCGACGACGCCAAGCGCGCGGCCCGCAAGGGGTTCGACGTCGGCAACCGTCGCCGACCGGCGGCGCCCGACGACGGCGGTGACCTGTCCCAGGAGCTGCCGCCGCCCACGGCGACGGCGCCCACGACGTCGACGTCGACCACCTCGACGACGCTGGTCGGCTTCTAGGCGCGACGAGGACCGCCCCGGGGGGCGGCCCTGCGTGCGGGTGGCCCCGGTGCGGCGCGGGACCGTCCTGGCGGAGAGGGTGGGATTTGAACCCACGGTGGGTTGCCCCACACAGCATTTCCAGTGCTGCCGATTCGGCCGCTCTCGCACCTCTCCAGGAACGGGACAGGGTACAAGGGGCGTACAGTGGAGGCCGACACGGCGGTCGGGCCCTGTGCAACGACTCCTGGTGAACCGAGTCAGGGGCGGAAGCCAGCAGCTCTCAGCCAAGCGGGTTGTGTGCCGCAGACCGCCTGGCCGCCGTGTCACCTACCCGCTTGGATGAGAGCTGCAAGCAGCGCGGCTCTCCCCCTGTGCCAAGCGGGTTGTGCACCCGGAGACCGCCTGGCCGCCGTGTCACCCACTCGCCGTAGAGTCGGGACCCGTGGCCTTCCAGTCCCTCTATCGGCGGTACCGGCCCCGGCGCTTCGAGGAGGTGCGGGGCCAGGAGCACGTGATGCTCGCCCTGCGCAACGCCGTGCGCGACGGCACCGTCTCGCACGCCTACCTCTTCAGCGGCCCCCGGGGCACGGGCAAGACGTCGTCGGCGCGGATCCTGGCCAAGGCGCTGAACTGCGAGTCACCGGTCGACGGCGAGCCCGACTGCACCTGCGAGTCGTGCATCTCCGTCGAGGCCGGCCGCTCGATGGACGTCGTCGAGCTCGACGCCGCGTCGAACAACGGGGTCGACGCCATGCGCGACCTCGTCGCCCGGGTCTCGCTCGGCTCCGGCGGGCGGGCCAAGGTGTACATCGTCGACGAGGTGCACATGCTCTCGGCGGCGGCGGCCAACGCCCTGCTCAAGACGCTCG
>JAODBP010000325.1 GCA_025464025.1 Actinomycetes bacterium | reverse complement strand
CCCCGGCCCGTCGCTGGCGCGGGAGGGCGAGATCAACCACAACGACGGCGGGCGCGGCGTCTACTGGGTCGGCCCCGAGGGCCACTTCTACGAGATCCTCACCGTGCCGTACGGCGGCTGGCCGGCGGCCTAGACCGGGTTCTCGTTCTCGGTCCCCAAACGGTGCCGAACGCGGTCCGCTTGGGGACCGAGAACGGAATCAGACGGGGAGGACGAGCTCGGCGGTGCCGGTCACGTGGGCGCCGAGGGCGTTCATGCCCCGGTAGGCGAGCGTCGTGGTGCCGGTGGCCTGGTCCACGGCGACGACGTTGCCGGAGAGGACCATGGTGTCGCCCGGGTAGTTCGAAGCACCGAGGCGGGCCTTGATGTTGCGCCACCGGGCCTCGGGGCCGGCCCAGTCGCCGAGGTAGCGCTGCACCAGGCCGAGGGCGGTGTGGATGTTCATGAAGATGTCCTTCGACCCGCGCTGCACGGCCATGTCGCGGTCGTGGTGGCCGTCGAAGTAGTCGAGCGTCATCAGGGCGCCGCCGATGATGAGCGTCGCAGTGAGGGGGATGGCCAGGTCGGGGAGCGCCTCCTCGGCGGCGACCTCGCCGGCCCGGCGGGTGTCCTCGCGTCGCGGCATCGAGGTGGGGCCGGTCGGCGCCACGGGCGCGGCCACCGGGGCGTCGCCCGACGGGGCCTTGCCGGTGCCGGGCTTGAACTTGAGGACCCGGAAGAGCACCGAGCCCACGACCTCGTCGTCGACGTAGTAGCGGATGCGGCTGGTCACGAAGTGCCCGGTGCCGAGCCCGGTCTGCTTCTCCGGGCTGACGTCCTCGAGCGTGAGCGTCGAGTGGACCCAGTCACCGAGCCGGAGCGGTCGGTCCTGCTCGAGGTCGGAGTTCACGGCGACCGTCGAGGTGAAGCCGGCGGCGTCGAGCACCGAGAGGGCCGCGCCCTGGGGGTTCGACTCGTCGCGCTGGAAGGTGATGCCGGGCTTGTCCCAGACGTCGAGCATGGCCAGGGGGGCGACGATCCCGCCGAACGTGCTCTTCTCGGCCCAGGCCGCGTCGGTGTAGACGGGGTTGTGCTCGCCCATGACGTCGCACCACCGACGGATCATCGGCAGGTTGACCTCGTCACGGGCGGAGTTGAACGGCGCGCTGCGCCCGATGAGGTCGGCGAAGTCCATGGTCAGAACCCGGCGTAGGAAGCGCCAGCGAGCAGTCGGAGTCGAGCGAAGCTTGCGAGCGAGACCATCAGAACAACGTGCCACAGAGGCGGGTGATCTCGCGCTCGAGCGATTCGAGCCCTTCGACCTTGCCCAGCACGACCGACACGCCGACGGCCCGGGCCCGGGCCTCGAGCTCGGGGTCGACGAACGCCGTGTAGAGGATCATCACCTGGTCGGGGCGCAGCGCCCGGAGGCGGGCGGCCGTCTCCAGCCCGTCGACGTCGGGCATCTTGTAGTCGACCACGACGATGTCCGGATCGGCGCCGACGATCACGTCGACGGCCTCCGGGCCGCTGCCGGCCTCGGCCACCACCTCGAAGCCGTCGAGCTCCAGCATGTTGCGGAGCATGCGGCGGACGTGGACGGTGTCGTCGACCACCATCACCTTGATCGGCGGTTCCGCCATGGCCGGCACGCTACCGTCCGCGACGTGAACCTGGCCTCCATCGTCGAGGGTCATCCTGGCGATTCGGTTGCGCTGGTGGGTCGGGGGGTGCCGACGACCTACGGCGAGCTGCGCGACGACGTGGCGCGCCTGCGCGGCGGGCTGGTCGACCTCGGGCTGCGGCCCGACGACCGGGTGGCGCTGCTGTGCGCCAACAACCGCCTCTTCGTCGTGGCCTACCTCGCCGTGCTCGGTGCCGGGTGCGTCGCCGTGCCGCTGAACCCGCTGAGCCCTCCGGCCGAGATCGATGCCGAGCTCCAGGCCGTCCAGGCTCGGGCCGCCATCGTCGGCCCGTCGGCCGCCCACACGTTCGACCACGACCTGGAGCACGTGCTGACGGCTGATGACGTCGACCACCTGGTCCGCACGGCGACGCCGATGCCGGTGGCCGAGCGCCGGCCCGAGGACCTGGCCGCGCTGCTCTTCACGGCGGGCACGGCCGGGGCGCCGAAGGCGGCCATGCTCACCCACGGCAACCTCCACACGAACATCCGCCAGGCCCAGGCGGTGCCCGACGACGCCCTCGGCCCCGACGACGTCGTGCTCGGCGTCCTGCCCCTCTTCCACGTGTTCGGGCTCAACGTGATCCTCGGGGTGTCGCTCTTCGCCGGCGCCACCGTCGTGCTCGTCGAGCGGTTCGACCCGACCACGGCGCTCGACACGGTGCGCAACCACCGCTGCACGATCGTGGCCGGCGCCCCGCCCATGTGGTCGACGTGGGCCGGCCTGCCCCGCGTCGACCGTGATGCCTTCGCCTCGGTCCGCCTGGCGCTGTCGGGCGCCGCGCCGCTCTCGTCGTCCACGGTCAGCACCATGTACGAGCGGTTCGGCGTGACCCTGCGCGAGGGCTACGGGCTCACCGAGGCCTCGCCGATCGTCACCAGCTCGGCCGGCACGGCCCCGGGGTCGATCGGGCGGCCGTTGCCCGGGGTGTCGGTCCGCCTCGTCGACGAGGACGGCGACGACGTGCCGCTCGGCGACCCCGGCGAGCTCTGGGTGCAGGGCCCCAACGTGTTCGCCGGCTACTGGCGCGACCCCGAGGCCACGGCCACCGCGCTCACCGCCGACGGGTGGCTCCGCACCGGCGACGTGGCGGTGGCCGACGCCGACGGGACCTTGCGGCTCGTCGACCGGATCAAGGACCTCATCATCGTGTCGGGCTTCAACGTGTTCCCGGCCGAGGTCGAGGCCGTGCTCCAGTCCCACCGGGCCGTGGCCGACGCCGCCGTGGTCGGCGTGCCCCACCCGCACACCGGCGAGGCGGTGAAGGCCTTCGTCGTGGTGCGGCCCGGCTTCGCCGTCGAGGAGGACGACCTAGTGCACCACTGCGAGGCCCGGTTGGCCCGGTACAAGTGCCCGGCCAAGGTCCTGTTCGTGCCCGAGCTGCCGGTGGGTGCGGCGGGCAAGGTCATCCGCCGCACCCTGCGGGACTGAGCGAACCCTCCGCCTGTGCGAACATGTGTTCGTGTCTGGCGACGCCACGATCTTGCACGCCGACCTCGATGCCTTCTACGCGTCGGTCGAGCAGCGGGACGACCCGAGGCTCCGCGGCCGGCCGGTGATCGTCGGCGGCGGGGTCGTGCTCGCCGCCAGCTACGAGGCCAAGGCCCTCGGCGTGCGGACGGCGATGGGCGGGGGGCAGGCCCGGGTCTTGTGCCCGCACGCGGTCGTCGTGGCGCCGCGGTTCGAGGCCTACACCGAGGCCAGCAAGGCGGTGTTCGACGTGTTCCACGACACCACCCCGCTCGTCGAGGGCATCTCGATCGACGAGGCCTTCCTCGACGTGGGCGGCCTGCGCCGGATCGCCGGGTCGCCCGAGGAGATCGCCGCCCGCCTGCGCCGCCGGGTGTTCGACGACGTCGGCCTGAACATCACGGTCGGCGTGGCCCGCACCAAGTTCCTGGCCAAGGTGGCCAGCGGGGTGGCCAAGCCCGATGGGCTCCTCGTGGTGCCGCCGGGCGAGGAGCTGGCGTTCCTCCACCCCCTGCCGGTGCAGCGGCTGTGGGGCGTCGGGAAGGTGACCGCCGAGAAGCTGCACGCCCGCGGGATCTTCACCGTCGGGGAGGTGGCCCGGCTGCCCGAGGCGGCGCTGGTGTCGATGCTGGGGCGGGGGTCGGGCCACCACCTCCACGCCCTCGCCCACAACCGCGACCCCCGCCCGGTGGTCGTCGGCCGGCGTCGGCGGTCGATCGGCTCGCAGCGGGCGCTGGGCCGGGGCCGGCGCTCGCGGGCCGAGCTCGACGAGGTGCTGGTCGGCCTCGTCGACCGTGTGTCCCGCCGCATGCGCAAGGCCGACCGGGTCGGGCGGACCGTCGTGCTGCGCCTCCGGTTCGACGACTACACCCGGGCCACCAGGTCGCACACGCTGGCCCGGGCGACGGCGCACACGTCGACGCTGCTCGCTGCCCTCCGAGCGGTGCTCGCCGAGGCGGCGCCGCTCATCGAGGCCAAGGGGATCACGCTGCTCGGGATCTCGATCGCCAACCTCGACGACGACGGGTCGGTGCAGCTCGAGCTGCCGTTCGATCGCACGGCGCTCACGTCGCTCGACCTCGCGCTCGACGACGTCAACGAGCGGTTCGGCTCCTCAGCCGTGACGCGAGCCGTGCACCTCGGCAAGGACCTCGGCTGGACCGTCCCGATGCTGCCGGATTGAGCGCAGCCTCGGGCGCAGCGGCGACGACGCCACGACGAAGCCGGTGAACAGCACCGACACGCCGACGGTGAGGGTGACGGCGAACGCCTCCATCTCGCCCAGGGCGCTGTTGAGGAGGCCCGACATCGACAGGATCGCGGTGCCGAGGGCGATGACGATGTTGCCGACGGCGAGCCGGCGGTTGCCCCGGCCCCGCAGGAGCCGCACCGCGCTCCAGGCCGCCCCGACGAACACCACGGTCGCCGCGCCGCCGCTGAAGGCGGCAGCGAGGATGCGGGGGAGCGGGCCGAACACGTCGCTGCCCTGGGGCAGGGCCTCGGACGGGATCGGCGCGGTGAACGGGGCCACCGCGATCACCCCGCCGGCGAACGCGCAGGCCAGGGCGGTGCCGGCGGCGGCGAGGTGGGCTCGCCGCCGCGGCGCGAGGAGGTAGATCGTGCCGACGGCGAGGAACGGCACGTTGAGCACGGCGCCGAAGGCGTAGAAGAGGCGGAACGTCCATCCGCTCCAGCCCAGGGCGGCGCCGGCCCAGAGGGAGAGCGAGCCGCAGGCGAAGAGGCCGAGGGCGACGGCCCAGGCCAGCTCGTGGGGCCGGTGGCGCACGACCCAGCGCTCGAGCAGGCTGGCGCCGAAGGCCACGGCGACCACGGTCGCACCGGCCGCCACGGCGATCGTCTGCGTGTCCTGGGCCACGGCCGGAGCGTACCGATCGACTTCGTGACCTTGTGAATCGCCGGTATCGTCCGTGGGGCATGAGCGAATCGGCGCGCCCCGTGCGGCGGATCCCCGAGGCGACGGTCAACCGCCTGCCCGTGTACCTGCGCAGCCTCTACGAGCTGGCCGAAGCCCGGACGACGACCATCTCGTCGGAGCGGCTGGCCGAGATGGCCGGGGTCAACGCGGCCAAGGTCCGCAAGGACCTGTCGTACCTCGGCTCCTACGGCACCCGGGGCGTGGGCTACGACGTCCAGTACCTCCTGTTCCAGATGAGCCGGGAGCTGGGCCTCACCCAGGACTGGCCCGTCGTCATCGTCGGTGTGGGCAACCTCGGCCACGCCCTGGCCAACTACCGGGGCTTCGGCGACCGCGGCTTCCCGGTGGCCGCCCTGGTCGACGCCGACCCGGCCCGGGTGGGCGAGGCGATCGGGCCCCTGCGCATCCGCCACGTCGACGAGCTGCCCGCCATCGTCGGCGAGCTGGGCGTGGCCATCGGCGTGGTGGCCACGCCGGCCACGTCGGCCCAGGAGGTGGTCGACCGGCTCGTCGCCGCCGGCGTGCGGTCGATCCTGAACTTCGCCCCGGCATCGGTCGTGGTGCCCGAGACCGTGTCGCTGCGCAAGGTCGACCTGGCCGTCGAGCTCCAGATCCTCTGCTTCTACCAGCTGCGCGCCCAGGGGTAGCCGGCCGCCGATTCCGGTTGAGGGCCCGCAGTACCCCGTCCTCCTGAACCTGGCCGGGCGCTCGTGCCTGGTCGTGGGGGGCGGCCCGGTCGCCCTCGGGAAGGTCCGGGGGCTCCTCGCCGTTGACGCCGTCGTGACCGTGGTGGCCCCGCAGGTGGTCGACGAGCTGGCGGCGCTCGAGGGCGTCACGGTCCGGCCGCGGCGCTACGAGACTGGCGACCTCACCGGCCACCGGCTGGCGATCACGGCGACC
>JAODBP010000293.1 GCA_025464025.1 Actinomycetes bacterium | reverse complement strand
ACGCCGGAGGACCTGTGGGCCCTGCGCGACGACCCCGAGGTCGAGCGCGTCCGGGTCCGCTCCGTCCTCACGTGTGAGGCCGAGCAGGGCATCTGCGGGCTGTGCTACGGCCGGTCGCTGGCGACCGGTGGGCACATCGAGCTCGGCGAAGCGGTCGGCGTCATCGCCGCCCAGTCGATCGGCGAGCCCGGCACGCAGCTGACCATGCGGACCTTCCACACCGGCGGCGTCTCGTCGGCCACCGGCGACATCGCCGGCGGTCTGCCCCGAGTCGTCGAGCTGTTCGAGGCCCGCTCGCCCAAGGGCAAGGCCACCCTCTCCCGCACGTCCGGCGTGGTCCGGATCAGCGAGGACGAGGGCCGGGGCCGCACCATCACGGTGGTCGGCGACGACGGTTCCGAGGATGCCTACCTCGTGCCCGGCGCCGCTCGCCTCGAGGTGACCGACGGTCAGGAGATCGAGGCCGGCGACCCCATCGTCGAGGGCCCCCGCGATCCCAAGGAGCTCCTGGAGATCAAGGGCGTCCGCGAGACGCAGGTGTACCTGGTCGACCAGGTCC
The DNA here is from genome assembly GCA_025464025.1 of Actinomycetes bacterium. The sequence continues at coordinate 27,093 of JAODBP010000293.1, read as the reverse complement.
AGCGGGTGTACCGCGACCAGGGCGTGTCGATCCACGACAAGCACATCGAGCTCATCGTCCGGCAGATGACGCGGCGGGTCGCCGTGCAGGAGCCGAACGACGCCGACTTCCTGCCGGGGGAGCGGGTCGACGCCCGCACCTACGCCGACGTCAACCGGGCCCTGGTCCAGTCGGGCGGCGTGCCGGCCGAGGGTCGGCCCGAGCTCATGGGCATCACCAAGGCGTCCCTCGCGACCGAGTCGTGGCTGTCCGCCGCCTCGTTCCAGGAGACGACCCGGGTGCTCACCGAGGCCGCCATCGAGTCGAAGTCCGACTCGCTGCTCGGGCTCAAGGAGAACATCATCATCGGCAAGCTCATCCCGGCCGGCACGGGCATGACCAAGTACCGCAACTTCGACGTCACGGCTCCGGACTACGAGCCGATGCAGTTCTGGACGTCGGAGGAGGACGGCGAGGGTGACATGGCGGCGTGGCTGGCGAGCCAGTCCACCGTCGAGCCCACCGCCGACGTGGTCGACTTCCCGGGCACGGCTGCCGCCGAGTAGCCAGTTCCATCAGACGTAGGTGAGGCCCCCGCTGCGGCGGGGGCCTCGTCGCGTCCAAGCGCATCGCCTGCGGCGACGCCGTGTAGCGCGTCTGTTGCCTTCAGGACCCGCCTTCCGGCGTCGATGAGGAGGCATGCCTGTCGCCGAACGTGCTCGATGACCTTCGGCGACCTCTCGGTCGCTCTTGAACCTCGCAACCGGGCCGAGCGCCGGGCGGCCCGCCGTGGTCGCCATCGCACGGCCGTCGCCGTGGCCACCGGCGCGTCGCTGCTCGCCGGCGGGCTCGGCCTGCTCACCGCGCTGCCGGCCTCGGCCGATGTGACGATCACGGTGACGAGCGGGGCCGACACGGTCGACGGCGGCGATGGCCTCCTCACGTTGCGGGAGGCGATCACCCTGGCCAACGGCAACGCCGATGCCGATGTGATCGGGTTCGCCGACGGCATCAGTGCCATCGGCGTGACCAGCGGGAGGTTCGAGGCGATCATCCACCCGCTCAGCATCGAAGGCCCGGGGGCCGGCGGGCTGACCATCAGCGCCGGGCTGACGTCGACCGGTGGCCGCAACCTCGGCCAGCGGCTCTTCGCGGTGAACAGCGCCGGGTCGTTCTCGATGAGCCACCTCACCGTCTCCGGCGTGCGCACGGGCGAGGATGGCGGTGTCCTCCTCGCCGCCGGGGATGTCGACGTCGCGCTGGTCGACGTGGTGCTGAGCGGCAACTTCGCCCGGAAGGGCGGCGCCGTGGTCTTCAGCGGTGGGCCGACCGCGGACCTGACCATGGTCGACTCGGTGCTGAGCGGGAACCACGCCGACGACGGCCGCGGCGGTGCCCTCTATGCGGCGACGTCCAGCCACATCGCCCTCGACGGCACCACGATGAGCGGCAACCAGGCCAGCGCGTCGGGTGGGGCCGTGGCGATGCGGGTGATGCCGGGTGCGGCGGCGACCATCACCGACAGCACGTTCACCGGCAACCACAGCTACGGCACGGGCACCAACGCCGGCATCACCGGCAACGGGGACGGCGGCGGCGCCGTGTGGGCGCAGGCGCTCGGCCCGTTGGTGGTGGAGGGGAGCACGTTCTCGGCGAACACGGCCGCGGTCGACGGGGGCGCCATCATGGTGCAGGCCGAGGACGAGTCGTGGTTGACCTCGGTCATCAACTCCACGATCTCCGGCAACACCGCCGGCCGGAGCGCCGGGGCGCTGGCCGTGACCCGCGGCGCCGTCGACATCCAGAGCTCGACGATCACCGGCAACGTCGCCGCCCAGGTGGGCGGCGTCGTGGCCTCGGCCCACACCAAGAGCTGGGACCCCCACTACCAGCCGTCGGAGGGATACAACGCCGACATCACGATCGAGAGCTCGATCGTGTCGGGCAACAGCAACGCCGATCTCGGCAAGGTCCACCTGCTGACGTTCGGCGACTACGCCGGGAGCCCGCTCGACGTGCTCGGTGAGGTCACCGTGGCGGCGACCCACTCGCTCATCGGCGACGTCGGCACCACCGGCGTCACCACCGCGGACGGCAACCTCCTCGCCGTGGACCCCCAGCTTGGCGCCCTCGCCGACAACGGTGGGCCCACCTTGACCCGGATGCCGGCCGGCACCAGCCCGGTGAAGAACACCGGCGACCCGTACTTCCAGGTCCCGAGGACCGACCAGCGCGGCTGGCTCCGCAGCGGCATCTTCGACATGGGTGCGGTGGAGATCGACGCCGTGCCGACGACGACAACAACCACGACCACCACGTCGACGACGACCTCGACGTCCACCACCACGACGTCCACGACGGTGGCGCCCACGACGACCAGCACGACGTCGACCACGGTGGCACCGACGACGACCAGCACGTCGACCCCCTCGACCACGAGCACGACCTCGACCACGGTGGCGCCGACGACGACCACGACCTCGACGACGGTGCCGTCGACCACCTCGACGACGTCCACGACGGTCCTGCCGACCACGACCACGACGACCGTGGCACCGACCACGTCGACCACGGTGCCGGTGTTCGTGCCGCAGACGACGACGACGACGCCCTCTACGGCGATCCCGCCGTCGACCCCGCCGACGACGGCTCCGCCGCCCCCGAGCTCGCCACCGTCGGACGGGTCGAGCTCACCGTTCGTGATCGAGGACGGCGAGGTGCGCCACGTTCCGCTGCCTCCGAGCGCGTCGGGGAGCCGGGTGGTCACCTCGACGGCGGTGTCGAGGACGGACTCGATCGCGGTGACCTCCGACGGCCGGGTGTTCACGACGAACCCGGACGACAACGCCGGCGGCATCAAGGTGGGCACGAAGCTGCAGTCGCCGATCGTGGGTCTGGGCATCCACTGGACCCGCATGGCGGCGGCGGCATCGTGGTACGAGGCGGCCATCGAGGGCGAGGACGGGTGGGAGCCGTCGGGCTACTGGCTGCTGGCCGCCGATGGGGGCGTGTTCAGCTTCGGCACGGCGACGTTCCACGGCTCGACCGGGAGCCTGAAGCTGGTGAGGCCGATCGTGGCCATGCACCCGACGCCGTCGGGTGACGGCTACTGGCTCGTCGCCGCCGATGGCGGCGTGTTCAGCTACGGCGACGCCAGGTTCTTCGGCTCGACCGGCGGCAAGGAGCTGGCCAAGCCGATCGTGGGCATGACCCCGACGACGACGGGCAAGGGCTACTGGCTGGTGGCGGCTGACGGGGGCGTGTTCGCCTTCGGCGATGCTCGCTTCGCCGGCTCTGGCGCCACCTCGGGCAAGACGTTCACCGGCTTGGCTCCGACGACGACCGGCAAGGGCTACTGGCTCATCGCCGCCGATGGCACCACCGCCGCCTTCGGCGACGCCGACTGATCGGCGGTCGCCGACCTCCGGCACGCTTCAGGGAGCTTCGGTGTCGGGCACCGGGAGTGGGCGACCAACTGGTGCATCTCCGGGCAAGGTCGGGCGTTCGACCCCGATCCGAGCGCGCAGGGTGGTGGTCTGTCCCGTAACCTGGAGCCGGGATGCCGATGGCGTGGCCTCTCGTCGGCCGCGCGGACGAGCTCGAACAGGCACTGGAATCGCTCGCCTCGGCGCGGGGTGCCGTGCTCTCCGGCGTGGCCGGGGTGGGCAAGTCCCGCCTGGCCGCCGAGGCGCTCGAGCAGGCCGCGGCACTGGGTTGGGCCACCGTCTCGGTCGCCGCCGGCGCCGAGACGGTCGCCGCGCCGTTCTCGCCGTTCGCGTCGCTCCTGGCCGGTGATCACAGCGGCGACCACGTGGCTCGCTTCCTGCGGGCGGCCCGGGTGCTGACGGCCCAGGGCGAGCGGGTCGTCGTCGCGATCGACGACGCCCAGCTCCTCGACGAGGTCTCCGTGGCGTTCGTCCGCCACCTCCTGACCTCGACCTCGGTGCGGGTGCTGCTGACCGTCCGCTCGGGTGGCGGCGTCCCGTCGACCCTGGTCACGTTGTGGCAGGCGGGCATGCTGCGCCGCATCGAGCTGCTGGCGCTGGCCCGGGAGGAGACCGAGCACCTCGCCGGTCTCGTGCTCGAGGGTCCGGTCCACCAGGCTGCCCGGCGCTGGGTGTGGGAGACGACGCGCGGCAACGCGCTGTTCGTCCACGAGCTCGTGCTCGACGCGACCGAGCGCGGGGCGCTCGTGCCCAAGCGGGGCCGGTGGACGTTGTCGGCCGGGGTCAACGGCGCCGGCTCGCGCCTCCAGGAGGTGGTGGCTGCACGGGTCGGCTCGCTCACACCCGAGGAGCGCGTAGCGGTCGAGCTGCTCGCCCTCGGCCAACCCCTCGGGCTCGCCACGATCGAGGCGCTCGCCGGCGAGGACGTCGTGGCCAAGCTCGAGCAGCGCGGCCTGCTCGCCGTACGGGCCGATCGGCGCCGCAACCTCGTACGGCTCGCCCACCCGCTGCACGGCGAGGTGGTGCGGGCCACGATGAGCGTCACCGCCGGCCGGGCCCGGCGCCGCCAGCTCATCGACGCCGTCAGCGGGCGGGGTGCCCGCCGTGACGTCGATGCCGTGCGCCTCGCCCTCTGGCGGTGCGAGATCGGGGAGGTCGACGACTGGGAGCCGCTGCTCCGGGCCGCCGAGGAGCTGGCCTCGGCCGGCGACAGGACGCTGCTGTCGGCCCTGCACGGGACGGATGGGGCTGGCTTCCGCCCGACGTACGGCCACCTGGAGCAGGCGGTCGTGCTCGCCCGTGGCGCCTTCGACGGTGGCCGGTCGGTGGCGGCCGCTGCGCTGCTGTTCCGGTTGCTGACCCTGCTCGGGCGTGAGGACGAGGCCGCGGCCGTCCACGACGAGGCCGTGGGCCTGGCCTCGGGTGAGGCCGACGAGCTGCTGCTGGTGCGGATGCGGGCCGTCGACGTGTTCTTCGGCCATGGCGACGCACCGCCGGCCCAGACCCTGCTACGGGCCTTCGCCGACCGGGCCAGCGACCCGGACGTCCAGGTGGCGGCCTCGGCGTCGCTGGCCATGGTCACGGCGCTGAGCGGGACCCCCGAGGACGCCCTGGCCCTCGCCCACACCGTGATCGACGCCGATGGTGGTGCACGGGGCGATCGCCTGCTGGGCCTGGCCGCCGCCGCCATCGGCCTCGGTGAGGCCGGGCGGATCGGCGAAGCGCTGGCCATGATCGACGACGCCTTCGCGGCCCTCGTCACCGGCGACCGCAACGACCTCGTCGTGTCGGTCTCGCTGGTGCGGACGTTGCTGCTGGCCTGCGACGGGCGGATGGCGGAGGCCGAGGAGCTGGTGCGGTCGTGCTACGGCGTCGCGGCCGGGACCGACGACGTGACGAGCATGGGTGTGTTCGCCGCCCTCGCCGCCCACCTCGCCCTCGAGCGGGGCCACGCCGATCGGGCCGCCGAGCTGGCCGCCGAGGCGGCCGGGCGCCTGGTCGACGTCGACGCCTACGGCCTGCGCCACATCGCCCGGGCGCTGCGGGTCCACGCCGCCGCCGTCGCCGGGTCGGTCGACGACGCCGTCGCCGCTCGCCTCGAGCTCGACGCCGTCGAGGACGCGTCGTCGGAGGGGTCCGAGGGGCAGCGAGCCCGGGCGTGGCTCGACGTCGCCGACGGCCGGGTGTCGATCGCCGTCGGCCGTCTGGAGGCGGCGGCCGAGACCCAGGCCCAGGCCGGGCGCGTCATGCGAGAGGCGGCGGCGCTCCACGACCTGGTCCGCCTCGGTCACCCGCAGACCGTCACGGCGAGGCTCCACGCCCTGGCCGTCGCCGCCGACAGCGCCGTCGTGTCCGCCATGGCCCGGCAGGCCGATGCGGCGGCCGAGGGTGACGCCGAGGGTCTGGCCGCCGTCGCCGAGGCCTGGTCGTCGATGGACTACGACCTGTTCGCGGCCGAGGCCTTCGCCCAGACCGCCCGCATGCACGAGGAGGCCGGGCGGATGTCGTCGTCGGCCGCGGCGCGCCGTCGCAGCCAGGCAGCGGCGGCCCGGTGCGGGCGGGTGGCCACGCCGGGGCTGCTGGTCTCCGGACCGGCCGCCACCCTCACCCGTCGGGAGAGCGAGATCGCCGGCCTCGCCGCCCGCGGGCTGGCCGATCGCCAGATCGCCGACGAGCTGGTCGTGTCGGTCCGGACCGTGCAGTCCCACCTGTACAACGCCTACGCCAAGCTCGGGGTCGACGGTCGGGCCGGCCTGGTCGACCTGCTCGGCGACTGATCAGCCGGCGGCGAGGATCCGGCGCAGCTTGCCGTCGCCGATCTTGAGGAGCGTCTCGACCACCTCGTCGTCGATCCCGAGGCGCAGCGCGATCTCGTGGGGCGGCAGCCCCTCGTCGCGGAGGCGGAGCGCGGTGCCATAGCCCTCGGGCAGGAGGGTCAGCGCCTCGTCGCGGTCCATGTCCGACGGTACGACGAGCCAGGGCCAACCGTCTTCAGTAGCCACTACCGGTTTTTCACTCGGCCCGGAGGCCGGCCGGGACCAGGGCGAGGGCGTCGTCGGGGACGACGTAGGACGACGCGACCCGTTCGTCACCGGGCTCGGCGAGGTCGGGGTAGCGGACGCCGGGCAGCACCTGCACGTCGAAGATCTCCTGCACCATCCCGCGGAAGCGGAGGAAGGCGACGACCTCCCCGGAGCGGGTGTCGACGACCCACACCCCGCAGGCCCGGTCGGGCCGGTCCTTGATGGGCACCCCCTCGAAGAGGGTCTCGCGCACCTGGGACAGCCCGACGAAGGCGTAGGGCCCCGCGAACGAGAGGCCGCGGGTGAAGCCGGGCAGCTCGGCGACGCAGGTGACCGCGCCGGTGGCGGGGTCGACCTTCGACAGGCCACCCTTGCCCGACTCGAGCACCCAGAGCTGGCCGTCGTGCCAGCGGGGCGAGTGCGGCATGGCCAGCCCGCGGGCCACGATCTCGTTGGCGTCGATGTCGATGACCACGCCGCCACCGACCTTGTCGGCCCGCCAGCCGGCGGCGGTGTCGGTGGCGCCCAGGGCGGTGACGTACCGAGGGGCCCCATCGACCATGGCGAGGCCGTTCAGGTGGCAGCGGTCCTCGGGCGCCAGCTCGCTCACGAACCACGGCTTCCAACGGGGCACGAAGCTGTGGTCCTCGTCGAACGTGGCCAGGCAGGAGAACAGGGTGTTGACGGCCCACAGCTCGCCGTCGCCGGCGATGGCCACGTCGTGGATGCGCAGGTCGCCGGTGACGTGGGCGCGGCGGGGCAGGTAGCAGGCGTCGTGGCTGCCGGCCGGTTCGACCTTCCGGGCGACGGCGGGCTGGTCGCGGTACTCCCAGACCTCGCGGCGGGTGCCGATCACCAGGCGACCGGCGCCGTCGGTCGCCACGCCCATGGGCGTGTCGAAGGCGCGCAGGTGGGTGTTGAGCACCTCGCCCTGCTGGCGCACGATGATCACGCGACCGGTCTGGTACGTGGTGACGACCACCGACGAGGCCAGGCCGGCCAGCAGCTGGGCGAACGACGCCGTCGACTGGCTCGAGAACCCGGCGGCGACCTCGTCGGGGGTGAAGGGCTCGCGGGTCGAGGTGTTCTTCAGGGCCTCGGTCGCCCGGTCCGGTCCGGGCTCTCGGGCGAAGAGGCCCCGCGCCCGGTCGGAAGCGCCGGCGACGACGGGCAGCACGGGCGCCAGCTCGTTGGCCAGGCGGCGCCACTTCCCCGGGGCCGGTGGGGTGAGGGTGGTCTTCGAGGCTGGGAGGGTGGCCGGCAGCTCCCGGTCCCACGGCAGGCCGAGCACGGCGCAGAGGCGTTCGATCTCGCCCTGCGGGTCCTGGAGGAACTGGCCATGGGCGATGACCGACCACCGATCAGAGGGCAGGGTGAGGAGGTCGTCGACGACCGTCTCGACCGCCGTGCTCCACTGGCGGGCGGCCAGCTCGGCGAGGGAGAGGCCCTGGAGCTCGGGCCAGCCCGGCACGAGGAGGAACGACCAGGGCAGGCCGTCCCACCCGGGGAGCTCGGGGTAGGTGGCGAACCGGCCCGAGCGCCAGCCCTCGACCGTGCTGGCCAGGGTGTCGACCGGGTCGCGGTACAGGTAGACGAAGCGGGCCTCGGGGAAGGCGGCGGCCAGGAACGGGATCCGCAGCGCGTTCTTCGGCGTCTTCTCGAGGAGCGTGACGCCGGCCTGGACCGGGTTGCCGTCGCGGTCGCGCATGGCCTCGGTGAACCGGCGGCGCAGCTCGGCCACGACCTCCGGGGTGGCGTCGGCCGCCGTGAGCCGGTTCGACGTCCAGTCGTGCGCAGCCGGGTGCAGGGCCGGGATGCCCTCGATCAGCTCGTGGCTCTCGCCGCCGATGGTGGCGACGCCGGGTGACTGGGCCAGGGTCTCGAACAGCAGCGTGCTGCCCGACCGCGGCGCCGAGACGATGAAGATCGGCCGGGCCAGCGGCTCCTCGGCCGCCTCGAAGGTGATGGCCTGGTCGGTGGTGGGCAGGAGCGGGGCGGCGCCCGGGCCCTCGGGGTTCACCTCGCCGGCGGCGATGGCGGCGGTCAGCGCCGGCGAGCCGGCCGTGTCGACGACGAGGTGGATCCGCTCGTCGCCGCCGGGGTTCACCACGTTGTGGAGCTTGGTGGTGTCGAAGACCCAGGCCTCGCCGGTGGCCATGTGGGCCGCCCGGTCGCCACAGGTGAACGCCACCGTGGGCTGGGTGACGATCGGCAGGTGCACCCGCACCCGGGTGGACCAGTAGGCGTTGACGTCGACGTGCGGGGTGGCCTCGGCGTCGCCGTCGAGGCGCATGAACCGGGTCCGGCCCACCGGCACGTCGAGGGCGGCCAGCACCTGCCGGGTGTAGGGCATGCCGGCCAGGTGCGGCGTGGGGAGCATCGGGCCCCGGACGCTGTCGTCGGTGGGGTCGCCACCGGTGGCCACGAGGGGGAGGGCCCAGTTGCCCGGATGCCCCTCGGGGTGCGGGCGCCAGGCCGAGGGGTCGATGGTCGCCAGCTCGGCGGCGACGCGGGCGTGGTCGACCCGGAACGGGAGGCGGATGAACTCGGCAGGCAGGCGCACGGGTCCAGCATGACGGTGCCGGCCCGCCAGCGCGGCCGGGCCCCGCTGGCGGGCCGAAAACCAGTAGTCCGCTACTGAGAGGTTCGCTCCGACCGCGGAGGATGCTCGACCCATGAACTCTGGCGAGCTCTCGGCGTCCCCGGCAACCAACCGCGCCCAGCGGCGCGCGGCCGACCGGCAGCGACGCCGCCGCAAGGGGGTCGCCATCGCCACCGGCGCTTCCGTCGCCCTCAGCGGCGCCGGCGTGCTCACGGCGACGCCGGCCTCGGCGACCACGTACAGCGTCACCGATGGCGGGGACGCCGGGGCCGGCACGCTCCGCCAGGCGGTCCTCGACGCCAACGCCCACACCGGCCCCGACACGATCACGTTCGCTCCGGGCGTGGTCACGAGCGGCGTCACGCTCACGTCGGGCGAGCTCGTGGTGACCGACCCGCTCACCATCGACGGTCCGGGCGTGACGCTCCGGGCCCTCTATCCCGGCTCCAACAGCGGCGAGCGCTTCTTCTACCTCCCCAACGCAGCCGAGGCCGTCGTGATCTCCGGGCTCACGATGACCGGCGGCGCCGTCGGCTCCTCGGCCGGCGCCATCCGGGCTCACGGCGTCGCGCTCACCACGGTCGACGTCACGTTCACTGGCAACCAGGCCGGCGGCGCCGGCGCGCTGGACTTCGACGACGAGGGCGAGGCGACCGCCCTGACGCTCACTCGGACGACGTTCGAGGGCAACATCGCCGGCGCCAGCGACGGCGGAGGCCTCCGGGTCAGCACCAGCGGCACGGTCACCATCACCGACTCGACGTTTGACGGCAACAGCGCCTACGGGTCGGCCGGCGGCGGCGCCCTCGTCGAGCTCCTCGACGGCGCCGTGGCCACCGTGGCGGGCACGACGTTCAGCGACAACGTGACGCCGAGCGGCCAGGGGGCCGGGCTGCGCGTGCACGAGCACGGCTCGGCGTCCCTGACGATCACGGACAGCACCTTCACCCACGACACCGCGGCGACCGGCGGCGGCGGCCTCTCGATCCTCGCCCCCGACACGGCAAGCACCACGGTGGTCAGCGGGTCGACGTTCGACCAGAACTCGGGCGGCAACCAGGGCGGCGGCGGCGTCGACGTGAACCGGGGGCAGAGCCCCGTCGGCGGTTCCGTCGCCATCGACACCACGTCGTTCACCACGAACACCACCACGGGCGGGGGCGGCGCCATCTCCAGCTACGACGCCGGTCTTTCGCTGACCGACGTCACCCTCTCGGGCAACACGGCCGGCTATGCCGGTGCCGTGTACGCCGGCCGGGGAACGGCGTTCGCCGCCTCGCGGGTCGCCTTCACCGGCAACCACGCCCAATCGGCCGGTGCGCTGTACGCCGGTGGCGCGAGCCTCGCCATCACCGACTCGACCTTCACGACCAACGGGGCGACCAACGGGTACACGGGGGCGCTCCAGGTCCACACCCGGGACGCCACCATCACCGGCACCACCTTCACGGGCAACACGGCCTCCGGGGACGGTGGGGCCCTGCGGGTGCGGGGCAACGTGGGCGGGTCCGTCACCATCACCGAGGCCACCTTCACCGGCAACGAGAGCGGGAGTGGCGCCGACGCCGGTGGCGGCGCCATCTCGCTCTACGGCTACAACGGGGGCGACGGCGTCACGGCGGTGACCATCGAGTCGAGCCGGTTCGACGACAACCACGCCGTCTACGACGGCGGCGCGATCGCCGACAACGCTCAGGAGCTCGACGTCACCCTCCGCCGCTCCTCGCTGTCGGGCGGCAACACCGCCGGGCGCGACGGCGGGGCTATCCACCTCCTGCGGGCGAGGATCGAGATCGAGCAGACCACGATCACGGGCAACCACGCTGACCGCGACGGCGGCGGCATCTCGGTGCCCGGTGGCTCCGTCGACGTGCGGCTCTCCACGATCACCGGCAACGACGCCGACGGCATCGGTGGCGGGATCGCCGCCACCTCCTACACCGTGAGCTACGGCGCTCCCTACGAGAACTACACGGGGGGCATCGGCGGCACGGCCACGATCGAGAGCTCCATCGTCTCGGGGAACACCGACTCGGGCGCCGCCGACCTGGCCAAGCGCGACACCGTGCACATCAACCCGATGTTCCCCGGCGACGGCGCCGTCGTCGACCCGGCCGTCATCTCGGCGGACCACTCGCTCATCGGCGTCGTGGGCAGCTCGGGCGTGACCGCGACGGGTGGCAACCTGATCGGGGTCGACCCCGTGCTCGGGCCGCTGGCCCTCAACGGGGGCACCACGAAGAGCTTCCTGCCCGGTTCGACGAGCCCGGCCAAGGACGCCGGCGACCCGGCGTTCGCCAGCCTGCCGGCGACCGATCAGCGGGGGCTGACCCGCCTGGTCGGCGGCCGGGTCGACATCGGCTCGGTCGAGGTCCAGCCGGCCTCCGCGCCGGCGCCCGTGTTCGTGCCCACGCCACCCACGACCACGCCGCCCACCACGACCCCGCCGTCGACCCCGCCCACCACGGCGCCGCCGGCCAACGACGCGCCGCCGGCCCCGCCCTCGCTCCCGCCGACCGGATCGGGCTCGCCCGTGTTCGTGGTCGACGGCGAGGCGATCGAGGTGCCGCTGCCGAAGGACGCGCCGAAGGGCCAGATCGCCACCTCGATGGCGCTCTCGGCGACCACGTCGATCGCCGTCACCCCCGACGGCCAGGTCTTCACCACTCTGCCCGGTGACAACGAGGGCGGGATCCCCAAGGGAAAGAAGCTGAACGCCCCGATCGTCGGGCTCGGGATGCACTGGACCCGCAAGCTCGGGACCTCGTCCCTCCACGCCGCCGCGGCGGGCGAGTGGGAGGCGTCGGGCTACTGGCTCCTCGGGGCCGACGGCGGCATCTTCGCCTTCGGCACGGCGAAGTACCAGGGCTCGCTGGGCGCCAAGAAGCTGAACCAGCCGATCGTCGGCATCACCCCCACGCCCTCGGGCGCCGGCTACTGGCTGGTGGCGGCCGACGGAGGCGTGTTCGCCTTCGGCGACGCCAAGTTCCTCGGTTCGACCGGGAACCGGAAGCTGGCCAAGCCGATCGTGTCGATGCTCCCGACCCCGACGGGCAAGGGCTACTGGCTCGTCGCCCGCGACGGCGGCGTGTTCACGTTCGGCGACGCCACGTACCTCGGTTCGGGTGCCACCACGGGCAAGACCTTCGTCGGTGCCATCCACACCGACTCCGGCAAGGGCTACTGGCTCCTCACCTCGGACGGGAAGCGGATCGCCTTCGGCGACGCCCGCTGACCACCACGTCGAGGGCGCCCGGCGGGGCGCCTTCGTCCCGTCAGCCCTCGGTCTGGATGCCGGCCCGCTCGGCCACGATCGGGGCGATGAGCTCGGCCCGGATGCGGTCGTGCTCCTCGTTCGCCATGTAGGCGTCCCAGCCGGCCTTGCTCTCGAAGACGGCGACCACACCGAAGTCGTAGCTGGTCTCGGTGAGGCCCAGGCTCGGCCCGCAGGCATAGGACACGAGGCCGGGGAGCGTGGCGGCCAGGGCCCGCAGAGCGGGAGCGACCGGTTCGAGCTGCTCGGGCGTGGTCCCGCGCTGCCAGCGGAACAGGGCGACGTGGTGGAACATGGGGGCGGAGCCTACGGGCGACGTGGCCGGACGGGCCCCGCCACCAGCGCGTCGACGATCCGCTCGGCGGCGCGGCCGTCCCAGAGGGCGGGGCGTCGTGCCGGTGGGGGGTGGGCCAGCACCTCTCGGGCCGCCGCCGTGATCGCGTCGGGGTCGACGCCGACGAGCCGGTTGGTGCCCTCCGAGATCGTGATCGGTCGCTCGGTCGTCTCGCGGAGGGTCAGGCACGGGACACCGAGCACCGTGGTCTCCTCCTGCATGCCGCCCGAGTCGGTCAGCACGAGCCGAGCGCCGGCCTGGAGCCCGATCGAGTCGAGGTAGCCGACCGGACCCGTGACGATGACGTTGGGCGGGAGGGTCGCCGCGTCGAGGGCGGCCCGGGCGCGAGGGTGGGCCGGGTAGAGCACGGGCAGGTCCTCGGCGATGACCGCCACCGCCTCGAGGAGCCGGGCGAAGCCCTCTCGGTCGTCGACGTTCGAAGGGCGGTGCAGGGTGAGCAACGCGTAGGCCCCGGCGGAGAGGCCGAAGCGCTGTTCTGGTGCTCTCGCCACGGCCCGCTCGCGGTTGGCCACCAGCGAGTCGACCATGACGTTGCCGACGAGGCGCACGGTGCGGGCGTCACGACCTTCGGCGAGGAGCGTGGCAACCGCATCCTCCGACGGAGCGAGGAGCAGGTCGCTGACCCGGTCGGTCACGACCCGGTTCACCTCTTCGGGCATCGACCAGTCGCCGCTGCGCAAGCCGGCTTCGACGTGGGCCACGGGCACACCGGCCTTGGCGCCGACGAGCGCCGCTGCCATCGTCGAGTTCACGTCGCCGACCACGACCACCCACGTCGGCCCGACCCGCTCGACCACCGGGTCGAGCGCCGACATGACGCGACCGGTCTGCACGCCGTGGGAACCGGATCCCACCCGCAGGTGCTCGTCCGGCACCCGAATGCCGAGCTCGCCGAAGAACACGTCGCTCATGTCGTCGTCGTAGTGCTGGCCGGTGTGGACGAGCAGCGACGCGAGTCCCCGGCGGTCGAGCTCGGCCTGGATCGGGGCGATCTTCATGAAGTTCGGCCTGGCCCCGGCGACGAGGAGGATCGGTCCGGCCGGCAACATGGGGGCGGAGCCTACGGGCGAGCACGGATCTGTACCCTCCGTTGTGATGTCCGCACGTCGCCTCCCGCTGCTCGCCCTGCTGCTCGTCGCCCTGGTCGCGGCCGGCTGCAGCAAGGACAAGGCCGGGCGCAAGGACGGGGCCATCGACAAGGCGGGCGACGTCTCGGTCTTCGACGTCCAGGTCGGTGATTGCCTGAACCCGGGCAGCGAGCTGGGCGCCGAGATCAACAAGATCAAGGCCGTGCCGTGCAAGGACGCCCACACCCACGAGGTGTTCGCCCTCCCGGACTACCCGGACAAGGAGAGCGACGTCTACCCGGGCGAGGAGAAGCTGCGCGGCTTCGCCAACGCCCAGTGCCTCGAGGCGTTCGGCAACTACACCGGCACCGACTACCTCGACTCGAAGCTGTTCTTCAGCTACCTCCAGCCGTCGATCCGCAGCTGGCAGGAGGGCGACGACCGCCGCATCGTGTGCGTCATCGTCTCCACCGGCAAGGAGGTCACCGGCTCGGCCAAGTCGCCCGACGCCACGACCACCACCACGACGGGCGAGGCGGGGGGCAAGAGCGGTCAGAAGTCGAAGGCCCAGCGGGCCGCCGAGTCGAGGGCCAAGGCCGCGGCCCGGGAGAAGGCCCGCGAGAAGGCGGGCCTGAACCACTAGGTCAGCTGTTCACCAGCTCGGCGTAGATGCCGAAGTCGGCCGCCGTGCGGAGCCGGCCCAGCTTCTGGAACTCGCGCTTGAGGCCGAACATCACCGTCTCCATGGTGATGATCGTCTCCGCCTCGGCGGCCAGGAAGGCAGCGTGGAGGGCGGCGTTCTTGATGGCGCCGCCGGCCAGCTTGAACTGGCGGGCGAGGAACTCCCAGTCGAGCTCGCCCATCGGCGCGGTGGACGGGAAGGACGAGCGCCAGATGAGCTGGCGCTCGGGCTCCTCGGGCACCGGGAACTCGATCGAGACGTGGATGCGGCGGACGAACGCCTCGTCGATGTTCTTCTGGAAGTTCGTGGCCATGACGACCAGCCCGTCGTAGGACTCCAGCCGCTGGAGCAGGTACGAGACCTCGATGTTGGCGTAGCGGTCGCGGGCGTCGGTCACCTCCGAGCGCTTGCCGAACAGCGAGTCGGCCTCGTCGAAGAACAGCACGAGGTTGCCGGCCGACGCGGCGCTGAACACCCGCTCGAGGTTCTGCTCGGTCTCACCGATGTACTTGCTCACCACGGCCGACAGGTCGAGCTTGTAGAGGTCGAGCCCGAGCTCGCCGGCGATGATCTCGGCGGCAAGCGTCTTGCCCGTGCCCGACTGGCCCGAGAACAGGGCGACCAGGCCGGCCGAGGGGAACGCGGGGAAGCCCCACTCCTCGTGGACCACGTCGCGGTGCTGGTAGCGGCTGACCAGCTCCTTGAGCTGGGCCAGCTTGTCGGGGGCGAGCACGAGGTCGCCCCACCGCCGCCGGGGCCGGATGCGCTTGGCGTGCTGGTCGAGGTGGCCGCTGGCCAGGCGCCGGATGGCGGCGTCGACGTCGCCGCCCAGCCCGGCCGAGGCGCCGGCCACGAGGCGGAGCTGCTCGGCCGAGAGCCGGTGGCCCTGGCGGGCCGTCTCGCCCAGGGCGTCGGACCACTCCTCGCCGGTGATCTCGGGCGGCCCCGACTGGCGCTCGACCCAGGGGCGGCGGGGGAGCTCCTCGAGGGGCAGCTCGATCACCGACGACAGGGCCCAGGGCAGGTGGTCGGCGTCCTCGACCCGGCGCCGAGCGTCGGCGGCCAGCGACTGGCCGACCTCGAGGATCACGCCGAGCCCGGCGAGCGTCGCGGTGCGGACCACGGCGTCCCACGCCTTGGGCGTCTCCGGGACCGGCGTCACGAGGAAGGCCGGCGCGGCCGTCGCCTCGACGGCGGCCTGGAGCCGGCGCGTCCGGTCCGGGCCGCTCACGAGCACCAGGCGGTCGCCGGTGGCGTCGATGCCCGGGATCGTCCAGGAGGCGGGCGGGAGCTCGGGGTCGAAGCCGCGCTCCCCGGCCAGCACCCAGGTGACCTGGGGGGCCAGGGCCACCATCGCCGTGCCCCACGGGCCGGTCTCGTCGACCTCGACCAGGGCGGCGCGGCGCAGTCGGGAGGCGGGGGAGACGGCGAGGGGACCGGCGTCGCCGAACACCTGGCGCAGCATGGCCAGGGTCGGGCGGGGCCGGGTGACGTCGTCCTGGACGTAGGCCACGAGGCGCTGGCGGCGGGGCTCGAGCTCGACGGCGGCGAGGAACGCGAGCACGGCCGCCTGCCCGAAGTCGAGGGCGGCGCCGGCGGCCAGCTCGGACAGCTGGCCCGGCTTGCGGAGGACGTCGGCGAGCTGCTCGGAGGCCTGCTCGACGTCGCGGTCGAGGGCGGCCTGCTCCTTGCGCTCGCCCCGGCCCAGGTCGGTGGGTGCCTCGAGCATGCGGTCGACGTCGCCCTCGTCGATCTTCAGCCCGGCGAGCGGGTCGGCCACCGGCCCCCGCTCCCGCCGGCAGCGCATGACCTCCCGGCGCAGGAGCGCGTCGGCGAGCACCGTCCACGAAGCGTCCACCCCGCCAGTGAACCAGAGCGGTCGAACCCCTACACTTCGCGCGTGGGCCAGCAGGTGGTCATGGGAGCGATGATGACGTGCTCGTTCGGCGTCGCGCCGAGCTCGCTGGTCGTCCCCCCGATGAGCCGCGTCATCTTGAACAACATGCCGGCGGCCAACATCATGGACTTCAAGCCCATCATGAACATCCCGCCGTTCGGGATGTGCAACTCGCTGTCCAACCCCATGGTGGCGTCGGCGACGGCGGCCGCCCTCGGGGTCCTGACCCCGATGCCCTGCCTCCCGGTCACGACGCCGTGGAAGCCGGGCGCTCCCACGGTCCAGATCGCCAACTTCCCGGCGCTGAACAACTCGTCGACGTGCCAGTGCGCGTTCGGTGGGGCGATCACGTTCAGCTTCGCCGGCCAGGCGACCACGATGATCCCCTAGGAGGGCCTGATGCGCGACCGTGTCCGCCTGCACCGGCCGAAGCCGGGCCGGGCCGAGCAGCCCGAAGTCGCCGGTCGCGAGCCGCACCAGCTCCACGACCTCCAGCGGCGGGTCGGGAACGCCGCCGTCGTCCAGATGGTCGGCGCCCAGGCCAAGCTCAAGGTCGGCGCGGCCAACGACCCGGCCGAGCGCGAGGCCGACCTCGTCGCGGCGCAGGTCATGCAGCAGCTCGACGGCGGTGCCCAGGCGCCGGCGCCCGCCGACGCCGGCCCGGCCCGCAAGGTCCGGCGCAAGGCGGCCCCCGGTCCGGTCGGCCCCGAGGGCGGCGACGTCACCGACGAGGTGGCCGCCAGCATCGACGGCAAGCGCGGCGGCGGCGGGGCGGCCCTGCCCGACGGTGTGCGGGGGTCGATGGAGGGGGCGTTCGGCGCCGACCTCGGCGACGTCCGGGTCCACACCGGCGGCGAGGCCGACACCCTGAGCCAGGCGCTCGGCGCCCGGGCCTTCACCACCGGCAACGACATCTTCTTCGCCAACGGCGAGTACGACCCGTCGAGCCGGGCCGGGCAGGAGACGCTGGCCCACGAGCTGACCCACACCGTGCAGCAGACGGGGGGTGCGGCCCGCCAGGTCCGGCGCTTGACGCTGGCCAACACGAACTGGGAGGCCGCCGACAACGGCTTCGTCACCGAGGGCGGCGGCACCGGCGGCGTGGCCATCATCCGCGACGGCCAGAACCCGCCCGTCGTGGTGAAGGCCGGCGAGCACCTCCCGGCCGAGATCCTCATCGCCGCCAACCTGGCCAACGACGGCCTCACCGGTGAGGAGGAGGGCGGCTGGTCGCTCTCGACGCCCGAGGCCCGCGTCGCCGACCCCGAGGAGAGCAAGCGGATCGCCGCCAACATCCCCCGGGCCATGGGCGACAAGGTCACCGAGCCCCACGCTCAGAAGTTCCTGAACAAGCTGGGTGAGCCGTACACGGTCGTGTTCGACCACGCCGCCGGCACCGACTTCTCCAAGATCCTCGAGAAGCAGAAGGGCAGCAAGAAGAAGAAGATCGGCAAGGGCGAGGAGCTCGACAAGAAGTCGACCGTCGGCCAGTTCTTCACCAACCCGGGCCAGATGATCGGCCTCGGCAAGAGCGCCGCCCTCGACGTCTACCTCGGCAACGGCGACCGGTTGGTTGGCATGTTCGGCCCCCAGAACTGGATGGTCGACGAGAAGAACAAGACCATCCAGCTCATCGACAACGCCATGAACACCGACGAGAACTTCTTCACGGCCAACGAGGAGTTCGACATCACGGCCGAGGGCGCGTTCGACGCCTGGATGAAGAAGGCGTGGGTGACCGAGTTCGCCGCCGGCAACGACGGGGCGCTGGCCAAGCGGGTGATCGACAAGTTCGGTGACGCCATCGACCTGAAGTACTTCGCCAACGGGACCGACCCCAAGGTCCTCAAGTCCACGTTCACCAAGCAACGGGCGAAGATGGAGCAGTGGTTCGCCGGCGGCGTGGCCACCGGTCGCCGGAAGCTCCTGGCCTCGCTCGGCGACCCGATGAAGGCCATCGCCGGCGTGCCGGTCGAGCTCCAGGAGGAGGCGCTCACCTCCGTCCTGGCCCGCAAGTACGTCCTCGAGGGCAACGGCCAGAACGCCTGGCAGCGGGCCCAGGCCGAGGCCCAGCGCCTGCTGGCGCCGAAGCAGCAGAACGCGCCGGTCGACGAGGAGGAGGAGCAGCCCAAGGGCGGCGGCGGGGGCAAGTGGGTGCGGGGCGAGCGGCCCACGAGCTGGACGTCGGCGACCCCGTCGCGGGTTTGACCGCTTCGACGCTTTTGACCGGGCCGCCCTGTTCACGGAGGGTGCGGGTTCGTACACTCCGGGCAAGGCCCACGATCGGAGCGCGCCGCCATGGCTGAAGTCGAGCACGACGACAAGGCGGCAGCCGCGCCGACGACGGCCGGGCCCGCTCCCGCCGCGCCGGCCACCGGCCACCCGCTGCTCGGCCTCCAGCGCAGCGCCGGCAACGCCGCCGTGGGCGCCATGCTCCAGACCAAGCTCAGCGTCGGCAAGGCCGACGACCCGGCCGAGCGGGAGGCCGACCGCGTCGCCGCCGAGGTCATGCGCACGCTGGCCGGTGGCGCCGAGGCACCCCCGGTGCGGCGCTCCTCGGGCGGCCACGACGAGCTCGGCGGCCAGGACGTCTCGCCCGACGTGCAGGCGCGCATCCAGTCGTCGGGCGGCCGCTCGATGGACGGCGGCACGCTCGGGCGCATGGAGTCGGCCTTCGGCGCCAGCTTCTCGAACGTCCGCATCCACGACGGGGCCGAGGCCGACACGCTCAGCCGCTCCCTGCAGGCCGAGGCGTTCACCACCGGCAACGACGTCTTCTTCCGCAAGGGCAACTACGACCCGTCGTCCACCGGGGGTCAGGAGCTGCTGGCCCACGAGCTGACCCACGTGGTGCAGCAGGGGAGCGCCGGCACGGCCAGCCGTCGCATCCGCCGCTTCGTCACCAAGGAGCAGTTCGCGGAGCGCACCGACGAGGGGATGTTCACCACCAAGGGGCCGGCCCAGAAGGAGATCGAGAAGCAGCTCCTCGCCTACTCCAAGCTGGGTGAGGTCATGAAGCGCCCCAAGGGCGCCAAGCCGCACCCGTCGGGCGTGAACTGCGACGTCCTCCTCAAGCCCGAGCAGTACGACCAGGCCCTGGCCCTGCTGCGGCAGATGAAGCAGGTCGCCGACCTGTGGCTCGCCTCCAAGACCAAGGAGACCACGGGCAAGGACGGCAAGACCACGACCGCCATCGACCCGAGCCGGGCCAAGCGCGGCGCCGGCATGGCCTGGTTCGTCATGGCGACGGATGGCGAGATCCAGCGGCTCGAGATCATGAAGACCCAGGCCGCGGCGGCACCGGGTGGCCTCACCAAGCAGGCCGACACCACCGTCGACAGCTCGGGCATGCAGAAGCTCAAGGAGAAGTACACCGGTGGCCTCGGCACCGGCCTCTCCACCGCCGGCACGATCCTCGGCAAGGCCATCGCCAACGACGGCGACTCCACCGAGTTCGAGTTCGACATGAAGATCCCGGTGGCCCCCGGCATCTTCGTGGGTGCCATCCTGCGCTTCGAGGGCAGCAAGAAGGCCGGCAACACCGAGATCAACGTCGAGGCCATGTTCCAGGCCGGCGGCACGCTGGCCGTGGTCAACATCGCCGGTGCCCTGGGTGGCTACTTCAAGGCGTCGGCCAAGACGCCCGAGGGCGCCATGAAGCTGGTGTCCTACGGCTTCTACCGCCGATGCGTCGAGTCCGACGTCATCCCGGCGTCGCTGGCCAACAGCATCTGGGGTGGCGAGCAGAGCTCCCGCGAGGTGGCCGACAAGTGGTCGCGCGAGGTCGAGGAGACCGAGCTCACCAACGACGACAGCTACGTCGAGACCGGCGGCGTCGCCGAGGTCAACGCCGAGGCCGACTTCGGCTCGGCGGGCGGCGTCGGTGGCGCGGTCAAGGCCTCCACCGGCAAGCGCCACGACAAGAAGTCGCTCGACAAGACGAAGGGCGGTGCCGGTGAGAAGAACGAGACGAACATCCTCGCCGGCGAGACCAAGACGAGTCGCTCGGTCCACGCCCTCGAGTTCTCGGCCAAGGGCAACGTGCTCGGCCACCTGGCCGGCGACGTGAAGTTCCACCTCGACTGGCGCGACTCCCTCGACGGCAAGGGCGCCGAGTTCGACGGCCTGTCGGTGCAGTTCCGGGCCAGCGGTCGCATGCCCGCGGCCGGCCTCGACGGCGCCATCGCCGGCCTGGTGGGCGACTTCGTGAAGACGTTGGTGACGATCTTCAGCAAGCAGTTCCAGCAGGCCGAGGGCACCGACATGCTCAAGAAGATGGCCGTGCCGTCGCTGACGCTGGCCAAGAGCTCGACCGAGGTCACCCTCCAGAGCCTGCTGGGCGTCGGCGTGACGGAGGCCGTCAAGGCCAACACGCTCGACCAGCTCTTCACCCCGGCGCCCAAGCCGGCCCCCGGTGGCCCGCCGCCCACCGGCCCCACGAGCGAGAGCAACATCGGCCTCGAGCTGGCCCTGCTCCACGAGAAGGGTGTCAGCAGCTCGAGCACCACGTTCGAGATCCGGCACCTCACCGCCCTCGACGCCAAGGTGCCGTCGCTGCTCAAGGTCGAGCTGACCCGGCGCTCCCGCATCCTCGGCTGGCAGAACGCCGGCTCGGGCTGGGCCCTGCTGCGCGGATGACCGGATCCGGCGACCT
This sequence comes from Actinomycetes bacterium, assembly GCA_025464025.1. The sequence goes on along the minus strand of JAODBP010000293.1, from coordinate 6,114 downwards.
CCGTGGCCCGCTGGGGCCGCTGCCCGTCCGACTGGTGCAGCGCGACGGCCAGCTGGCGCGCTTCGAGACCGATGCCGAGACCTGGGACCAGCTCCAGGCCGCCGGCCTGTTCCACACCGGCGGCGCCCAGCTCGAGCGGCCGTTCGAGCCCGACCGCCCGGTCACGATCGAGGCCCTCCTCGACCCGGCGACCGACCCGCGCGACGAGGACGACGTCGAGGGCTGGTGGGCCATCTCGGTGACGCAGGCCGTCGACCTGCCGGCCGACCTGACCGACGAGGGCGAGCTCCGCGAGGGCATCTCGTTCCGGCCGCCGCCGTGGTCCAACCTCCAGAGCGCGTTCGAGGCGATGAGCGCCGAGCCGCTGCTCGACCTGGTGCTCGACGTGTTCGAGGAGGAGGGCTGGGAGGTCGAGCGCCCGCAGCCCGACACCACCATCCTCAAGGTGACGGTGCCGCCCGAGGTCGTCGACGCCCAGCTCTGGGTCCGCACCGACGAGGTGCTCGAGCTGGTGACGGTCTTCGCCGTGCTGCCGGCCGAGGTCGGCCGCGACCGGGTCGGTGACATGCTCGAGCTGGCCGCCCGGCTCAACGCCGAGGTGCCGGTGGGCAGCTACGAGGCCGACCCGCAGACCGGCCTGCTCTCGTTCAAGACGGGGATCGACGTGGAGGGCGACCGCCTGAGCGAGGCCCTCGTGCGCCAGATGGTGCGCACCGCGCTGCACGCCGCCGAGCGCGCGCAACCCGCCGTGGCGGGCGTGCTGGCCCAGGGTGCCCGCCCGGCCGACGTCGTCGCCGATCTCTGAGCGGCCCCGAACGGAACCCCCCGGAAAAATCCGGCATCCTGCCCTATCACCGTGCGCAGGACTTGCGTACAGTGCGTGAAGTGCGGGGGACGGAACGTCTAGGCGTACCCATCTTGCACACACATGGAAACGTCGAGATGTCGAGCGACCTGGCGCCCGCCCTGGTCAACCTTCCCGGCCTCTTGACCTCGGTCTACGAACGGGAGAGGTAGCGGTGCCTTCCTATCTGTCACCTGGCGTCTACATCGAAGAGGTGCCCTCGGGCTCGGCGGCGCTCAGCGCCGGTGCGACGGCCGTGGCTGCCTTTGTCGGTTTCACGGAGAAGGGTCCTACGGACGACCCCAGCGACCCGGACGGCCTCAAGCCGCGCCTGGTCACCAACTGGGCGCAGTTCGAGGGCCTCTACGGCGGTTTCATCCCGAACGCGATGCTCCCGCACAGCGTCTACGGGTACTTCAACAACGGCGGCTCGGTCGCCTACATCGTGCGCGTGCTCAACACCGAGCCGGCGCAGGAGCCCTCGACGCTCGAGATCGCGTCGACCGACAACGCGCTCGGCAAGGCCCTCGAGATCACCTCGAAGGAGCCGGACCCCGATCGCAAGCTGGCCGTCCACATCGAGCCCGCGGCCGAGAGCGATGACGAGGACGCCCCCGAGGCGTTCAACCTCATCGTCACCGTCGCCGGCGAGATCGTGGAGTCCTACGAGGGCGTCACCCTCGCCGCCGGCGACAAGAACGTCGTCACGGCCACGGCTGCGTCCGAGAAGATCGCCGTCAAGCTCGGCGAGAAGGCCAGTGCGGCCGAGGCCGCCATCCTGGCCGCCGCTGCCATCAAGAACGGCAGCTACCCGCTGGTCCGCCCCGCGGCCCTGCCCGTGCCGGTCAAGCCGAAGGCCTTCGCCGGCTCCGAGACCAACCGGACCGGCATCAACGGCCTCGTGATCGCCGAGGACGTCACCATGGTGATGGTCCCCGACCTCGTCACGGCCGCTCGCCAGGACGACGGCTCGATCGACCTCAACATGTGGAAGTCGGTGCAGACCGCGCTGATCAACCACTGCGAGGGCCAGGCGAACCGCATGGCGATCCTCGACTCCCCGCCCGGGATGTCGGTGCAGCAGATCAAGGAGTGGCGCTCCGACGTCGCCATGTACGACTCGCAGTTCGCGGCGTTCTACTTCCCGTGGATCAAGGTCGACAACCCGGCGGCCGTCAACGGTGACACGGAGATCTTCGTCCCGCCGTCCGGCCACATGGCCGGCCTGTGGGCGCAGACCGACGAGACCCGTGGCGTCTGGAAGGCCCCGGCCAACGTCGTGGTCCGTGGCGCCCTCGACGTCGAGCTCGGCATCACCAAGACCGAGCAGGGTCTCCTGAACCCGATCGGCATCAACTGCATCCGCCCGTTCGGCACGCGGGGCATCCGCGTGTGGGGTGCCCGCACCCTGTCGTCGGACACGGACTGGCAGTACATCAACGTCCGCCGCCTGTTCAACATGGTGGAGACGACGATCCTCAACGGCACGCAGTGGGTCGTGTTCGAGCCGAACGACCCGAAGCTGTGGGCCGGCGTCAAGCGCACGCTCAACTCGTTCCTCCGGGGCCTCTGGCGCGATGGCGCCCTGTTCGGCGCCACCGCCGACCAGGCGTTCTTCGTGAAGTGCGACGCCGAGACCAACCCGCCCGACTCGATCGACCAGGGCAAGCTCGTCGTCGAGGTCGGCATCGCGCCGGTCAAGCCGGCCGAGTTCGTGATCTTCCGCATCAGCCAGTTCAAGGACCAGTCCGGCGGCTGACGCCGTCGTGCTGACCATCTGAAGACCAGACCTGACCTGAGAGAAGAGAGAAGACGATGGCTGACGAACATGACCTTGAACACCTTGGATCCCAGTTCGCGCTGGAGCTCGACGGCGTCGAGCTGGCTCGCTTCACCGGCTGCAGCGGCCTGAGCTACTCGACGGAGGTCGTCGAGTACCAGGACTCCCTGGCCGGCAAGCCGATCATCCGGAAGCGCCCGGGCCGCACCAAGTACGACGACATCGTGCTGAAGCGGGGCCTGAGCGCCAACACGGCTCTCACCGACTGGCACCAGAAGGTGCTCGACGGCGCCGTCGAGCGGGCCAACGGCTCGGTCGTCATCTACGACGCCGCCGACACCGAGGTCGATCGCTGGAACTTCGAGCGGGGGTGGCCCTCCAAGTGGTCCGCCTCCGATCTCGACGCCGGCAGCGACGACGTCATGATCGAAGAGCTGACGATCACCCACGAGTACCTGGAGCGCGCTTCCTAGGTCGCTCGCGCGACTGCCGTAGCGTTGTGACATGAGTCGGCCTGTGAGCTTCGACCAGTTGCAGGCAGACTTGTGTCCGACGCACGGCGTGGAAGGAAACCGATGACCGGTCTGCAGACAGAGTTCGACTTCACGCTGCCCAAGGGCTACGTGGACTCGACGGGGACGCTCCACCGGGCCGGCACCATGCGCCTGGCCACGGCGCGGGACGAGATCGAGCCGCTCCGGGACCCGCGGGTCTCGGGGCCCGACGATCCCTTCCTCACCGTGATCGTCCTGTCCCGAGTCGTCTCGCGTCTCGGGACGCTGTCGCAGGTCACCCCTCGAGAGATCGAGAACCTGTTCGCTGCCGACCTCGCGTTCCTCCAGGACCTGTACGGGATCATCAACTTCGGATCCCCGGAGGAGCTCGAGGAGCTGCGCCGGAGCACGGCACCGCCGGCTCCGAGCGCCGCGTCGGCCGCGGACGACGACGTCCCCGCGTTCGACGGCGGTGACGTCGACGACGATGGGGACGGTGATGAGGAGCCGCCCGCGCAGCTGCCACGCCGCCGGGCGATCGAGGAGGTGCGCTCCTCCCCGGTCGAATGAAGCGGTATCCCGAAGAGGCGCTCTGGGAGGAGATCGGCTACCTCGCCTATCACCTGCACTGGGACCTCGAGACCCTGTTGAACCTCGAGCACAGCGACCGGACCCGACTGATCAAGACGGTGGCGGACCTGAACCGACGAGCGTGGGAGGCGGTGCGGAGTGAGCAGTAGTAGCCAGCCCATCCGCAAGCCACCCCGCAACCCGGAGGGCCAGGCCAAGTGGCGGGCTGCCGCCGCCGCGCGGTCCGCGACCGAGGCGCCCACCAGCGGCGACACCGGCTTCGACGGGGCGAGCGCGACGACGGCGACGTTCGTCGTGAAGGTCGACGGCGAGGAGATCGGCCGCTTCCTCGAGGCCCAGGGCCTCGAGGTCTCGATCGAGGTGGAAGAGCTCGAGGAGGGCGGCGTCAACGGCTACGTGCACAAGCTGCCGGGCCGGATGAAGTGGCCGAACCTCACCCTCAAGCGCGGCGTCACCGAGACCAACAACCTCCTCGCCTGGATCAACAGGTGCTCGGGCGACGGCTTCACCGGCGAGGAGAACGTCCTGCCCCGCAGCACCCTGGCTGTGACCCTCATGAGCCAGACCGGCACCGCCCTGCGGGCCTGGAACTTCGAGGGCGCCTTCCCGGTCAACTGGAAGGGCCCGGGGTTCGCCACCTCCGAGGACGCCCTCGCCATGGAAGAGCTCGAGATCACCCACCATGGCTTCTACGTCTCCTGAGGGGGACGCGGCAGTCACCCCGCTGGCTGGCACGGTCCAGGTCGCGGCGGGGCTCCACGCCCGCCGCATCCCCCTCCTCGCCACCCCGCGCAACCGGGTCCTCGTGGGCATCGGCGACGTCGGCCGGGCCGCCCGCCGGTTCAGCGCCCTGACCGGCCTCTCGCTCTCGGCCCGTCGGGCCATGCAGGCCCAGCGCAGCGACGTGGGCCGCCAGCCGATACGTCCGCCCGACTACTGGACGGGCTACCAGGAGGAGGAAGAGGAGCGGGCCGCCCGCACCTCGACCGGCGATGCCGCCCTCGACAAGCTCATCGCCCGCCGGGCCACGGCGAAGCGCGAGGCCGCGGCCCGTCCCCGCCCCCAGCGCGGCCTGCCCAGCACGATCCACCGGCGCTCGCACTCCATCGCCGGGCCGATGACGGCGCCGGGCGGCATGGCCCGCCGGCTGCTGCCGGCCACCGTGGTGCCGGCGGCGAACCCGGCGAACAGCCCGCAGACGGCGGCGAGCCGCGAGCCCCGTGCGGCCCGACCGACGCGTCCGGCCCGCCCCGGACAGGGCGACCGCCCTCGCCCAGCTGCGCCGCCCGCGACCACGACCGCCGCCCGCACCACGACCTCGTCCTCACCGGCGGCAGACGCGGTCCAGCGCTCCGCCGAGCGGGCCGCGAGCTCTGCCTCGCCCGCGGTCGACGCCGTCCGCCGCACGGCGCGCCTCGACGGGTCGACCCCGGTCGCCGCTGCCGGCCTGACCCCGCCGGCCGGCCGGGATGCCGCTCGACGGGGCATCGACGCATCGTCGGCGTCGGCGTCGGCGTCGGCGTCGTCGCCGGGCCGGTCGTTCCGGTCGGCACCGGGCCAGCCCGATGCGGCAACCGCGTCAGCGTCGAGCGCGGCGGCCCGCCGCTCGGCCGCGCCGAGCGAGCTCGACCCCGGCGTCGGTGCCGGTGCCGTGCCCGACTGGGTCGGTGGCTCGACGGCGGCGGGTGCGGTGCCGTTCGCTGGTTCGTCGTCGACTGGCTCGTCGTCGACTGGTTCGCCGTCGACTGGTTCGTCGTCGACTGGCTCGCCGTCCACGGTCGCCGCCTCCCTCGCCGCCCGATCGGTCGCCCGGTCGGCTGGCGCCGAGGCGGACGTCTCCGATGTCGAGGTCGCCCCGCCGTGGCCGGGCGACCTGCCCGAGGTGGCCGAGGTCGCGGCGTCGCCGTTCGCGGCGGCCACGATCGGTCGGAAGGTCGCGGTCCGCCCGCTGCTCGCCGGCTGGCGGGCGCCGACGGCGTGGCGCAGCATCGCGGCCGCGCCCGGCCTGCGACTCCTGCCCGTGGGCCCGGCCGGCCTGCCGACGGCCTGGTCGTCGACCGCTGCCGGGTCCGAGCAGGGGACGAGCTCGTGGGCCGACACGGTGCGCCGGGTGGTGAGCGAGGCGTCGTCAGGTCCGGGTGCCGTGCGGAACCTGCCCGTGGGTGGTCCGACCGTGGTCGTCCGTGAGGTGGCGTCGTCGGAGGGCAGCGCAGCTCGCGGCCGGTCGACCGGCCCGGATCGGGCTTCGACCACCGGTGCCACGAGGGCGGGCGACCGAGCGGTGACCTCGCCGACCTCTGCAGCCGCCGATCGAGCCGGGACCTCGAGGTCGAGCGAGCGCGCCGCCTCCACCGCGGTGGCCCGAGCGGCCGACCGCGCCACGGCCGCGGCCGACCGCGCCACCG
>JAODBP010000268.1 GCA_025464025.1 Actinomycetes bacterium | reverse complement strand
TACGTGAAGAAGGCGCTCGGGTTGAACGTCGAGGACTCGGTCCTCGGGTTCGTCTACGTCGGCACGCCCTACGTGGGCAAGGAGCTGCCGCCGAAGGAGCCGAACCTCGACGGCCTCGTCTCCGAGTTCGGGGCCTAGCCCCCTGCGCTACGACGAGCGGCCGGTCGACGGCACGCCGGTCCACACCGAGGACCTGCCGCCGACGCCGGTGCGCGACCGCAACATCCCGGCCACAGCCTGGGTCGAGGCACCCGAGTCGCTGCTGACGCTGGGTGACGACCTGCCCGGCACCCCGGTCGCCGAGTACAAGCGCCGCATCGGGCCCTGGCTCCTGTGGCGGGCCGGCCCGGCCACCGACGGCGACGCCCGCTACCTCGCGATCGAGGCAGACGACACCTCGGTCACCCACACCTTCCGCCTCTTCCCCGACGGCAACGGCGACGGCACCGGTCCGTCCGGCGGGCGCCACACGAGGTTCCGCGCCTGGAAGCTCGACCTGCTCGGCAAGTAGCGCCGCGTCACTCCGGCGGGAGATCGAGCCAGCGGCGCAGCACCGCTGCCTTGCGCTCCGCGGGGACCATGCCACCGAAGCCCCAGCCTCCGCTCCGCGGCGTCGACGTCATGGCGTCGCACGGAACCTGCCGGCCGTTGGCGAGGACGAGGTCGCAGGCCGCCAGGTCGGGCCGGCGCCACTGGCCGACGTAGGAGTACGGGGGCCGCGGCTCGTCCGTGACCATCACCAGGACTCGCGCGACCTCTCGGGTCAGCACGACGGTGGAGCGCCACCGGTTCCGCACTACGAGCTGACCATCGGCGCCTTCGACCAGGCACGTGAGATCACGAACCGCGGCCGCGAGCTGATAGCCGAACAACGGGACGACCAGTAGGGCTGTCGGCCCGAGGGCCAGGTACCACCCGGCACCGATCACCATGGTCGCCACGACTCCGTAGGCATTGAGCAGGCGCACCGCGAGGGTCGGCCGGATGCGAAGCCGGCGCCCGTCATAGGAGATGCCGCCCACCACCACCTCGTCCGGCGTCAGCACAAAGGCGGCCACGGACCGATCATTGTCGCATTCACCCCCTCGCCGGGAGGGCTGACGGTCAGGGGACCGAGCCGCGGGGAACGACCCACTCCGTCGGCTGCCCGGTGACGGCGGCGACGACGTCGAAGTCGCTGTCGTAGTGCACCAGGGTGACGGCGTGCCGCTCGGCCGTCGCCGCGATCAGCAGATCGGGGATGCCCACGGCCCGCAGCTGCCCTTGGGCCGAGAGCTGCCGCTGGACGTCGAGGGCCCGGTCCCAGACCTCGTCGGCCATGGGGAGCCACTCGTAGCCCTCTCGCCGATCGACTCGCACCGCCTCGTAGTCGGCGTGGCGCTGCGTCGAGTACAGGATCTCGAGCTCGATCACCGCGCAGGTGGCGACGAGTCCGGCCTCGACGAGCGGCGCGAGCCGGGCGAACACCACCGGCTGATCGAGCCGCGCCAGCGCGCTCTCGTCCACCAGGTACTCGGCTACCGCCACGCCGCCTTCGTCACCTCGTCCGCCAGCAGGTCGGGGAGGTCGCCGGCGCGCCACCGAGCCAGGTCGCGGCGCCGGGCGGCCAAGGCGGCCACCTCGGCGAGGGCACGGTTGACCGTCTCCACCTTGGTCGTCGTGCCCAACGCCCGCTTCGCGGCCTCGAGCCGGTCGTCATCGATGTCGACGAGGGTCTTCACGACCACGACTATATCTTCTGACTTCCTAAAGATATATCCGGATGGCGAGCTAGCGGGTGAGGCGGCCGGCGTCGAAGGCGGCGGTCTCGGCGGCGTCGAGCTGCTGCTCGATGATGTCGATGCCCCCGTCCCAGAAGCCGGGGTCGGCCAGGTCGCACCCGACGATCTTCCCGAGCTCCTCGGGGGCCATCGACCCACCGGCCGACAGCAGGTGCACGTACCGGGGCACGAAGTCGGAGCCCTGCTCCTCGTACTGCTTGTAGACCGACAGGGCCAGCAGCTGCCCGTAGGCGTAGGCGTAGACGTAGCCCGGGGTGCCGATGAAGTGGGGCACGTACGACCACCAGCTCCGGTAGCCCTCGGTGACCTCGACGGCGTCGCCGAGCATGGCCTCCTGCGACCGGGCCCACAGCTCGCCGATGCGGTCGACCGAGAGCTCGCCCTCCTCGCGGCGGGCCGTGTGCACCGAGTCCTCGAACCGGTTCATCGCCGTCTGGCGGAACACGGTGGCGATGGCCCCCTCGATGTTCTCGGCCAGCAGCGCGAGGCGGGCCGCCGGGTCGGTGGTCTCCTCGAGCAGCTTGCCGAACGTGACCGTCTCGCCGAACACCGAGGCCGTCTCGGCCAGCGTGAGCGGGGTGCCCTGGTGGAACACCCCCTGCTCACGGGCGAGGTAGGCGTGCAGGCCGTGGCCCAGCTCGTGGGCGAGGGTGAGCACGTCGCGCCGGCGCGACGTCCAGTTGAGGAACACGTAGGGGTGCACCGACGGCACGGTGTAGGCGCAGAAGGCGCCGGGCCGCTTGCCGGGGCGGGCCGGGGCGTCGATCCAGCGCTCGTCGAAGAACCGCCGGGCGATGTCGGCCATCTCCGGTGAGAACGAGGCGTAGGAGTCGAGCACCAGGTCCTTGGCCTCGCCGAAGCCGATCCGGCTGTCCTCGGTCGCCAGGCTGGCCATGCGGTCCCAGTCCTTCAGCCGGTCGACGCCGAGCACCTTGGCCTTCAGCCGGTACCAGCGCTGGGGCAGGTCGTTGCGCCGCTGCACGGCGTCGACCAACGCCTGCACCGAGTCGTCGGTGGCCTCGTTCGACAGGTTCCGGCTGGAGATCCACGTCGGGTAGCCCCGGAGCCGGTCGTCGATCGCCTTGTCGTGGAGCAACGTGTTGAAGATGTAGGCCCGGGTGCGCAGCCCGGGCCGCAGCGCCTCGGTGACGGCCGCGGCCGCCTCGGCCCGCACCTCGGGCGAGGGCGACGCCAGGCGGCTGAGTCCGGCCTCGAGCGTCGTGGTCTCGCCGTCGAGCACGACCTCGATGGTCGAGGTCAGCTCGTTGAACAAGCGGCTCCACGCACCCCAGCCGGTGACCGACTTCTCCGTGAGGATCGTCTCCTCCGGCTCGGACAGGAGGTGCTGGCGGTAGCGGCGCTCGGAGCGGAGGTGGTGGGCGACGAAGGCCAGCCGATCGTCGGCGAGCAGCGCCTCGACCTGCTCGTCCTCGAGGGCGGCCCACTCGAGGTCGAACCACAGGAGCTTGGTCTGGATGGCGGTCGCCCGCTCCGACAGCTTCTGCACCAGGGCGCCCCGGGTCGGGTCGTTCACATCGGTCGAGAAGCGGAGCTGGGCCCACGACCCGGCTCGGCCGAGCAGGTCGGCGAGGTCGGCCTGGCGGGCCATGAAGTCAGCGAGCTCGCCGGCGTCCCACGACGCCAGCTGGCCCCGCTTCGACGCCAGCTCGTCGGCGAGGGTGGCGGCCTGGTCGAGCAGGTCGAGCACGGCGCTCTCGTCGTCGGCCCCGTGGAGCAGGTCGGACAGGTCCCAGACGACGTCGTCGGCCTCCAGCGCGGTCATGCCCAGAGGCTATTCAGCGAAGCGTGGCCTTCAGGACGCCCTTGGGCCCGTGGACGTCGACGTAGAAGTTGCCGGGCCGGGCCTGGACCTCCTCGACGAACAGGGAATCGGTGGCCGAGCAGGTGTTGATCGTGCCGTCGACCGGGGCCTGGAGGTCGAGGACGACCTCGCCGGTGCCGCGGTGGACGTGGGCCTGGGTGGGCGTGCCGATGCCGCGCACCGTGATCCGGTAGCAGAACTCGCTCCGCTCGGGCGACGCCGACCACGTCACCGTGCCCGAGCCGGTCGGGCCGGTCATCGGGATGCCGTCACCGGGGGGGGTCGTGGTCGACGTGGGCGCCGTCTGCGTCGTGCTCGACCCGCCGGGCGGCGGGTTCGTGGTCGACGAGCCGTCCTCGACCGTGGTCGACGTCGTCGTCGTGACGTCGGCTGCCTTCTTGTCGTCCTTGGAGCACGCACCGGCGAGGAGGGCCAAAGGGACGAGCAGGACGAAGAGGCGCCTGGGCATCCGCGGACCCTAACGCGGGCTGGCTGGGGGATCTCCGCCCTCCCAACCCATTTGCACTACGGCCATAGGGGGAATCGGCCCCGGGCACTACACTCGGCGGCGTGACCACGCCGTTGTTCCAGATCGACGACCTCCACGTGGCGGTCGCCGAAGAGGGCGCCCCGGGTCCCGAGATCCTCAAGGGCGTCGACCTCGTCGTCGAGCCCGGCGAGGTGCACGCCCTGATGGGCCCCAACGGCTCGGGCAAGTCCACCCTGGCCAACACGCTGCTGGCCAACCCCGAGTACGTCGTCACCCAGGGCGCCCTGCGCTACAAGGGTGAGGACATCACGGCGTGGGAGACCGACGTGCGGGCCAAGGCCGGCATGTTCCTCGCCTTCCAGTACCCCCAGGAGATCGCCGGCGTGCCGGTCCGGTCCTTCCTCCAGCAGGCACTGGCCGCCCGCAAGGGCATCGAGGACCTCAGCGCCCTCGAGACCCGCCTGGCGATCATGGACTGGATGAAGCGGCTCCAGATGGACCCGTCGTTCGCCGACCGCTACCTCAACGAGGGCTTCTCCGGCGGCGAGAAGAAGCGCAACGAGATCCTCCAGATGGCGATCCTCGAGCCCGAGCTCGCCATCCTCGACGAGACCGACTCGGGCCTCGACATCGACGCCCTCCGCATCGTCGCCTCCGGCGTGCAGGAGGTCCGCAAGGACCGTCCCGAGATGGGCGTCGTGCTGATCACGCACTACCAGCGGCTCCTCGAGCACCTCACCCCCGACCGCGTGCACATCCTGATCGACGGTCGCATCGTCGACAGCGGCGGGCCCGAGCTGGCCGAGCGCCTCGAGAAGGACGGGTTCGAGTCATGGCGATGAACGACAACCTCGACGTCGAAGCCATCAAGAAGGACTTCCCGATCTTCGAGGACCGCGAGCAGCCGCTCGTCTTCCTCGACTCGGCGGCGTCGTCGCAGAAGCCCCGTGCCGTGCTCGACGCCATGACCAACTACTACGAGCGGTCGCACGCCAACGTGCACCGCGGCGTCTACGCCCTGGCCGAGGAGGCCACGGCCCGCTACGAGGGCGCCCGCTCGCGGGTGGCCCGGTTCATCAACGCCCCGTCCGAGCGCGAGGTGCTGTTCTCCAAGAACGTCACCGAGTCGCTCAACCTGGTGGCCGGCGCGTGGGGTCGGGCCAACCTGTCGGCCGGCGACGTGGTCGTGCTCACCGAGATGGAGCACCACGCCAACATCGTCCCGTGGCTGATGCTCAAGGAGGAGCGCGGCATCGAGCTGCGCTACCTGCCGGTCACGCCCGACCACGTGCTCGACCTGTCGAACCTCGACCAGGTGCTCGACGGGGCCAAGCTCCTGTCGTTCACCGCGATGTCGAACGTGCTGGGCACCATCAACCCGATCCGCCAGCTCACCGACGCCGCCCACGCGGCCGGCGCCCTCGTGCTCGTCGACGCGGCCCAGCTCGTGCCCCACCAGGCCACCGACGTGCAGGCGCTCGACGTCGACCTCCTCGCCTTCACCGGCCACAAGATGCTCGGCCCCACCGGCATCGGCGTGCTGTGGGGCCGCGAGGCGATCCTCGACGCCATGCCCCCGTTCCTCGGCGGTGGCGGGATGATCCGCGAAGTGCGCCTCGACGGGTTCACGCCCGACGAGCTGCCCCACAAGTTCGAGGCCGGCACGCCGCCCATCGCCGAGGCCGTGGGCCTCGGCGTGGCGTGCGACGAGCTCGACCGCTACGGCATGGACAACGTGTGGGCCCACGAGCAGGAGCTCACCGAGTACGCCATCCGCACCCTGACCGAGCGGTTCGGCGACGATCTCACCGTGCACGGACCCCCGGCCTCCGAGCAGCGCGGCGGCGTCCTGTCCCTCGGCTTCAAGGGCCTGCACCCCCACGACATCACCCAGGTGCTCGACCAGTCGGGCGTCTGCGTGCGGGCCGGACACCACTGCGCCAAGCCGCTGATGAAGTGCCTCGGCGTCGGAGCGGTCGTGCGAGCCTCGTTCTACGTGTACAACGACACGGCGGATGTCGACGCCCTGGCCGATGCCCTGCAAGCTTGCTCCGACTTCTTCGGCCTCTAGAGAGAGACGACCCCGATGCCCGGCCTCGAAGACCTCTACCGCGAGATCATCCTCGACCACTACCGCAACCCGCGGAACCGCGGCGAGCTCGACACCCCGCCCGCCCACCGGGTCGAGGGCTTCAACCCGCTGTGCGGCGACGAGATCGTGGTCTACGTCGACGTCGAGGGCGGCACGATCAGCAACATCAAGATCGGCGGCCAGGGCTGCTCGATCAGCCAGTCGTCGGCCTCGATGATGTCGTCGGCCGTGAAGGGCAAGACCGTGGCCGAGGCCCGCGAGCTGACCCGGGCGTTCAAGGCGCTCATGACGATCCACGAGTCGCGCCTCGACGGCGGCGACGGCAGTGGCACCGACACCCCGACGCCCGATCCCGAGGTGAAGCTCGGCGACCTCGAGGCGCTCCAGGGCGTGGTGAAGTTCCCGGTCCGCATCAAGTGCGCCACCCTGTCCTGGAACACCCTCGGGCAGGGCCTCGACGAGGTCGACGCCGGCTAGCTGCCTACCGCGGGCGGGGCGCTCGTTGCGACGTGGCTCGGCCCGCAGGCCGCGCCTCTTCCCGCCCTAGGCAAGCCCCTTGGTTGCCAGCAGCGACTCCCAGGCCGCCGCTTCCGGCCCGTCGAAGGCCTCGACGGGCACAGCCAGGGCGATCGCCAGGTTGAGGCGGAGCACCCAGTGCCCGCCCCGCCGGCGGGCCGAGCGGAACGCCGTCCACGGTCGAGCGGCGCCGTCGACCTGGAGCTCGTCGTCGGTGGCGACCAGCAGGTGGTCGAAGGAGCCGCGGCCCGCCGGCCCGAGCTGGCGCCGGACGGAGACCTCCCCCACCCAGTAGACGGCGATGCCGAGCAGGACCCCGGCGAGGTCACCTCGGGCGAAGCCGGTGAGCACGAGCAGCGCGGCGGCACCGCAGCGAACCCAGTAGGCCACGGGATGGGCGGCGCGGTACCCGCGCAGCGCCGCCTTCGGCGTGGTCGTCCAGCCGACCGAGACGGCCGGTGTGCCGGCCACTAGTCCGTGAGGTCGATGTCGGGCTCGGCGACCCGCTGGGGCTTGTACGCCCGCCGACGCCGGGCGGCCCAGATGCCCGCGCCGCCCATGACCGACAGGGCGACGGGCAGGGCGAGGGCGTGGAGCCAGGCGTAGCGCCGGTACGTCTGCGCCGTCATCTCCTTGTTGCCCTGGGCGACGGCGCCGACGTTCTTGTCGAACACGACGGTGACGCCCTGCGCCTTGCCGATCGGGCCGTTGGCCGCCAACCGGTCCCAACCCAGCGTGGGCCCGGTGAGGTACATGCCGACCACGATGCCGAGCAGCACGACAGCCGGCAGCAGGGCCGACGCCGGACGATCGTCGTCGGCGACGGTGGCGATGGCGGCCACCAGCGCGGCGACCACGGCGATGATGCCGAGGATGGCGTGGGCGTTCGACATGCCCGTGCTCGTCGGCTCGTAGCGGAACGCGAGCCACACGCCCAGGCCGGCGAGGACGAGGAAGTCGATCCCCAGGACCCAGTACCCGATGTGCCGGACTCGCACGACGGTCGGGACCCGAGTGGGCGCAGCATGGGACGGCGTGGCCACGAGCGGCAGGCTAGGTCGCGAGGTGTGGTCGATCGAGGATGCTCAGCGTTCGCCGAGCACGCCGTCGATCCGCCGGGCCAGCTCGGCGCACCGCTCGCTGATCCCGCCCTCGGCGTGGTTCACGATGTCGAGCACGACCCGGTTCCACGAGTTCGACCAGTCCGGGTGGTGGTCGAGCTTCTCGGCGATCAGGGCGACCCGGGCCATGAAGCCGAACGCCTCGGCGAAGTCACCGAACACCAGCTCGCGGTGGAGCTTGCCGTCGACGACCTCCCACCCGGGCGGGACCTCGATGCTCATCCGAGCGGATCCGCGAAGGGGTTGGCGAACGGGTCGAAGCCGTCGTCGTCCGGCGGGGCGTCGTCCTCGTCGTCGGCGTAGGCGGCGTAGCCCGTCTCCTCGAGCTGCTCGACCAGCTCGGGACCGCCGCTGGCGACGATGCGCCCCTTCACCAGCACGTGCACCACGTCGGGCCGCAGCTCGGTGAGCAGGCGCTGGTAGTGGGTGATGGCCAGGACGCCGAGGCCGTTCTGGTTGGTGAGCTCCTCGACCCGGCGGCTCACGTCGCGGAGGGCGTCGACGTCGAGGCCGGAGTCGATCTCGTCGAGCACGGCGATCTTGGGCTGGAGCACGCCGAGCTGGAGCGTCTCGTTGCGCTTCTTCTCGCCACCGGACAGGTCGACGTTGAGCGGGCGGAGCAGGAACTTCTCGTCGAAGCCGATGCGCTCGGCCTCGGCCGCCATGAGGGCGTGCACGTCGCCGCTGGCCTTGCCGGTCGCCTTCAGCGCCTCGGTCAGCATGGTCTCGAGCGCGACGCCCGGAACCTCGGTCGGGTACTGCATGGCGAGGAACAGCCCGGCCGCGGCCCGCTGCCAGGTGGGCAGGCCGAGCAGGTCCTCGCCGTCGAGGGTGACGAGCCCGCCGAGCACGTCGTAGCCAGGCGCGCCCATGAGCACGTTCGAGAGCGTCGACTTGCCGGCCCCGTTCGGGCCCATCACGGCGTGGACCTCGCCGCTGCGCACGGTCAGGTCGATCCCTCGGAGGATCTCCTTGCCGCCGACGCCGGCGCGCAGGCCGGTGATCGTGAGCTGTGCCACTAGGAGACCTCCAGGAGGACGTCGTCGCCGTCGACCTTGACGGTGTAGACGGGCACCGGTCGCACGGCCGGGAGGACGTCGGGCTCCCCGGTCTCCAGCGAGAACCGGCTGCCGTGCTTCCAGCACTCGATGTGGCGGTCCCCGGGGTCGACCTCACCCTCGCTGAGCGACACGTCGGCGTGGCTGCACGTGTCGCCGATGGCGTAGAAGTCGTCCTCGATGCGCACGACGGCGATGGGGTGGCCGTCGACGACGAACTTGGCCGCGCTGTTCGGCTCGATGTCGGAGACGGCGCAGATGCGGGTCACTTCGAGACCTCGGCTCGGGCCAGCTTGGCCACCAGCTCCTGGCGGAGGGCGGGCACGGCATCGGGCACGGGCAGGCCCTCGAGCACCTCGTCGAGGAAGCCGAGCACGATGAGCTGGTCGGCGATCTCGGGCGGCACGCCCCGGCTCTCGAGGTAGAAGCGCTGCTCGGCGTCGACCGGGCCGACGGCCGAGGCGTGGCTGCACCGCACGTCGTTGTTCTCGATCTCGAGGTTGGGCACCGACTCGGCCCAGGCGTGCTCGGACAGCTTCACGTTGCGGTTCGTCTGGTTGGCGTCGACGCCCGAGGCGTCCTTCCCGATGTGGATCAGCCCGGTGTAGACGGCCCGGGAGTGACCGGCCACGGCGCCCTTGAACAGCAGGTCGCTCGAGGTGTCGCGGGCCACGTGGTCCTGCAAGGTGCGGAAGTCGTGCATCTGGTGGGCTTCGCCGAAGTAGACGGCCCGCATGGCGCCGCTGCCGCCCCGGCCGACCATCGACGACTCGACGGCCAGGCGGGCGTAGTCGCCGCCCAGGGCGACCATCGTCGTGGAGAACGTGGCGCTCTGGCCCACCCGGCTCGACTGCCGGGCGAGCTGCCAGACCTGCGGGCCGTAGGCCTGCACGGTCACGTAGCGGACGCGTGCCGCATCACGGACGTCGAGCTCGACCTGGGGCAGCACCAGGGCGACGACGTCCTCGGAGCTGTGGTGGTCGTAGATCGTGACGTCGCTGTCCTCGCCGGCGCGCACCACGAGGTGGGCGGCGCTGGCCGCCCCGGCGGCCTCGATCGTCTGCACCACGACGATCGGGTGGGGCACGGTGACGCCGGGGGGCACGTCGATGGTGACGACCTCGGGGACCAGGTGGTCGTGCAGGTCGTCGACGCCGTCGGTGCGCACGCCACGGATGCCGGCGACGTCGCCGCCGGAGGCGACGGTGACGCCCTTGGCCACCATGTCGGCGTCGACCTCGGAGGCGACCAGCCGGCCGTCGACGATGACGACCAGCGCCGAGCGGGGGCCGACCTGGGGCACGTCGATGGCGCCGCCCTCCGGGGTGGGGGCCGGTTCGTAGGCGGCGAGGTCGAGCTCCTTGATCCGGCTGTAGCGCCAGTGCTCGTCCTCTGCGGTCGGGAGGGTGACGTCAGGGAGGCTCATGGGCAGCTCTCGAAACTACCGTGCTGGGCGTGGAAACCCGATCTGACGTCCTCACCGTCGAGCGGGACGGCCACGTGGCCACCCTGTGGCTCGACAATCCCGACGCCCGCAACGCCATGGGCCCGGCCTTCTGGAGCGACCTGCCGCTCGTCATGGCCGAGCTGGGCGCCGACGACGAGGTGCGGGCGATCGTCCTCGCCGCGAAGGGCAAGCACTTCACCGCCGGCATCGACCTCACCATGTTCGGCAGCTCGCTCAGCGGCGAGGGTGCCGGCTCGGCCGTGTCGCGCCGGCGTCGCTTCCTCGACGAGGTGAAGCGGCTCCAGGCCAGCATCACGTCGGTGGCCGACTGCCCGAAGCCGGTGATCGCCGCCGTGCACGGCGCCTGCATCGGCGGTGGCATCGACCTCATCTCGGCCTGCGACATCCGCTTGTGCTCGGTGGACGCCACGTTCTCCGTGCGCGAGACCCGCATGGCGATGGTGGCCGACGTGGGCACGCTCCAGCGCCTGCCCACGGTCATCGACGCCGGCCACGTGGCCGAGCTCGTCTACACCGGCAAGGACATCGACGCCGACCGGGCCCGCACCATCGGCCTGGTCAACCACGTGCACCACGACCACGACGCCGTCGTCCAGGCGGCCCAGGACATGGCGGCCGAGATCGCCGCCAACTCGCCCCTCGCCGTGCAGGGCAGCAAGGCCGTGCTCCAGCGGGGCGCGTCGCTCACCGTCGACCAGGGGCTCGACCTGGTGGCGCTGTGGAACGCGGCGTTCATCCAGTCCGACGACCTCAGCGAGGCCGTGACCGCGTTCTTCGAGAAGCGGCCGCCGGACTTCAAGGGCCAGTAGCGCCACTACTTCTTCTTGCGGGGCAGGAAGCGCTTCCAGCTCCGGGCCTCGACCGCGGCGCGCTTGGCATCTTCCGCGCGGATCTCGGCCAGGATCTCCGGGCCGACGGCGTTCACGATGTCCTCGGCGGCGTCGAGCAGCTCGGCGATGCCCTCACCGGTCGGCTCGTTCGGCGTCTTCGGGACGATCGCGGTGCCGTAGGCCCACGCCGCATCGGCGATGCGCCGCTCGTACTTCGGGCAGTCGTCCGGGCAGCGCCACGGCGCCTCGGGCGCGAGGTCGAGGTTGCACTTCCTGACCGTCTCGCCGTTGGCGTAGGTGCGGCTCTCGAAGTTCTTGCACTCCACGCGCATCGGCATGGCGCTTACCCTACGGATCCCTCCATCTGGAGCTCGATCAGCCGGCTCCACTCCACGGCGTACTCCATGGGAAGCGTGCGGGTGACGGGCTCGATGAAGCCGTTGACCACCATGCCCATGGCCTGCTCCTGGGAGAGGCCGCGGCTCATGAGGTAGAAGAGCTGCTCGTCGCCGACCTTCGACACGGTGGCCTCGTGGGCGACCTCGGCGTCGCGCTCCCCGACCTCCATGTAGGGGTAGGTGTCGGACACCGACTCGTCGTCGAGGATGAGGGCGTCGCACTGGACGTGGCTCTTGCAGCCGTAGGCGCCCTCCTCGACCCGGACCAGGCCTCGGTACGACGTGCGGCCGCCGTCCTTGGAGATCGACTTGGAGATGATCCGGCTCGTCGTCTCCGGGGCGGCGTGGGTCATCTTGGCCCCGGCGTCCTGGTGCTGGCCGGCGCCGGCGTAGGCCACCGACAGGACCTCGCCCGAGGCCTTGGGCCCGACCATGACCACGGCCGGGTACTTCATGGTCAGGCGGGAGCCGATGTTGCCGTCGATCCACTCCATGTGGCCCTCCGCCTCGACCCGCGCCCGCTTGGTCACGAGGTTGAAGACGTTGTTCGACCAGTTCTGGATGGTCGTGTAGGTCACCCGGGCCGACGGGCCGACGGCGATCTCGACGACGGCCGAGTGCAGCGAGTCGCTGTTGTACACGGGCGCCGAGCAGCCCTCGATGTAGTGCACCTTCGAGCCCTCGTCGGCGATGATCAGCGTCCGCTCGAACTGGCCCATGTTCTCGGCGTTGATCCGGAAGTAGGCCTGCAGGGGCATGTCGACCTCGACGCCCGGCGGCACGTAGATGAACGAGCCACCCGACCACACGGCCGAGTTCAGGGCGGAGAACTTGTTGTCGTTGGGCGGGATGATCTTGCCGAACCAGGCCCGCACCAGCTCCGGGTACTCACGGAGGGCGGTGTCCATGTCGGTGAAGATGACGCCCTGGGCCTCGAGGTCGTCGCGGTTGCGGTGGTAGACGACCTCGGACTCGTACTGGGCGGTGACGCCGGCGAGGTACTTCCGCTCGGCCTCGGGGATGCCCAGCTTCTCGTAGGTGTTCTTGACCGACTCGGGCAGCTCGTCCC
>JAODBP010000247.1 GCA_025464025.1 Actinomycetes bacterium | reverse complement strand
CGTGTCCTCGTCACCGAGAAGCTCGCTGCGACCGGCCTCGACGACCTCCGAAACGCGGGGCACGAGGTCGACGTGCAGCTCGGGCTGTCGCCGGAGAAGCTCCTCGAGGTGATCCCCGGCGCGGCGGCGCTGATCGTCCGCTCGGCGACGCAGGTGACGGCGGAGGTCCTGGCCGCAGGGAAGGACCTGATCATCGTGGGCCGGGCCGGCGTCGGCGTCGACAACGTGGATGTCGTCGCGGCGACCCGTCGTGGTGTGATGGTCGCGAACGCGCCGGGCTCGAACGCGCTGTCTACGGCCGAGCACACCATGGCCATGCTCCTGGCCCAGGCCCGCAACGTGCCTCAGGCCGACGCCGCGCTGAAGGCCGGGCGGTGGGAGAAGTCGAAGTGGGAGGGCGTCGAGCTCTACGGCAAGACGCTCGGCGTGATCGGGCTTGGCCGCATCGGCACCCTGGTGGCCCAGCGGTCGCTGGCGTTCGGCATGCGCATCCTGGTGTGGGACCCGTGGCTGGCGCCCGAGCGGGCCCGCCAGCTCGGCGTCGAGCAGGTCGAGCTCGACGAGCTGATGGCCAACTCCGACTTCGCCACCATCCACCTGCTCAAGACGCCCGACTCGGTCAACCTGTTGAACGACGAGCTGCTGGCCAAGGCCAAGCCCGGCATCCGCATCGTCAACTGCGGCCGGGGCGGCATCATCGACGAGGCCGCGCTCCTGCGGGCCATCGAGTCGGGCCAGGTCGGCGGGGCCGCCCTCGACGTGTTCGACCGCGAGCCCAACACCGACTCGCCCCTGTTCGCCCAGCGCACGGTGGTCGCCACGCCCCACCTGTCGGCGTCGACGCCCGAGGCCCAGGACAAGGCCGGCGTGATGATCGCCGAGCAGGTGGGCCTGGCCCTGGCCGGGAGCTTCGTGCCGTTCGCCGTCAACGTCGCGGCCAGCGAGGCGCCCGAGGACGTGCAGCCCTACCTCGCCCTGGCCGAGCGCCTCGGGGCCCTGTTCTGCGGGCTCAACGGCGGCGTGCCCTCGCTGCTCGAGGTGGAGTACCAGGGCCACATCGCCGACTACGACACCCGCATCCTCACCCTCTCGGTGCTCAAGGGCCTGTTCAACGGCACCGCCACCGACGCCGTCACGTTCGTGAACGCGCCGCAGCTCGCCGAGGAGGCCGGGGTCGAGGTCAAGGAGATCAAGACCTCCACCTCGCACGACTGGGTCAACCTCGTCACCCTGCGGGGCGGCGACCACGCCATCGGCGGCACGCTCACCGGGCTCAAGGGCGAGCCCCGGGTGGTCATGCTCGACGAGCACACCGTCGAGCTGCCCCCGGCCGCCAACCTGCTCGTGGTCCGCAACGACGACCGGCCCGGGATGATCGGTCAGGTCACGTCGTCGCTCGGCGCCGCCGGCATCAACATCTCCGACCTCCACCTCGGCCGGTCGACCACCGGTGAGATGGCCCTGCAGGTCCTCGCCCTCGACCAGCCGGCGCCCGACGACCTCCTCGAGCAGCTCCGGGGCACGCCCGGCATCGCCACCGTCATCGCCCTCTCGAGCTGAGGACCTCTAGCGCTTGGAGGCCCGCAGCCCGTCGGCCTCGGCCGCGGCGGCGTCGATGTAGCAGCGGTCGGGGATCGTGCGGGGGTAGTTGAACCCGCCGGGCAGGTGGAAGATCTTGCTGGTGAGCTTGCCCTTGACCGGGTGGGTGCCAGGGCAGGCGCCGTCGACCGGCTCGACCCACGGCTCGGCCTTGGCCTTCTTCTTGGTCTCCTTCTTGGCCGCCGCCTTCTTCTTGGCCTTCGGCTCGGGTGCCTCCTGGAGGAGGTTCACGGCCGGGTCGGGCTTGGGCCGGGGCTCGGTGACCGGCTCGGCCACGGCCACGGGCTCGACCACGGGCGTGACCGCCGGTGCCGGCACGGTGACCGGGGTGGTGTCGGGGATCGGCGCCCAGTTCGCCGGCGCGGCCGGTTCGGCCTGCAGTCGGCGGCTCTGGACCGTGCGCACGACGACGGTGGCGGCGGCGCCGAGCAGTCCGAGGGTCAGGCCGCGGCGAAAGGGTCGGCGGATCACGTGCGGGACCCTACCGCCCGAGGGGGTTGACGATTCCAGCCCGGTCGGGCACCCTGAGAGGGCATGTCGACCCAGGCCTTCACCGCCGCCGTCCTGCGCCTCCTCCTTACGTGAGGCGGGCAGCTCCACGCTGCTCGCCCTTCCGCCTCCTGAGCCTCTCGGCCAGGAGGCTTTCTTTTGCCCCCGTTCCGACCCGAAAGCGAACCGAGAGAACCATGGCCCCTGAACCTGTGACGCCGAAGCGGATGCCCTTCGACAAGTACGTCCCGTTCCGGCCGCTCCCGCTCGCCATCCCGGACCGCCGGTGGCCCAACGTCCAGATCGAGCACGCGCCCCGCTGGTGCGCGGTCGACCTGCGCGACGGGAACCAGGCCCTGATCGACCCCATGGACCCGGCCCGCAAGCTGAAGATGTTCGAGACCCTGGTCCAGATGGGCTTCAAGGAGATCGAGGTCGGGTTCCCGTCGGCGTCGCAGCCGGACTACGACTTCGTGCGCCTGCTCGTCGAAGAGGACCGCATCCCCGACGACGTCACCATCCAGGTGCTCGTCCAGTGCCGGCCCGACCTGATCGAGCGCACCTACGAGTGCCTCCAGGGCGCGCCCCGGGCCATCGTCCACTTCTACAACTCGACGTCGGTGCTGCAGCGCCGGGTCGTGTTCGGCCTCGACAAGGACGGCATCACCGCCATCGCGGTCGAGGCGGCCAAGCTGTGCCGCAAGCTCGAAGACCGGGTCCCCGGCACGGAGATCCGCTACGAGTACTCGCCCGAGTCCTACACCGGCACCGAGATCGAGTACGCCGTCGAGGTCTGCGCCGCGGTGATGGACGCCATCGAGCCCACCCCCGAGCGACCCATCGTGCTGAACCTCCCGGCCACGGTCGAGATGTACACGCCGAACATCTACGCCGACACCATCGAGTGGTTCCTGGCCCACATCCCCAACCGCGAGAGCGTGGTGCTGAGCCTGCACCCCCACAACGACCGGGGCACGGCCGTCGCCGCCGCCGAGCTGGGCGTGATGGCCGGCGCCGACCGGGTCGAGGGCTGCCTGTTCGGCAACGGCGAGCGCACCGGCAACGTCGACCTGGTGACGCTGGCGCTCAACCTGTTCAGCCAGGGCGTCGACCCCGAGCTCGACATCAGCGACATCGACGGGCTGCGCCGCACGGCCGAGTACTGCAACCGGCTGCCCGTGCACCCCCGGCACCCCTACGTGGGCGACCTCGTCTACACCGCCTTCTCCGGCTCGCACCAGGACGCCATCAAGAAGGGCTTCGAGGCGCTCGGCGGTCCGGACTACGACGTCTGGGAGGTCCCGTACCTGCCGATCGACCCCAAGCACGTGGGCCGGTCCTACGAGGCGGTCATCCGGGTGAACAGCCAGTCCGGCAAGGGCGGCGTCGCCTACATCATGAAGGCCGAGCACGGACTCGACCTGCCCCGCCGGCTCCAGATCGAGCTGTCGAAGACGGTGCAGGCCATCACCGAGGACACCGGCACCGAGATCAGCCCCGGCGAGCTGTGGGCCACGTTCCAGCGCGAGTACCTGCCGGAGGCGCCGCCGGTGCAGCTCCTGTCCCACGAGGAGACCACCTCGTCGGGCGAGGGCTCGCGGATCACGGCCCAGCTCCTCGTCGACGGTGAGCAACGCACGGTGACCGGCAAGGGCAACGGCCCCATCGCCGCCTTCGTGCACGCCGTGCAGACGGATCTCGGCCTCGACATCGAGGTCGTCGACTACGCCGAGCACGCCGTCACCGCCGGCGCCGACGCGTCCGCCGTGGCCTACGTCGAGGCCCGGGGCGAGGACGGCATCACGTGGGGCGTCGGCCTGGACGAGTCGATCACCAGTGCGTCGCTCAAGGCCGTGATCGGCGCGGTCAACCGCCTGCGAGGCTGACGCTCAGCCCAGGCGGCTGGCCAGCCGCCTGGGCGCCACGAGGCGGTAGGCCTCGGTGAGGAGGTCGCGCACCTCGTCCCACCCGACGTACTCGCCATCGAGGTGGAGGCCGACGTAGCCGGCCTCGGCCACCGAGGCCGGCAGGAAGAAGCGGTCGGGATCGGCGGCGACGAGGATCTCGTTGTCGCCGGCGGGCACCTTGACGACGAGCGACTCCCGCTCGCCGACCATGTGCCAGCCGAAGTTCTTCCGCCTGATCTGGAGCTTGTGATGCGGACCGTCGGCGATGACCTCCGCGTCGGGGAACGACGTGCAGATCTCCCGGACCCGATCGATCCCCATCGGGTGGAGTGTCGTCAGATCGCCCGGTTCTCAACCGGCGACCGGTCAGCGGGTGGTGGGCATGAAGGCGGGGCGGGACGACTCGAACGTCGAGATGTCGCCTTCGTTGCGCAGGGTGAGGCCGATGTCGTCGAGGCCCTCGAGCAGCCGCCACTGGGTGAAGTCGTCGATCGGGAACGTGCCGCTGATGCCGGCGGCCGGGGCCTCGACGGTGCGGCGCTCGACGTCGATGGTGATCTCGAGCGTCGGATCGGCCTCGACGGCCCGCATCAGCGCCTCGCCCACCTCGGGCTCGACCGTGACCGGGACGAGGCCCACCTTGGTGCAGTTGTTGCGGAAGATGTCGCCGAAGCGGGGGGCGATGATCGCCCGGAAGCCGTAGTCCTCGAGGGCCCACACGGCGTGCTCGCGGGACGAGCCCACGCCGAAGTTGGGACCGGCGATGAGGATGGTGGCGCCGGCGTGCTCCTCGCGGTTGAGCACGAAGTCGCGGTCCTTCTCGCGCCAGGCCGAGAACAGGCCGACGCCGAAGCCGGTCCGCTCGACCCGCTTGAGCCACTCGGCCGGGATGATCTGGTCGGTGTCGACGTCGCTGCGGTCGAGCGGGACAGCCGTCCCCTGGATGATCTTCACGGCTTCCATCTCAGGCCTCCAGGTCAGCAGGGGTGGCGAACGTGCCGCGGATCGCCGTGGCGGCGGCCACGGCGGGGGAGACGAGGTGGGTGCGCCCACCGGGGCCCTGGCGGCCCTCGAAGTTGCGGTTCGACGTGGACGCGGCCCGCTCACCGGGGGCGAGCTTGTCGGGGTTCATGGCCAGGCACATGGAACAGCCCGGCTCACGCCACTCGAAGCCAGCGGCGGTGAACACCTCGTGCAGGCCCTCGGCCTCGGCCTGGTCCTTCACCTTGAACGAGCCGGGGACGACCAGGGCGCGCATGCCCGAGGCGACCGTGCGGCCCTCGGCCACCTTGGCCGCGGCCCGCAGGTCCTCGATGCGGCTGTTGGTGCACGAGCCGATGAAGACGGTGTCGACCTTGACCTCGCGCATCGGCGTGCCGGCGGTGAGGCCCATGTACTCGAGGGCGCGGGCGGCGGCATCGCGCTCGGAGGCGTCGGCGAACGACGAGGGGTCGGGCACCGGCGAGTCGATCGACGCGACCTGGCCCGGGTTGGTGCCCCAGGTGACGTGGGGCGTGAGCGTGGTGGCGTCGATGAACACCTCCTTGTCGAACGTGGCGTCGTCGTCGGTGACGAGCGTCTTCCAGTCCTCGACGGCGGCGTCCCAGTCGGCGCCCTGGGGCGCACGGGCCCGGCCCTTCAGGTACTCGAACGTGATCTCGTCGGGGGCGATGAGGCCGGCCTTGGCCCCGGCCTCGATCGACATGTTGCACACGGTCATGCGACCCTCCATCGAGAGCGCACGGATGGCCGAGCCCCGGTACTCGATGACCGAGCCGATGCCGCCGCCGGTGCCGATGCGCCCGATGATGGCGAGCACCACGTCCTTGGCCGTGACGCCGTCGGGCAGGTCGCCCTCGACGGTGACCGCCATCGTGCCAGGCACGCTCTGGGGAAGGGTCTGGGTGGCGAGGACGTGCTCGACCTCGCTGGTGCCGATGCCGAAGGCGAGGGCGCCGAAGGCACCGTGGGTCGAGGTGTGGCTGTCGCCGCAGACGATCGTCATGCCCGGCTGGGTGACGCCCTGCTCGGGGCCGATCACGTGGACGATGCCCTGGCCGGGGTCGCCCATCGGGTGCAGGCGGATGCCGAACTCGGCCGCGTTGGCCCGCAGGGTCTCGAGCTGCTTGCGGCTGATCGGGTCGGCCACCGGCTGGACCAGCGAGTCGGTCGGGACGTTGTGGTCCTCGGTCGCCAGCGTGAGGTCGGGGCGGCGGACGGGGCGGCCGGCCAGGCGGAGCCCATCGAAGGCCTGGGGCGACGTGACCTCGTGGACGAGGTGGAGGTCGATGTAGAGCAGGTCGGGCTCGCCCTCGGCGGTGCGGACCACGTGCCGGTCCCAGACCTTCTGGCTCAACGTCTTCGCCATCGCAACTTCCCTTGTCTCAGGATGTGAGATAGTATCTCTCTTCGTGGACAGTGTAAGCGGCGTCGGCGTGCTGGACAAGGCGGTCACCATCCTGGCCGCGCTCGAGCGGGGACCTCTTGCCCTGGCCGGCCTGGTCGAGGCCACGGGGATCTCCCGGCCGACGGCCCACCGCCTGGCGACCGCGCTCGAGAGCCACGGGCTGGTGCGGCGCGACGGCGAGGGCCGGTTCACCCTGGGCCTCCGCCTGGTGGCGCTCGGGCGGGCGGCCGCCGGCGACCTGTCGGTGGCCGCCGCCGCCCGACCCGCGCTCGAGCGGCTGCGGGACGAGACGGGGGAGAGCGTCCAGCTCTACGTGCGCGACGGCGATCGCCGGGTGTGCGCGCTGTCGCTCGAGTCGCCCCACGGGTTGCGCACGATCGTCGCCCTCGGCGCGTCGCTGCCGATCGACCGGGGCTCGGCCGGTCGCGTCCTGCGGGGCGAGTGGGGCGGGGCGGGCTGGGCCGAGAGCGTGGGTGAGCGGGAGGAGGGCGTGGCCTCGGTCAGCGCGCCGGTGCTCGACGACGCCGGCCGGGTGCTGGCCGCCGTCGGCATCTCCGGGCCGATCCAGCGCACCACCAAGGCGCCGGGGAAGCGGTACGGCGCCGCCGTGGTCGCCGCCGCCCGGGCCGTGGAGGACTCGCTGCGAATGGACGCCTGAGGGTCCGGTCGTCCTCGGCGCAGGCACCCGCCGATCTGCTTCTGGTCACGAAAACGTCGCTATGACGACGTCTATGTGACCAGAAGGCTGGAACGGCCCGGCGACACCCCGTTGCCCCCTTGGTTGCGTCCTTTGCCCTTTCGACCCTGACGAGAACGGCCGAGCTCGTCAGCCCGTGCGGGCCGCGACGCGCGTGGCGACGTCGGCGACGGCCTCGAGGAGGACCGGACCGAAGCGGTGGGGGTGGGTGACGCAGACGGTGTGGTCGCCCTGCACCGGGAACAGCGACGCGCCGGGGATCGAGCGGGCCAGGGCGACCTGGCGGCGGGGGGCGACCATGCGGTCGCGCATCATCGCCACCACGGCGGTGGGCACGTCGACCTCGCCGATCCAGGCGCGGGAGTCGAACCGCCCGAGCGAGCGGCCGGCCTCGAGCACGGCGGTCCAGTCGTTGCGCCGGAACTCCTCGGCCGCCCACCCCTCGGTCGGGCCGGCCGTGCGGCGGCTGTCGATGACCTTGGCGATGGCCTCGGCCGTGAGCCGGCGGGGCACGACCCGGGACGACACGGCGGCGGCGCCGAGGGCGGCGAAGCGGACCCGCTCCCGGGGCCGGCTGGCGAACGTGCGGCTGGTGGCGCACAGCACCAGCCCCTCGACCAGGCCGGGGTGGCGCCGCCACAGGAGCTGGGCGACCGGTCCGCCCATCGAGTAGCCCACGGCGATGACCGACGGCACGTCGAGCGCCTGGAGCAGGGCGGCGGCGTCGTCGGCGCAGTCGGTGATGCGGAAGGGCCGGCGCGACCGGATGCCCCGCCCGTGGCCCCGGTGGTCCATGGCCAGCACGCGGTAGCGCTCGCCCAGGGGTTGGTAGGCCGGGTACCAGTTGAGATCGGCGCTCGCCGTCCAGCCGTGGAGGAGGAGCAGCGTGGGCGCTCCCTCCGGCCCCTCCAGCTCGCGCACGAAGGTCCGGCCGCGACCCGGGAGGTCGACGTACCGGCCGGGCGGGAGCGTGGGCGCCTCAGGCAGCGGTCACGCTCACGACCTCGACGACGATGCTGTTCCCCTTGACCTCGTAGGAGGTCTTGTCGCCGGGCCGCTTGCCCAGCAGCGACGCGCCGAGGGGCGACCCGGGCGACACGACCTCGAACTCGGCGTGACGCTCCTCGATGTGGCCGACCAGGTAGGTCTCGGTGTCGTCGTCGCCCTCGAAGCGGATCTCGACCACGGAGCCGACGCCCACGGAGCCGTCGTCGTCGCTGGCCTCGACGATGATGGCGTCGATCAGGATGCCCTGGAGCTGGCGGATCCTGGCCTCCATGTGGCCCTGCTGCTCCTTGGCCGCGTGGTAGTCGCCGTTCTCCGAGAGGTCGCCGAGCGCCCGGGCCGTCTCGATCTTGTTCGCGATGTCGATGCGACCCTCGCCGGTGAGCTCGTCCAGCTCGGCCTTGAGCCGGGC
The DNA here is from genome assembly GCA_025464025.1 of Actinomycetes bacterium. The sequence continues at coordinate 14,726 of JAODBP010000247.1, read as the reverse complement.
GTGCGCGGTGGGCGAGAGCTCTTGCCGATCAGCCATGGCAGCCAGGGTAGTGCTGGCCTACACTTCCCCGTGATGCCCGACCCCACGATCTTCGCCGTACTCATCATCACGTAGCGCACGTCGAACTTCTCGGCGTGCGCTTGTCGACCGTCTCCCTCGGGAGGCGGTCTTTCGTTTGTAGAGGGAGAAAAAGCAGTGGCTCATCGCATCGGTGTGATCGGCGGCGACGGCATCGGCCCGGAGATCGTGGCCCAGGCCGTGAAGGTCATGCGCGCCGCCGGGGTCGACTTCGAGGAGGTCACGTTCGACCTGGGCGCCGACCGCTACGTCCGCGACGGCCACGTGCTCGACGACGCCGACATGGATGCCATCCGGGGTTGCGACGCCATCCTCAAGGGCCCGCTCGGCCCGCCCATCGGCGACACCCGGATCCCGGGGGGCACCATCGAGCGGGGGATCATCCTGGCCCTGCGCTTCAGCCTCGACCAGTACATCAACCTCCGTCCCTTCCACGGCAACGGGCTCGACTTCGTCGTCATCCGGGAGAACACCGAGGGGTCCTACGCCGGGGAGGGAGGCTTCCTGCGCAAGGGCACGCTCGACGAGATCGCCACCCAGGGGTCGGTCAACACCCGCAAGGGCGTCGAGCGGGCCATCCGCTACGCCTTCGAGCTGGCCATGACCCGCCCCCGTCGCCACCTGACGCTGGTGCACAAGACCAACGTGCTGACGTTCGCCGGCGACCTCTGGCAGCGCACGTTCGACCTGGTGAAGGCCGAGTACCCCGACGTGACGACGGCGTACAACCACATCGACGCCTCGTGCATCTACCTGGTCGAGGACCCGCAGCGCTACGACGTGATCGTCACCGACAACCTCTTCGGCGACATCCTCACCGACCTGGCTGGCGCGGTGTCGGGCGGCGTCGGGTTCGCCGGCACCGGCAACCTGAACCCCGACCGCGTGGCGCCTTCGATGTTCGAGCCCGTCCACGGCTCGGCCCACGACATCGTCGGCACCGACAAGGTGAACGCCAGCTCGCAGATCCTCGCCGCCGCCATGCTCCTCGAGTTCCTGGGCGAGGCCGAGGCCGGCGCCCGTATCCGCAAGGCGCTCGACGACGTGCTCTCGTCGAGCCCCACCCCGAACACCATCGGCGATCTCGTCGCAGAAAGGGTCTGACATGCCGCTCGCAGAGTCGAAGGTCATCTGGATGGACGGCGAGCTCGTGCCGTGGGGCGAGGCGAAGGTCCACATCCTCACCCACTCGCTGCATTACGGCCTCGGCGTGTTCGAGGGCATCCGGGCCTACGAGACGGCCACCGGCCCGGCTGTCTTCCGCCTGACGCCCCACATCGAGCGCCTGTTCAACAGCGCCAAGATCTACATGCTCGACATCCCGTTCGGCGTCGACGAGCTCATCCAGGCCACCAAGGACGTCGTCCGGGAGAACGGCCTGAACTCCTGCTACATCCGCCCGATCGTCTACCTGGGCTACGGCGAGATGGGCCTCAACCCGCTGCCGTGCAAGGTCAACGTGTCCATCGCCTGCTGGGAGTGGGGTGCCTACCTGGGCGACGAGGGCATCAAGAACGGCATCCGGCTGAAGGTCTCGTCCTGGCAGCGCCACGACGTGAACTCGATGCCGCCGGCGGCCAAGGGCACCGGCATGTACATCAACTCCTCGATGGCCAAGGTCGAGGCCATCAAGGCCGGCTACGACGAGGCGGTGCTGCTGTCGCCCCAGGGCTTCGTGTCCGAGTGCACCGGCGAGAACCTCTTCATCGTCAAGGACGGGCGGATCATCACGCCGCCCGTCTCGGCCGGTGCCCTCGAGGGCATCACCCAGGACGCGGTGCGCACGATCGCCCGCGACCACGGCATCGAGTACGTCGAGGCCAACCTCGTGCGCTCCGACCTCTACACCGCGGACGAGGCGTTCCTGTCGGGCACGGCCGCCGAGATCGTGCCGGTCCGCTCGGTCGACGACCGCGACCTCGGCGACCCCGGTCCCGTCACCCGCCAGGTGCAGGACACGTTCTTCAAGGCGGTCAAGGGCGAGCTCGGCCAGTACTCGGGTTGGAACGAACATGTCAGCTGACGTCGGGCTGCCGAGCGCGGTCGAGATCTTCGACACCACCCTCCGGGACGGGTCGCAGCTCGAGGGCATCTCGCTCACCGTCGACGACAAGCTGCGCATCGCCGAGCAGCTCGACCTGCTCGGCGTGCACTTCATCGAGGGGGGCTGGCCCGGCGCCAACCCGAAGGACGACGAGTTCTTCCAGCGCATCCACGGCGAGCTGAACCTCACCACCTCGACGATGGTGGCGTTCGGCTCGACCCGTCGCCCCCTCGGCAAGGTCGACGAGGACCCGACCCTGGCCAACCTGGTGCGGGCCAAGACCTCGGCCGTCTGCATCGTCGGCAAGAGCTGGGACTACCACGTCACCGAGGCGCTCCAGACGACGCTCGACGAGGGCGTGGCCATGGTGCGCGACTCGGTCGAGTTCCTGCGGGCTGCCGGCCTCGACGTGCTGTTCGACGCCGAGCACTTCTTCGACGGCTTCAAGCGCAACCCCGAGTTCTCGCTCCGGGTGCTCGAGGCGGCGGTGGAGTCGGGGGTCGGCACGCTCGTGCTGTGCGACACCAACGGCGGCACGCTGCCCCACGAGGTCGAGGCCTCGGTGCGCTCGGTCGTCGACCACTTCAAGGGCGACGCCAAGGTCGGCGTGCACCTCCACGACGACACCGGTTGCGGCGTGGCGAACGCCCTGGCCGGCGTACGGGGTGGCGCGACGCAGGTGCAGGGGACGATCAACGGCTACGGCGAGCGCACCGGCAACTGCAACCTCACGTCGATCATCCCGAACCTCACCCTCAAGATGGGCATCGAGACGATCCCGCGCGATCGGCTGCCGCTGCTCACCTCGGTCTCGCACCACATCGCCGAGCTGGTGAACATCACCATGAACCCGCAGCAGGCCTACGTCGGTGCCTCGGCGTTCGCCCACAAGGCCGGCCTGCACACCAGCGCCATCTCCCGACGCAAGGACGCCTACGAACACGTCGACCCGGAGTCGATCGGCAACGGAACCCGCTTCGTGATGTCCGAGCTGGCCGGTCGGTCGTCGATCACGATGAAGGCTGCGGAGCTCGGCATCGAGCTCGACGGCAAGCAGTCCGGTGAGATCGCCGAGCGGCTGAAGGACCTCGAGCACAAGGGCTTCCACTTCGAGGCTGCCGACGGCTCCATGGAGCTGCTCATCCGCGACGTCACCGGCTGGCAGCAGCCGTACTTCGAGCTCGAGTCGCTCCGGGTCATCTTCGACGAGCAGGGGGCGGACGACGCCCGCACCGAGGCCACCGTGAAGCTGGTGGTCGAGGGCGAGCGGGTGATCCGCACGGCCGAGGGCAACGGCCCGGTCAACGCCATCGACCGGGCCCTGCGTGACGCCATCGGGTCGCGCTACCCGCAGCTCGCCCGCATGCACCTCACCGACTACAAGGTGCGGGTGCTCGACACCAACAAGGGCACGGGCGCCGTCACCCGCGTCCTCCTCGACGCCACCGACGGCGAGTCGTCCTGGTCGACCATCGGCGTCTCTGAGAACATCATCGACGCGTCGTGGCAGGCGCTGCGCGACTCGATCGTCTACGGCCTGCTCCACGCCACTGACTGACGTGCAGCCCGTGCGCGTCGGGTTGGTCGGGGCCGGCCCCTGGGCCGGCTTCGTCCACGCTCCCGCGCTCACCGGCGGGCCCGAGACCACCCTCGCCGGGGTGTGGGCCCGCCGGCCGGAGGCGGCCGCCGAGCTCGCCGGTCGCCACGGGACCGTGGCCTTCGGCTCGTACGACGAGCTGCTCGGGTCGTGCGAGGCCGTGGCCTTCGCCGTGCCGCCCGACGTGCAGGCCGAGCTCGCACCGATCGCGGCCCGGGCCGGCAAGGCGCTCCTCCTGGAGAAGCCCCTGGCCGCCGACGTCGCCGGCGCCGAGCGGGTGGCGGCCGCCGTGGCCGAAGCGGGTGTGCCCTCCCTCCTGGTCCTGACGTACCGCCTCCAGCCCGCCGTCGAGGCCTACCTCGTCCAGGCCCGGGCGCTGGCGCCCACCGGTGGTCGCGGGTGGTTCACCAGCGGCGGCTTCCTCGACGGCCCCTTCGCCACGCCGTGGCGCCTGGCGCGGGGTGCGATCCTCGACCTCGGCCCCCACCTGTTCGACCTGCTCGACGCCGCCCTCGGCCCGATCACCGGTGTGCGGGCCGCCGGGCACGTGCGTCGCTTCGTCACCATCCAGTGCGAGCACGCCACCGGGGCGGTGAGCGACCTGGCCCTGTCCGGCGACGTGGCCGGCGACTCCCGCACCGGCCTCGAGGTGTTCGGGCCCACCGGATCGCTGGCGCTCGACGCCCGCAGCTTCGAGCGCGACGACGGCGAGATCCGCCGCCGGTTCGCCGCCGTGGCCCGGGGCGAGGCCACCGAGCTCGACGCCGCCCGGGGCCTCCACCTCCAGCGGCTGGTGGCGGCCGCGGAAGCGTCGCTCGGTGGGGAAGGGGCCTGGCGGGTGGCCTCTGCTTGAATTGGCGCCGTGGCCGCACCGCAGTACGTCCCGAACACGCTCGACGAGCAGCCCCGACGGGGCCTGGCCGTCCCGGCCCCCGACCGCTGGGTGAGCGATCGACCCGGTGAGCTCGACGACCACCAGCCCGTCGGCCCCGAGCTGGGCCGGCCCGGTCCCGACCAGGGCTTCGCCCTGAAGCTGGCCCACCGCTTCCACGACCGCCTCCAGCTCACCGCGGGCGAGAAGCACCACGACGTCGAGGTCGGCTGCGTGAACGTGGCGATGGCCCGCGCCTCGGTCTTCGGCCGGGCGCCGGTGGTCCACGACCTCGACATCGCCTACCGCATCTGGGGCTTCCTCGGCGACGCGCCGCCGGAGCTGGTCGCGCTGCGCAAGCCGCTGTTCGAGGCCTGCGGCCACCACTACAGCGACCAGCGCGCCATCGTCGACCGGGTCCCCGAGGCCACGCTCCGCCTGACCCACGGCGAGGTCGCCACCCGGTTCCCGTCGCAGTGGCGGGACCTCCTCGGGCTGGACTGAAGATGCCCGAGGAGCTGGAGCTCGTCGTCGGCGACCTCCGGTTCCGCGCCATGGCCGAGGGCCCGGAGGACGGCGAGCTCGTCCTGCTCCTGCACGGGTTCCCCCAGAGCTGGTGGGAGTGGCGCCACCAGATGGCCGCCCTCGCCGCTGCCGGCTGCCGCGCCGTCGCCCCCGATCAGCGGGGCTACTCGCCCGGCGCCCGGCCCGACGGCGTCGACGCCTACCACGTCGACCGGCTCGTCGAGGACGTGCTGGGAATGGCCGACGCCCTCGGCGCGGCGCGCTTCCACCTCGTCGGCCACGACTGGGGCGCCATCGTCGCCTGGCACGTGGCCGTCGCCGCGCCGGAGCGGCTCGAGACCCTGACGATCGTCTCCGTGCCCCACCCCGCCGCCTTCGCCCGAGCACTGGCCGACCCGGCGAGCGAGCAGGCGACCAAGTCCTCGTACATCGCCGGGTTCCAGGAGCCCGGCGCCGGCGACGGGATGGTGGCCGACGGCGGTGCCGGCCTCCGGTTCGCCTTCCAGGCCAGCGGGCTCGACGACGACGTCGAGGAGCACGTGCGGGTCCTCACCCAGCCCGGCGCCATCGAGGCGGCCCTGCACTGGTACCGGGCGTTCGACTTCCACGCCGGCACCCTCGGCGACGTCGAGGTCCCCACGCTGTTCGTGTGGAGCACCGACGACATCGCCATCGCCCGGGAGGGCGCGGTGTGGACCGCCGGCCACGTCACCGGGCCGTACCGCTTCGAAGTGCTCGACGGGGTGTCACACTGGGTCCCCGAGGTGGCCGCCGACCGCCTCAGCGACCTGCTGCGCTGGCGGGTGGAGGTGAAGGTCTGATGGAGCTGATGGCCACCGACAGCGGGCCTCGCTACATGGCGCCGAAGCTCACCGCACGCCAGACCTGGAAGGAGCCCATCGACGGGCTCGCCATGAGCCTCGTCGCCGGCCGGCCGGCGGTGCCGAAGCACGACGCGGCGGCCACGGTGCCGCTGTCGACGCGCATCGACATGCTCCTCTAGTGACCTGAGCCGTCGGCTCAGGCGGGGAAGACGTAGTCGAGCTCGATCGTCTGGCCGAGGAGCAGCAGCCCGGTGGAGACGACATCGGTCTGGACGAAGACCTGCACGGTGCGCTCGACGAAGGCCACGTCGTCGGCGTCGGCGAAGAGGTCGGACGCCGCCATCCGCTCGTCGATGTCGTCGTAGCCGCCCCGGGCCCGGAACACCCGCACGCTCACCCGACCGGCGAGCGGCGGCTCGTCGGCGGCGTCGAGCACGGCGAGCACCGCCTCCTCCAGCGTGTCGAGGTCGTTGAAGGCGAGGGCGATGTGGCTGGCCGACTCGGGCTGCTCCCGCTTCGACGCGAGGAAGTCCTCGAGCTCCACGGTGGCAGCCAGCTCGTCGCCGATGGCGGCTTCGAGCCGCAGCTGGGCCTCGGAGACGGGCACCACGAAGAAGAGGTTCTCCAGGCCGCGGAAGGTGTCGGCGTCGACGAGGGCGGTGTACCAGGGGTCGCCGGTCTTGCTCGGCCCGTTGTCGGTGACGTCGAGGCCGATGCAGCGGAGGAGGTGGGCGGCGGCCGGGCCGTCGCCGGGGCCGACGGCGAGGGCGACGTGGCCGAGCGAGCGGGGGCGGTCCATCAGCGGTACCGGCCCGTGGGCCAGTCGTCGCTGCGGGCCGCGGCATCGCCGCCACCGTCGACGTAGACGAGGGAGCCCACGACGTAGCCGGCGTCGGGGGAGAGCAGGAAGGCCAGCACGGCGGCGACCTCGTCCGCCGTGCCGAGGCGGCCGATCGGCACGGGGTAGTCGTCGCCCATGTTCAGGACGAAGTCGCTGATGGGGTTGGTCATCGGCGTGGCGATCGGACCGGGGGCGATGGCGTTGAGCCGGATGCCGGCACCGATCCAGTCGGACGTGGGGGCGTTGCGCCGCACGTACCGGGCCAGGGCGAGCTTGGCCGTCGGGTAGCCGAAGAAGCCGGTGTCGACGGCGGCCCGGGCCGCCGCCTCGTCACCGGCCAGGCAGGCGTCGACCGCCTCGGGGACGACGCCGCCGACCGTGGCGGTCGTCGAGTTCGAGCTGATCGCCACCGCGCTCGGGTCGCTGCCGCGGGCGAGGAGCGGCCGGAGCCCGGCCAGGGTGGCGACGGCGCCGAAGTAGTTGATCGAGATCACCAGCGGGCTGTCGTCGCTCGAGATGCCGGCTCCGGCGACGAGGCCGTCGAGCATCCCGCCGCTCGCCTCGGTGACGCCCTCGACCATGGCTTCGCGGCCCTCGGGGGTCGACAGGTCGGCGAGCACCTCGGCGTCGCGGACGTCGACCCCGATGACCCGGTGGCCCTCCTTCTCGAGCCGGGCGCGCGTGGCCGAGCCGATCCCCCCTGCCGAGCCCGTGATCGCGATCGTCCCCATGGCGCCGGACGGTAGCGTCCCGTCGTGCCGACCGCCCTGCTGCTCCACGGCTTCCCGCAGACCGCCGACGCCTGGCGGGCGGTCGTCGGGCCGCTGCTCGACGCCGGCCACGAGGTCGTGGCGCCCGACCTCTACGGCGGCGACCTCGTCGAGCAGGCCCTGGCCCTGATCGACGAGCCCGTGCACCTGGTGGGCCACGACATCGGGGCCCAGGCGGCGTGGCGGCTGGCCGCCGCCCACCCCGACAAGGTCGCCACGCTCACGGCCGTGACCGCGCCGCACCCGGCCGCGTTCCGACGTGCGGTCGACGGCGAGGCAGGTAGCGACCAGGCCCAGCGGTCGTTCTACCTCGACCACTTCCGCCAGCCGGCGGCCCTCGACCTCTTCCTGGCCGACGAGGGGGCCGGCCTCCGTCGGCTCTTCGCCGCGTCGCGCCACACGGGTGACGTCGACCGCCACGTGCAGGCCATGCTCGAGCCCGGGCTGCTCGACCGGGCGCTGGGCTGGTACCGCGCCGACCACCCGTCGGAGGTCGCCGACGTCACGGTGCCGACCCTGTACGTGTGGGGCACCGACGACACGGTCATCGGGCCGGAGGCGGCCGGCTTCACGGCCGACCACGTCACCGGCCCCTACCGGTTCGCCCCGCTGGAAGGAGCCGGGCACTGGATCCCCGAGCTCGACGCCGACCGGCTCGTGCCCCTCCTGCTGGAGCACCTCTCGTGACGGCGCTCTCGCACTGGCAGCGGGTGCCGGCCGACGCCGCCGACTGGTTCGACCCCGACGAGATCGAACGGGGCCGGGCCTACAACACGCCGATCCGCCGGATGGACCGGCTCCGCATGGTCCTCTCCGGCGCGGTGGCGATCGCCTTCGTCGTGGGCCACGGCGCGCCTCGCCTCGTCGACGCCCTCGACCTGCGCGGCTGGATCCAGCAGGCCGTCGTGATCATCGTGGTGTTCACGTTGCTCGAGCTCCTCGTCAGCCCGTGGTTCGACGCCTGGCGCGAGCTGGGCCACGACCGCCGGTGGGAGCTCAGCACCCAGACCACCGGCGGCTTCGTCGTCGACCAGCTCAAGAACCTGCTGGTGGGCGCCGTCACCGCCCTCCTGCTGCTCGTGCCGCTCTGGGCCGTCATCCGGGCCACCGATCTGTGGTGGCTCTGGGGCTGGCTGCTCTTCTCCGCCTTCACCGTGCTGCTCGGGCTGCTCTACCCGATCGTGATCGCGCCGCTGTTCAACACGTTCACGCCCATGGAGGACGAGGAGCTGCTCGAGCGCATCCTCGGCGTGGCCCGGCAGTGCGGGCTCGACATCGCCGGCGTGCTGGTGGCCGACGCCAGCCGGCGGTCGCTGGCCGGCAACGCCTACGTCGCCGGGCTGGGCCGCACCCGGCGGGTCGTCGTCTACGACACGCTGCTGGCCTGGCCCCACGAGGTGATCGTCCAGGTCGTGGCCCACGAGCTCGGGCACTGGAAGCACGCCCACCTCCGCCGGAAGCTCCCGGTGATCATCGGCGTGCAGCTCCTCCTCTTCCTCGGCTCGTGGGCACTGCTGCGGTGGGGCTGGCTGCTCGACCTCGGCGGCGTCGACTCGGTCCGCGACCCGGCCGCCATCCCGCTCTTCTTCACCCTCTTCCCGGCCGGCTTCGTGGCCGTGAACCTGGTGACGTCGTGGCTCAGCCGGGCCGACGAGCGCCAGGCCGACATCTACGCCCTCGACACCCTCGGGGACCCCGACGCCTTCAGCCAGGTGTTCCGCCGGCTGGCCGAGACCAACAAGGCCGACGTCGACCCCTCGACCTGGAAGAGACTGAACGCCTCGCACCCACCCATCGCCGAGCGGCTGGCCATGGCCCGTCGCTGGCAGGAGGCCACACCGTGATCTTCGACCTGTCCGGGCGCACCGCCCTCGTCACCGGAGCCGGCCAGGGCGTCGGCGCCGGCATCTCCCGGATGCTCGCCGCCCAGGGCGCCGTGGTGCACGTGAACGACTTCGTGCCCGAGCGGGCCGACGAGACGGTGGCCCAGATCGCCGCGGCCGGGGGCAAGGCCGTCGCCACGCCGTTCGACGTCACCGACCTCGACGCCGTGAAGGCGGCGGTCGACGGCATCGGCGTGGTCGACATCCTGGTGAGCAACGCCGGCAACGGCGGGGCCGAGGGCATGAAGACGACTCCGTTCAAGGACATGGACCCGGCGCAGTGGGAGGGTCCGATCCGGGTCAACCTCTACGGCGTCCTCAACTGCTGCCACGCCGTGGTCAACGGCATGGTGGACCGCGGCTGGGGGCGGATCATCACGATCTCCTCGGGCGCCGGCACCAACGGCGTCGCCATCGGCGTGTCGCCCTACAGCGCGGGCAAGGGCGGGGGGCTCTCGTTCACCCGGACCCTGGCGCTCGAGGTCGCCCGCACCGGCGTCACGGCCAACACCATCGCCCTCGGGCTCATGCAGATGAAGGACCCGGAGGTGACCGGCCACCTGGCCAAGGCCATCCCGGTCGGTCGCACCGGCACGCCCGAGGACATCGGCGCCGCCGTCGTCTGGCTGGCCTCGGAGGAGGCGTCCTGGGTGACGGCCCAGACCATCGAGGTCAACGGCGGCTCCGTCACGACGTAGATCGCGCAGATCTGCAGCGATGTTCACCCGGGGTTGATCCGGAGGTCGTCCCGACACCACCCCGGCGTCGAAGTCACCCGGCACCGTCTCCCGCGTCCCACATCGACGCGGAGGAGTGCTCATGAGCGGGGAGACGTTCGAAGAGGTCCGGCAGGAGCTCAGTCGCCGGCGGCTGCTGCAGGGGATGTCGGTCGCGGCCCTCACGGCGGCGGCGCAGCCGGTGCTCGCAGTGGCGGGTGCCGACCCGGCGGCGGCCGAGGACGACGAGACGCCGTACAACCCGGGCCTGACGACCGGTCTCGGCTTCACCGAGGTGCCGATCGGCACCACCGACGAGTGGGTGATCGCCAAGAACCACGTCGGCAAGGTGCTCCTCGCCTGGGGTGACCCGATCCACCCCGGCGACGCCGCCAAGGACGCCCGCACCCTGACGCCGGCCGAGCAGGAGCGTCGCTTCGGCTTCAACAACGACTACATCGCCTACGTCCCGTTCCCGTTCCTGAACGAGGACCGCGCCCTCCTGTGGGTCAACCACGAGGTCACCGACGGCTTCAACATGTTCTTCGGCTACGACGCGTCGAGCCCCAAGCCGACGGCCGACCAGGTCGGCGTCGAGCTGGCCGCTCACGGTGGCACCGTCGTCGAGATCGTCAAGGAGAAGGGCACCTGGAAGGTCGTCCTCGACAGCCAGTACAACCGCCGCGTCACCGGCACCACGCCGATGACGATCAGCGGTCCGGCCGCCGGTGATCCCGCCCTCCGCACGTCGATCGACGCCGACGGCACGACCGTGCTCGGCATGTTCAACAACTGCGGTGGTGGAGTGACCCCGTGGGGGACGATCCTCACCTGCGAGGAGAACTTCAACCAGTACTTCGCCAACGCCGAGAAGCTGACCGGCAAGGCCAAGGCCACCGCCACCCGCCTCGGGATCGGCAACACCGGTTCGGGCAAGCGGTGGGAGAACCACCTCAGCCGCTTCGACCTGGCGAAGGAGCCCAACGAGGTCAACCGCTTCGGCTACGTCGTGGAGATCGACCCGTTCGAGCCCGACCTCCCGCCGCGGAAGCACACCGCCCTCGGCCGGTTCAAGCACGAGGCGGCCACGGTCGTGCTGTCGAAGGCCGGCACGCCGGTCGTCTACACCGGCGACGACCAGGCCTTCGAGTACATCTACAAGTTCGTCGGCTCGAAGGTGCCGAGCCGCACCAGCCGGGCCGACAACCGCGACCTGCTCGACAACGGCACGCTCCACGTCGCCACGTTCAAGGCCGACGGCACCGGCACGTGGACGCCGCTGGTGATCAGCGACGCCCGCTTCACCAACGCCGGCTTCACGTCGCAGGCCGACATCTGCATCCGCACCCGCGAGGCGGCCGACCTGGTGGGCGCCACCAAGATGGATCGCCCCGAGGACATCGAGACGAACCCGGTCAACAAGCGGGTCTACATCGCCCTCACCAACAACTCCTCGCGCGGCGTCGGCACCAACGCCGGCACCGACTTCGCCAACCCGCGGGTCAAGAACACCAACGGGCAGATCGTGGAGCTGATCGAGGACGGCAACGACCCGGGTTCGCTGAAGTTCACCTGGTCGATCTTCCTGCTGGCCGGGCCGCAGACCGACGAGACCCGCCTGTTCAACGGCAAGGTCAACGCCGAGGCCAGCGACATCTCGTGCCCGGACAACCTGACGTTCGACCCGAGCGGCAACCTCTGGATCGCCACCGACGGCCAGCCGTCGGCGATCAAGCAGAACGACGCGCTGTTCGCCCTGTCGACGAGCGGCCCGGATCGGGCCCTGCCCAAGCGGTTCTTCACCGCGCCGTTCGGCGCCGAGGTCACCGGCCCGTACATCACGCCGGACGGTCGCAACCTGTTCGCGTCGATCCAGCACCCGGGCGAGAGCGGGACCCTCTCGAACCCCCAGAGCACCTGGCCGGGCCACGTCGTCGGCTATCCCCGGCCGGCCGTGGTCGTCGTGACCAAGGCGACCGGCGACCCCCGCGTCGGCACCGCCTAGTCACCACTCGAACTGGCGATGGTTGGTGGACAGATCCGTCCACCAACCGTCGCTGGTTCGGTCAGTCGAGGGCGGCGAGGACGCGGTGCCAGGACGCCAGGCCGTGCTCGCACTGGCCGTCGACGGTGGTGACGCAGTCGTCGGGCGCCTTCGAGACGCCGTCGGCGGCCCACTCGTCGAGCGTGTCGACGTCGGGCGGGGCCCACCCGCTGTTGCCCTCGAAGAACTCGTGCGCGGCCCGCACCGCCGGATCCATGCGCCCATCGTGCCCCCGGTAGCCTCGGTTCGGTGACCGACCGCCCCGTCCGGGTGCGCATGGCTCCCTCGCCGACTGGCTTCTTCCACGTCGGCAGCGTGCGCGCCAGCCTCTACAACTGGCTCTACGCCAAGCAGCAGCACGGCACCTTCGTCCTCCGGATCGAGGACACCGACGCTGAGCGCAACCGCGAGGAGTGGGTCGACCTCATCTACGACACGCTCCGCTGGCTGGGCCTGGAGTGGGACGAGCTGTACCGCCAGTCGGAGCGGGCCGACCTCTACGCCTCGGCGGCGGCCAAGCTCGAGGCCGACGGCGCGGCCTACTGGTGCGACTGCACGCGTGACGACGTCGACGCCCGGGCCAAGGAGCGGGGTGGCCCGCCCGGCTACGACGGGTTCTGCCGCGACCGCGACCTCGGCCCCGGTGAGGGTCGGGCCCTGCGGTTCCGCACGCCGGACACCGGCACCACCGTCGTCCACGACGTGGTGCGGGGCGATCCCAGCTTCGAGAACGCGAGCCTCGAGGACTTCGTGCTCGTGCGCTCGAACGGGGCGGCGATCTTCCTCCTGGCCAACGTCGTCGATGACGGCGACATGCGGATCACCCACGTGATCCGAGGCGACGACCACCTGCCCAACACGCCGAAGTACCTCCTGCTGTGGGACGCCCTCGGCTACGGCGAGCACCCGGTCTTCGCCCACATGCCGATGATCGTGAACGAGAAGCGTCAGAAGCTGTCGAAGCGGCGCGACCCGGTGGCCGTCGAGCAGTACCGCGACGAGGGCTACCTGCCCGAGGTCCTCGTCAACTACCTGGCCCTCGTCGGGTGGTCCCCACCGGACGGTCGGGAGCGCATGACCGTCGATGACATGATCGAGGTGTTCCGGCTCGAGGACATCGGGAAGTCGGCCGGCTTCTTCGACGTGGCCAAGCTCCGAGCGTTCAACGGCGACACCATCCGCGAGCTCTCGGTCGAGGACTTCATCGACCGGGCCATGCCGTTCGTGCGCCGCGAGACCTGGGGCGAGCTCGCCGACGTCGAGGTGTTCCGCCGGCTGGCCCCGCTGGTGCAGGAGCGGGTCGCCGTGCTCGGCGAGGTGCCGGCCATGGTCGACTTCATCTTCCTCGACGAGCCGGTCGACGACGAGGCCTCGTGGGCCAAGGCCATGAAGGACGGTGCCGCCCAGATCCTCGATGCCACGGCGGCCGCCTACGCCGACGTCGAGTGGTCGGCCGAGGCGCTGAAGGACGCGCTGGTGGCCGTGGGGGAGGGGCTCGACCTCAAGCTGGCCAAGACCCAGGCCCCGGTCCGGGTGGCCGTCACCGGGCGCACCGTCGGCCCGCCGCTGTTCGAATCGCTCGAGGTCCTGGGCCGGGAGGCGACCCTCGCCCGCATCGCCGCGGCGCGCGCTCGCCTGCCTTGATGCGGCGGCTCATCAAGGTTGGCGTCCTGCTGGCCCTGGTGCTGGTGGGCTACTTCGCGGTCACGTTCGTGCAGGTGTGGGCGGCGTCGCGTCGTGACGCGTCCCGCCCGTCGCAGGCGATCATCGTGCTCGGCGCGGCCCAGTACAACGGCCGGCCGTCCCCGGTGCTCAAGGCCCGGCTCGACCACGCCGCCCAGCTCTACGAGGCGAAGATCGCCCCGGTCATCGTGCTGACCGGTGGCCGCCGCCCGGGCGACACCTTCACCGAGGCCTCGGCGTCGGCCGGCTACCTCGAGCGGGCCGGCATCCCCGAGTCGGCCCTCCGCCTCGAGACGGACGGGCGGAACTCGTGGCAGAGCCTGGCCGCCGCCGCCCGCTTCCTGAAGGCGGAGGGCATCACCAAGGTGGTGCTGGTGACCAGTCCGTACCACTCGCTGCGGGTCGAGCACATCGCCGGCGAGGTCGGCCTGGAGGGTCATGCGAGCCCCGCCACGGACGCCCCCGACGAGGTCACGTTCGGCCACCTCGTCCACGAGACGCTGGCCGTCGGGGTCGGGCGGATCATCGGCTACCACCGCCTCGTCGACCTCGACTCGAAGGTCGGTCGGGCCCGCAACGGGTGAGCGATGTCGGGTTCGCACCCGCCGACGCGTCCGCTACCCTGTCCCTTCGCCCGTTCGGGGGTGGTGTAATCGGCAACACAACTGCCTCTGGAGCAGTTATTCGGGGTTCGAGTCCCTGCCCCCGAGCTCCCGATTCCGGTCGGGCGCAGCACCAGTAGTACAACCAGGACCGCTGTTCCGGCAGCACAGCAGGGCCCCATCGTCTAGTGGCCTAGGACACCACCCTCTCAAGGTGGCGGCACGGGTTCGAATCCCGTTGGGGCTGC
>JAODBP010000243.1 GCA_025464025.1 Actinomycetes bacterium | reverse complement strand
GTTGATGGTCTCCTTGAGCGCCAGGATCTCGCCGCGGGCGTCGACGGTGATCTTCTGGCTGAGGTCGCCCTTGGCCACCGCCGTCGTCACCTGGGCGATGTTGCGCACCTGGCCGGTGAGGTTCGAGGCCATGGAGTTCACGTTCTCGGTGAGGTCCTTCCAGGTGCCGGCCACGCCCTGCACCTGCGCCTGACCGCCGAGGATGCCCTCGGTGCCCACCTCGCGGGCCACGCGGGTGAACTCAGCCGCGAACGACGACAGCGTGTAGGTCATCGAGTTGATGACGTCGGCCGGCGCGGCGACCTCGCCCTTGGCCTCCACCGTGATCTTCTGCGAGAGGTCGCCGCGCGACACCGCCGTGGCGACCTGGGCGATGTTCCGCACCTGGCTCGTCAGGTTCGACGCCATGAAGTTCACGTTCTCGGTCAGGTCGCGCCACGTGCCCGAGACGCCGCGCACCTCGGCCTGACCGCCGAGCTTGCCCTCGGTGCCCACCTCGCGGGCCACGCGGGTCACCTCGTCGGCGAACGACGAGAGCTGGTCCACCATCGTGTTGATCGTGTTCTTCAGCTCCAGGATCTCGCCCCGGGCGTCGACCGTGATCTTCTGCGTGAGGTCGCCCTTGGCCACGGCCGTGGTCACCTGGGCGATGTTCCGCACCTGGCCGGTCAGGTTCGAGGCCATCGAGTTCACGTTCTCGGTGAGGTCCTTCCAGGTGCCGCTCACCCCGCGCACCTTGGCCTGACCACCCAGCCGGCCCTCGGTGCCCACCTCGCGGGCCACCCGGGTCACCTCGTCGGCGAACGACGAGAGCTGGTCGACCATCGAGTTCACGGTGGTGCCGATGCGGAGGAACTCGCCCTTCACCGGCTGGCCCTCGATCTTGAGCGCCATCTTCTGCGAGAGGTCGCCCTGGGCCACGGCCTCGATGACGCGGGCCACCTCGGTCGTCGGGCGGGACAGGTCCTCGATCAGGCCGTTGACCGATGCCGTCTTCTCGGCCCAGCCTCCTCGGGCCTCGGGCATGTTGACCCGCTCGCCCATGCGACCCTCACGTCCGACCAGGCGGCCGACCCGGGCCAGCTCCTTGGTCGTCTTCTGGTTCATCTCGATGAGGTCGTTGAACGCGGCGCCGATCTGGCCCATGAGGTTGTTCCGGCGCTCGGGCAGCCGAACGGTGAAGTCGCCGTCCTTGGCCGCCCGCAGGACGCGCAGGAGCTCGAGCAGGACCGCTTCGTCGGGGGCGACGAACGCGGGCGCGGGCGCCTTGCCGTTCCCCCCGGTCCCGTTCTTGGCGGCGGGCTGGCGAGCTGCCGCCTTCTTGGTGGTCCGGACCGTCGTCGCCATGTCTCCGTCCCTTCGCGCCACGCGCGTCACCGTCCGAGCGGGATTCGTGGCGGACTGTACCGGGACGGAACGGGCACCCACGGGAGACGTGGTCGGAACGCGCCTTTCGCGCAGGTTGGCGCGGCCAGTTGCCCCGGGATGCGACGATTGCGGCATGGAGAGCCCCCCGTTCCGAGTCGTCCTGGCCGACGACAACGCGGATGTCCGGGAGATCCTGACCGTCGCCCTGGTCCGAACGGGCCGGTTCGTCGTGGTCGCCGCGGTCGACGACGGTGCGGCGGCCGAGGCGGCGGCGGCGGCGCTGGCCCCCGACCTCGTGCTGCTCGACCTGGCGATGTCCGGGGTCGGTGGCCTCGACGCCCTCCCCCTCGTGCGGGCCGCCGCACCCTCGGCCCGGGTGATCGTCGTCTCCGGCTTCCCCGGCGACCGGCTCAGCGCCGTGGTGCGCGAGCGAGGCGCGGTCGGCTACGTCCAGAAGGGGCTGTCGCCCCGGCGCATCGTCGAGGAGATCATCGCGGTGGCCGGCGTGCTCGACGCCGTCGAGGAGATCCTGGCCCGGAGCCAGCGCACGCTCGAGCCCGACATCGGCAGCAGCGCGGCGGCCCGTCGGTTCATGGAGGAGACGTTGAGCCGCTGGGCCTGCGCCGACGTGCTCGACGTGGTGAACCTGCTCGTGTCCGAGCTCGTCACCAACGCCGTCATCCACGGGGGTTCGGAGGCCGACGTGTCCGTCGTGCTCATGCCCCACGCCCTGCGGGTCGAGGTGGGCGACAAGGACGAGTTCGTGCCCGCCCCCCAGGGCGCCGACGACGACTGGGCCACCTCGGGCCGGGGCCTCGCCCTCGTCGAGGCCATGTCGAAGGCCTGGGGCATCGAGCAGGTCAAGGGCGGCAAGGTGATCTGGTTCGAGGTCGACCGGCCGGACTCGGGTTCACGACCGGCGGGGTAGCGTCTACCGGTGGCGATCGAGCAGGAGCACCCCGTCCGCGAGGCTGCGGTGCGCGTCCTGGGGGGCACCGATCCCACGCTCCAGCGCCCGCCGGCCGACCCGGCCACACTCGTCCTGCCCGAGTCGCTGGCGGCCCGGGTCCGCGACTTCGACCGGCGGGTCGACGGCTGGTTCGAGCGGATCCGGGGCAACCCGACGGCCGACCGCCTCTTCTACGGCGCCTCCGCCGTGGGCGACTTCTCCCTGATCTGGCACATCGCCGGCGCGGCCCGGGCCCTCGGGGGCGCCCGCCAGGAGCGCGAGGCCGTGCGCCTGGGCGCCTCGCTCGGCATCGAGTCCGTCCTCGTGAACGGCGTGGTCAAGTCGTTCTTCCGCCGCACCCGGCCCGACCGGGCCCAGCTCACGGCGCGGCAGGCGCGCAAGCTTCGGAAGCCCAAGTCGAGCAGCTTCCCGTCGGGCCACGCGACCTCGGGGTTCATGGCCGCCTCGCTGCTGAGCCAGGGCCGGCCGCTGCGGTCGAAGGTCTTCTGGTACGGCGCGGCGACGATCGTCGCCGCCAGCCGGGTGCACGTGAAGATCCACCACCCGTCCGACGTCGTCGCCGGCGCCGCCGTGGGCGTCGGGCTCGGCGCCGCGGCCAAGCGCCTGTGGCCTCTCGGGAATGCGCACGCCCCTCGGGGGCATTGACCCTTCCATGGCCCCCCGCCGCGAGTTCGCCGTCTTCTTCGACTACCGGTGCCCGTTCGCCCGGATCGCCCACGAGCACGTGCTCGACGGTCTCGACGAAGGCGCCGACTGGGACGTGCGCTTCCAGCCGTTCTCGTTGAGCGCGGCCAAGGACCCGACGTGGGACCGGGCCCAGGACACCGGCCTCCTCGCGCTCGAGCTCGCCGTCGCCGTGCGCGACACCCAGCCCGAGCACTTCCTCGCCGCCCACCGGGCGCTGTTCACGCATCGCCACGACCGGGGTGGCAACCTGCGCGACCTCGAGTCCCTGGCGCCGGTCCTGGCCGACGCCGGCGTCGACGTGGCGGCCGCCCTCGCCGAGGTCGAGAGCGGCCTCCCCCTCAAGACGGTGCGGGCCGAGCACGAGGCGGCCGTCAACGAGCACGAGATCTGGGGCGTGCCCGCCTTCGTGGCCGGCGGCCAGGCCGCCTTCGTCCGGCTCATGGAGCGCCCGGCCGATGCCGCGGTGCGCGGCGCGGCGGCCATCGACCGCATCCTCGACACCCTCGTCGGCTGGCCCGAGCTCAACGAGTTCAAGCACTTCACCTTGCCGAGGTAGGGCGTGTCGGGGCGCCTGCGG
>JAODBP010000267.1 GCA_025464025.1 Actinomycetes bacterium | reverse complement strand
GACGTGACGCTCCAGGCCGTGGTGAAGGGGCTGCTGGCGTAAGGAAGAACAGCGCCGAGAGGCCGCCTGGCCTGGTCCCGCATCGGCCGTCGTAGGGGCGCCTGCGGCGCGTGCCGAGATGGCTTCGGCGTGCGGCGGCCGAGGCCGCGAGATCGAGCCTCCGGCCGACTGACCCGGCCCCGGGCCAGTCGTCCTCTCGGCACTGTTCCTTCTAGGTCGAGGCGCCGGACCGGCCGTCGACGGCGACCTCGCGGTCGTGGTCGGGCCGGTCGCCCTGGAACAGGGCGTGGAGCCGGGCGAAGCCCAGGTTGCCGACGAGGTGCCCGTCGCTGGCCTCGCTGGCGTGGCCGGCGAAGGGCGAGTCGTGGTCGACCGGGGCGTAGCCGTCGAGGGTGGTGCCCGACTCGGTGCCGGCCGGCTTCGTGCCGACGGTGAAGAACTGGACCGGCACACCCGCCTTCCGCAGCACGGTGGCCAGCTCGCGGCTCTGGTCGTACGGCACCAGCCCGTCGCAGGCGCCGTGCACGATGACCACCCCACCGATGCCCGACGCGGCGATGTCGGCGACCCGGTTGACGACGGTTCGCTCGAGGTAGACGTCGCGGCGCTGCTCGAACGGGCCGCCCATCTCGGCCTCGATGTCCTGCCGGGCCTGGACGGCGAAGGCGTTGCCGGAGGCGGCCAGCGATCGGGCCTCCTGGTAGGTCTCGACCACGTTCGCCGCGCCCTCGACGTCGATCCACCAGTCGAAGAGCGGGCGGTCGCCGCTGGTGTTCGGGGCCTTGGCCTTGCGGATCCCGGCGGCGACGGCCAGGCCCGAGGTGTTGCCGCCCATGCTCACGCCGTAGGCCACCACCGTGCGGGGATGGCAGGCCGCGTCGAAGCGACGGGCCACGGCGATGGTGTCGGACGCGCCCTCGGCCACCCGCCATCCCCGGACGGTCGGGCGCTCGATGCTGCCGCGGTAGTTCATGGCGAAGGCGATCACGTGCTCCCGACGGGCCACGTCGCTCAGGTGCTTCCGCCACGACTCCGGCGTGTGGCCGTAGCCGTGGGCGAACGCCACCATGCCGACCGGCTTCCCCTGCGGCACGGCGTAGAGGCCCCACGTGCGCACGCCCGCGATCGTCACGTCGAGCCGGTGCACCTGCCCCGGATCGCCCGAGCACGGCAGTCCCCCCGGTGCTGCCGGCCGGGCGATCGCAGGCATCGCCGCCAGCAGCGCGAGCACGAGGGCCAAGGCGGCTGAACGGCGGATGAACACACCGTGACCGTTCGCCCTCGAACCCCACCCCACCTCCGAACCGGCGACGGTTGGTGGACAGATCTGTCCACCCACCATCGTCAGTTCGGTTGATCGGCGACAGGTGGGAGGAACCGGTAGCCCATGCCGGGCTCGGTGAGGAAGTAGCGGGGGTGGGCCGGGTCGGGCTCGAGCTTGCGCCGGATCTGGGCCAGGTAGACGCGGAGGTAGTTGGTCTCCCGCCCGTAGCTCGGGCCCCACACCTCCTGGAGGAGCTGGCGCTGGCTCACCAGCTTCCCGGCGTGGCGCACCAGCACCTCGACCAGGTGCCACTCGGTGGGCGTCAACCGCACCTCGCCCGCCGCCGTCGTGACCCGCTTGCCGGCCAGGTCGACGCGGAAGTCGGGCGTCTCGACCACCGGCTCCTCGGCCGCGTCGGTCGGCACGGCCCGGCGCAGGGCAGCCCGCATGCGGGCCAGCAGCTCGTCCATGCCGAACGGCTTGGTCACGTAGTCGTCGGCCCCGGCGTCGAGGGCCCGCACCTTGTCCGACTCGGCGTCGCGGACCGAGAGCACGACGATCGGCACGTTCGTCCAGCCCCGCAGCCCCCGCACGACCTCGACGCCGTCGATGCCGGGCAGGCCGAGGTCGACCACCACCAGGTCGGGCCGGTGGCGGGCGGCCAGCTCGAGCGCCTGCTCGCCGGTCTCGGCCAGGTCGATCTCGAAGCCGCGCGCCCGGAGGTTGGTGCTCAGGGCCCGACGGATCTGCGGCTCGTCGTCGACGACGAGGACCCGAGTCACCTGTGGTCTCCGGAACACGGCGACGAAGGCCGCGGGTGGGCCACGGGGCTGCCGTCGCCCGTCGAGCGGAGCCTGCGGAGCCTGCGGAGCGAGACCATCAGCGCTGCACCGCCGGGAAGCTGACGACCATCGTCGTGCCGCCGCCGGGGGTGTCCTCCACCAGCAGCTCGCCGCCCATGGCGGTGACGAACCCGCGGGCCACGGCCAGGCCGAGGCCCACACCGTCGGTGCCGCGGTCGCCCAGCCGCTGGAACGGCTCGAACACCCGCTGGCGGGCCTGCACCGGGATGCCCGGTCCGCGGTCGACGACGCGCAGGTCGACCCGGTCACCCACCGGCGAGGCGTCGACCCGCACCCGGGCCCCGGGCGGCGACCACGCCACCGCGTTCGAGACCAGGTTGGCCAGCGCCCGCTCGAGCAGGCCGGGGTCGACCCGCACCCGCGGCAGCGTCTCGGGCACGTCGAGGTCGACGGTCGCGGCACGATCACCGAGGCTGGCCACGGCGGCCGGGGCGACCTCCTCCAGCCCGACGGCCCGCTCGAGGATCTGGAGGGTGTTGGTCTGGAGCCGGCTGAGGTCGAGCAGGTTGCCGACGAGGCCGTCGAGCCGGTCGGTCTCCTCGTCGATCATGGCCAGGAACTCGGCCACGGCCTCGGGCGGCCACTCGACGTCGTCCTGGCGCAGGCTCGTCACCGACGCCTTGATCGAGGCGAGCGGCGTGCGCAGGTCGTGGGAGACGGCCGCGAGGATCGCCGTGCGCAGCTCGTTCGCCTCGGCCAGTGCCGACGCCGTCGACGCCTCGACCCGGAGCTGCCGGGTGCGGAGGGCGGCGGTGAGGTGGTCGGCCACCACGGCCACGATGCCCCGGTCCTCGGCCGACAGCATGCGGCCCGACGCCACCAGCTGGTGCTCGGTCCCCAACGGCACGGTGAGCTCGGTGGCGCCGCCCAGGGTGCCGACCTCGGCCTCGATGCGGCCGTCGTCGGTGCGCACGACCGCCGCGCCGGTCAGGTCGAACGCCTCCCGCAGCTGGGCCAGCAGCACGGCGAGCGGGTCGTCGCCGACCGACGCACCGCTCATGTCGGCCAGCATGCGGGCCTCGGCCCGGGCCCGGGCCGACTCGGCCTGTCGCCGCGCCGCGTGGACGACGAGCCCGGCCACCACGGCGGCCACCACCACGAACGTGAAGAGCGCGACCACGTCCTCGGCGTTGTCGATCTCCCAGTGGTGGAGCGGCGGGATGAAGTACCAGTTGGCCAGGAGGAAGGCGGCCAGCGCGCCCACCGCCGCCGGCCCGACGCCACCCGTCGCCGCCCCGGCCACCACCAGCAGCAGGTACAGGAGCAGGGCGCTCGGCAGGTCGAGGTCGGAGCCGAACCCGGTGAGCAGGGCGGTGAGGGCGGGCAGGCCGACCACGAGGATCGCCCACCCCAGGGCCCGGCGCCGGCCCGGCAGCGCCATCGTCCCGGTCCGGCGGGCCGGCCGCTCGTGGCCGCCCTCGGTGCCGATCACGTGGACGTCGAGCTCGGTGCCGGCGTGGCGCATCACGTCGGCGATCACCGAGCCGGAGACCAGCTCGTGCAGGCGCGATCGGCGGCTGGCCCCGAGCACGAGCTGCGTGGCCCGCTCGGCCAGGGCGGCCTGCACCAGGGCGAGGGCGACGTCGGCCCCCGCCACCTCGCGGTACTCACCGCCGAGGTCGGACAGCAGCACCCGGGTGTCCTCGAGGACGTCGCCTGGCGTCGCCGGGCGACGACCGGTCGGCACCCGCACGTGGACGCCGACGAGCCCGGCGTGCGACCGCCCGGCGATGCGGGCGGCGCGGCGCACGAGCTGGTCGGCCCCCGGCGCGCCGGTGACGGCGACGGCCACCCGCTCGCCCGTGTCGGCCGGCCCGGCGTGGTCGGCGACCCACCGCAGGGCCAGCTCCCGGAGAGCTGCCAGGTTCTCGAGCCGGAAGACGTTGGCCGTCCGGGCGTCGACCTCGCCGGCGGGGAAGACGTTGCCGTGGGCCAGCCGGCGGCGGAGGGCCTCGGGTGTCATGTCGACCAGCTCGACCGACGCGTCGCGCAGGAACGCGTCGGGCACGGTGCCGACCGCCGGGGCGCCGGTGATCTCGCCGACCACGTCGGAGAGCGATTCGATCTCGCCGATGTCGAGCGTCGTCACCACGGTGACGCCGGCGGCGACCAGCGCGGCCACGGCGGCCAGCCGGCCGGGCCGGGCCAGGTCGTCGACGCCGACCACCTGGAGCCCGACCGACAGGAGCGAGGCGGCGTCGGGTTCGCCGTCGACGACCGGCAGGGCGTCGAGCAGCTCGGCCGTGCCCGGACGGTCGTGGGTGTCGACCCCGACGACCGCCGTGCGGGCCCCGCGACCGAGCCGGCGCCGCACCTCGTCGAGCATGGCGTAGGTCTTGCCCACGCCGGGGGCGGCGCCGAGGTAGACGCGCAGCTCCCCGGCCATCGGCTGAACGGTAGGTGCTAGCGGCCCCCGCGGCGGGCAGGGGCGGCGTTGCCCCGGCCCTGCCCCGTGGGCCGACCCTGGCCCTGCCCCTTGCCCCGGCCCTGAGCCTGGCCCTGCGGGCGACCCTGGCCCGAGCGGCGCGGCGCCTGCGACCCACCGGTCGGTCGGGGCTGACGGGTGTGGTGCTCGGTCCGCTCGAGCTTGACCGGGGGCGGCGTCGGCCGCGCCCCGCCGGTGGCCAGGATCGACAGGTCGACGGGGTCGATGCCGGGCGGCAGCTGGAGCTTGCGCTGCATCAGCTTGATGCCCTTGTGCTGCTCCATGGCGATCAGCGACACGACGACGCCGGCGGCGCCGGCCCGGCCGGTGCGGCCCGAGCGGTGCGTGTAGTCCTTCTCGTCGGCCGGCGGGTCGTAGTGGACGACGCAGGCCACGGCGTCGACGTGGATCCCCCGGGCCGCCACGTCGGTGGCGACGAGGGCCTGGGCCTTGCCCGCGGTGAAGGCGGCCAGGGCCCGCTCCCGCTGCGACTGCGACCGGTCGCCGTGGATGGCGACGGCGGCCACGCCCGACTTGTTGAGCTGCTTGGCCAGGCGGTCGGCCCCGTGCTTGGTGCGGGTGAACACGATCGCCGGCCACTCGGCGTTGACGATCGAGACCGTCAGCTCGTGTCGCTCGCTGCGCTCGACCCGCCAGAAGATGTGGCGGTTCTGCGGCGCGTCCTCCTCGACGTGGATCTCGTGCTTCACCGGCTGGCGCTGGTAGCGCTTCACCAGCACGTCGACGTCGCCGTCGAGCGTGGCCGAGAAGAGGAGGGTCTGGCGATCGGGCTTCACCCGGTCGAGCAGGCGCTTCACCTCGGGCAGGAAGCCCATGTCGGCCATCCGGTCGGCCTCGTCGAGCACGGCGATCTCGACGTGGCCGAGGTCGACCTCGCCCTGCTGCACGAGGTCGGCGAGGCGACCGGGGCAGGCGACGAGGATGTCGACGCCGCGCCGGAGGGCCTGGACCTGGCCGCCGAAGCCGACGCCGCCGAAGACCGTGAGCACGCGCACGCCCTTCGGCCCGGCCAGCTCGACGAGCTCGTCCCGGACCTGGTTGGCCAGCTCGCGGGTGGGCACGAGCACGAGGCCGCGGGGCTTGCGGGGCTGGGCCCGGCCGACGCGGGTGACGAGCGGGATGCCGAAGGCGAGCGTCTTGCCCGAGCCGGTGGGGGCCTTGCCGCAGACGTCGCGGCCGGCGATGGCGTCGGGAAGCGTCGCCTCCTGGATCGGGAAGGGCGTGGTGATCCCGCGCTGCGCGAGGCGGGACGCCACCTCGGCGGGGACGCCGAGCGCGGCGAAGGTGGTGCTGGACATGCGGGGGACTCCGATTCCGGTTGCGGATGGCCGCTTACCGGGGAGATCCCGAGGCACGACCCACCAGCCGACGTGGCCGGTGCTAGGACTGAGAGGGTACCTCTGACGCCCGCGAATGCGGCATCCGCGCCGTTTCCCCGTAGCGTCGTACGGTTCGCAGATAGAAGGAGACCCCCCATGGCCACGCGACGGACCAGCTTCGGCAAGCTCCAGCGCGACCGCGCCAAGCAGGCGACTGCCGCCGCGAAGCGCGAGCGCCGCCAGGACCGCTCGGCTGCGGAGGAGGAGGAAGCGGTCATCCCCGAGGAGGGTGAGCTCTCGGCCGCACAGCTCCTCACGCTCATCGAGCAGATCCACAAGCAGTTCGACGACAAGCAGATCGACTTCGAGGAGTTCGAGGAGAAGAAGGCGGAGCTCATGGCCCGCCTCCCCATCGACTGAACGTCCCGATCGTCCGAACCGGCGACGGATCCTCTACAGATCTGTAGAGGATCCGTCGTCGGTTCGCGTTCAGGACGCCTGGCGGGCCTGGAGCTGGGCCGGAGCGAAGCGGTCGGCCATGGCGCCGAAGAACCGCTGGTTGACCAGGGACCGCCAGCGGGCGCCGCGGACCATGCCCTCGGCCCAGGCCGGGTCGGTGCCCAGGGTGGCGACGACGCGGTCGACCCAGTCCTTGCCGTGACGGGGGTCGGCCACGGCGTGCTCCTCGTAGAACGGCAGGGCGTCGGCCGGGGCGTCGAGGCGTCGCAGGGCGGCCACGACCTTGCGGCACCGGGGTCCGGCCTGGAGCTCGATCAGCCCGAGGGCGCCGACCATCTCGCGGTGGAGGTGGCGGTTGGTGGCCAGCACCGAGCCGAGGGCGGACCGCTCGAGCGCCTCGATGGGCTGCTGGGTGCGGGGCAGGGCCCGGATGTCGAGCGCCTCGGCCAACCGGCGGTGCAGCTCGGTGTGGACGGCATCGAGCGAGCCGTTGCCCATCTCGTCCCAGTAGTTCTGGGCCAGCTCGAGCTTGGCCTCGCCCTCCAGGCCGATCTGGCAGGCGGCGACGAGGTCGTCGAAGCCGCCGTCGGGCCCGCCCTCGAGCGTGAGGAAGGCCACCAGCTCGTCGTACGTGGCGTCCTCGGCCAGCCAGCGGTAGACCTCGGGCACCAGGCCCCGGGCGCCCAGCGCCCGCATGGCGGCGGCGGGCTCGGCCGGCAGGTCCCAGTCGACGGCGTCGTCCTCGGCGTCGAGCCAGGCGAGGAACGGCCGCTCGAGCCGCCACTTCAGGCGAGCGATCGCCGGGTGGTGCTGCCAGGCGACCCGGTCGCCGAGGTCGTCGACCGGCGCGGTGTGCAGGTCGTGGATGGCGAGGAGCGTGAGCAGGGCATCACGCCGGTCGACCGGCGTGGCCTCGGCCAGTTCGTCGAGGGCGTCGCAGCCGGCCAGGAGGGCGGCGTCGAGTCGGCGGTGGAGGGTGGGGGGCATCCTCAGCGGGCTACCCCGCCCCCGCCGGCCACGAACCCCTCGGTCGCCGGGCCCGCCGCCGGTCGACCTTGACATCGGGTACTCGACCTCGGATACTCAACGTCGGATGAGCGAGCGCGGACGATCCAACCCACTGGCCCTGGCCGTGCTGGCGTGCCTGCACGAGAAGCCCATGCACCCCTACGAGGTGGCCCAGACGCTGCGCATACGGGAGAAGCACGAGAGCATCAAGCTCAACTACGGCTCCCTCTACAGCGTGATCGGCTCGCTCGAGAAGCGGGGGCTGGTCGTGGCCACCGAGACCATCCGGGAGGGCCGGCGGCCCGAGCGCACGATCTACGAGATCACCCAGGACGGCGAGCGCGAGCTGGTCGACTGGCTCTCGGACCTGGTGGCGTTCCCAACGAAGGAGTACCTGCGCTTCGAGGCGGCGCTGTCGCTGCTCGGCGTGCTCCCGCCCGACGACGCGCTCGCCCTGCTGCGCCAGCGGCTCGACCGGCTCGGCCACGAGCTCCGACGCCAGGAGGCCAGCCGCCAGCACGGGCTCGACCTCGGCCTCCCCCGCCTCTTCATGGTCGAGGGCGAGTACGTCGAGGCGCTGCTCCAGGCCGAGCGCGGCTTCGTGGAGCAACTGGTCAAGGACATCGAGGGCGGCTCCCTCGACGGCATCGAGCTGTGGCGCGGCCTGTTCGCGCCAGAAGGAGACCAAGGATGACCCCCACCATCGAGGCCACCGGCCTCCGCAAGGCGTTCGGGAAGGGGGACAAGGCCGTCCACGCCCTCGACGGCCTCGACCTCACCGCCGAGCCGGGCCAGGTCGTGGCCCTGCTCGGGCCCAACGGCGCCGGCAAGACCACGTTCGTGCGGGCCGTCGCCACCCTGGTCACGCCCGACGCCGGCGAGTTGCACGTCGCCGGCATCGACGTGCGCCGGCAGCCCGAGAAGGTGCGCCAGGTCATCGGCCTGGCCGGGCAGTACGCCGCCGTCGAGCCGGCCATGACCGGCCGGGAGAACGTCGAGATGGTCGCCCGCCTCGTCGGGCAGGACAAGCGCACGGCGAAGGCCAACGCTGGCCGGGTGCTCGAGCAGATCGGCCTGACCGACGCCGCCGACCGCCTGGTGCGCACCTACTCGGGCGGCATGCGCCGCCGCCTCGACCTCGGCGCCAGCCTGGTCGGCGCACCCCGCCTGCTCCTGCTCGACGAGCCGACCACCGGGCTCGACCCCCGCAGCCGCATCGAGCTGTGGGACGCCATCCGCGAGCTCGTCGAGCAGGGCACCGACGTGCTGCTCACGACCCAGTACCTGGACGAGGCCGACCAGCTCGCCCACCGCGTCGTGATCATCGACCACGGCCGGGTCATCGCCTCGGGCACGCCCGACGACCTGAAGAAGCAGGCCGGGCGCGACGTCGTGGAGGTGCACGTGCGCCACGTCGAGGACCTCCCTCGCGTGGCCGAGGCGCTGGCCGCCCTCGGCCCCGACGACGCCGTGATCGACGAGGGCACCCGGCGGGTCACCGTCGGCGTGGCCAACGGCACCGAGGAGCTGATGGGCGCCCTGCGCGCCCTCGACCCGCTCGGCGTCGAGCTCGACGACGTGGGCCTGCGGCGGCCCACGCTCGACGAGGTGTTCCTGACCCTGACCGGCCAGCCGCTCGAGGAAGAGGTGTCCACATGACCACGACGACTGCGCTCTCGCCCACCGCCACGGGACGGACGACGTCCTTCACCACCAGCACCCTGGTCGTCGCCAAGCGGGCCGTGCTCAAGTACGTCCGCACGCCCCAGCTCGTCGTGCTCGGCGCCGTGCAGGGCGCCATGTTCCTGCTCATCTTCCGCTACGTGTTCGGCGGCGCCATCACCTCGGGCGGGCTGAAGTACGTCGACTTCCTCGTGCCCGGCTTCATCACCACCGGTGTCCTGTTCTCGGGCGCGGGCGCCGCGGCCGGTGTGGCCGAGGACGTCGAGCAGGGCTTCTTCGACCGGTTGCGGTCGCTGCCCATCTCCCGGCTCTCGGTGCCGATGGGCCGGGCCCTGGCCGACACCGCGGCCCTCACGTGGGGGCTGCTGGTCACCGTCGGCATCGGCTTCCTCGTCGGCTTCCGGTTGCACAACAGCCTCCCCGAGGCCCTGCTGGCCTTCGGGCTCTGCATCGTGTTCGGCTTCGCCTGGGGCTGGGTGTTCATCGTGATGGGCCTCATGGCCGGCAACGCCCAGGCCGCCCAGGGCATGTCGCTCATGGTCTTCCCGTTCACGTTCGTGTCGGCCGCCTACGTGCCGACGGCATCGATGCCGGGGTGGCTCCAGCCCGTCGCCGAGCACCAACCGATCACGCCGATGGTGAACTCCGTGCGGCTGCTCACGCAGGGCGACGCCGCCGAGCGGATCATCGGCCACTCGGCCGGCGGCCAGGTCGTGATCGCCCTGCTGTGGGCGGCCGGGATCGTGCTGGTCTTCGCCCCGATCGCGGTGTCCCGCTACCGGAAGGGCTGACTACGCGACCTCGTCCTGGCGGACGAGGCGGAGCTCGGGACGGCGGGGCGTCAGCACCCGCACGGTGGCCGGGGCCTGCTCGGGTCGACCGAGCAGGCGGTCCAGGGCCCGGAGCCCCGGCGCCATCGTCTCGGGCCGCCGGCGGTAGATGCGCCACGCGGCCAGCGCGGTCAGCCCCACCGGGAGCCAGATCGTCAGCAACACGCTCATCGACACCATCGACGCCAGCATCGGAGCGTTCGTTCCCGATCTTCGCGATCGCGATCGAACCGTCACATGACAACCTCGTGAAGTGCTCCACTGACGGGATGGGCTTCTACGAGGATCGGGTGCTGCCCCGGGTCGTCGACAAGATGTGCGGCGCCGGCGACATGGCCCGGTGGCGCGAGAAGGTCGTCGCCGGCCTGGCCGGGACGGTGGTCGAGATCGGCTTCGGCTCCGGGTTGAACGTGGCGCTCTACCCGCCGGCCGTCGAGCTGGTCTACGCCGTCGAACCGGCCGCCCTCGCCGGGCGGCTCGCCGCGCCGCGGATCGAGGCGTCGTCGGTGCGGGTCGAGCACGTCGGCCTCGACGGCGAGTCGCTGCCGCTGGACGACGGCTCGTGCGACGCCGCACTGTGCACGTTCACCCTCTGCACGATCCCGCACGTCGAGGCCGCGGTCGCCGAGGTGCACCGCGTCCTGCGACCGGGCGGCACGTTCCACTTCCTCGAGCACGGCATCGCCCCCGACGAGGGGGTCGTCCGCTGGCAGCGCCGGCTCGAACCGCTCCAGAAGCGGCTGGCCGGCGGCTGCCACCTGACGCGCGACCCGGTCGAGCTCGTGACGGCGGCCGGCTTCACCGTCGAGCAGGTCGAGCGCCGGTATGCCAAGGGCCCCAAGCCGTGGTGCTTCTTCACCGTCGGGGTCGCCCGTCGTTGACACCCATCCTGGGACCTTGACAGTTCGAACTGTCATGTTCATGATGGCCCCATGGATGCGACCCTGTCGGTCGGCCAGCTCGCGGCCGAGGCCGGGCTCACCGTCCGCACCGTGCGCTACTACCAGGCCGAGGGCCTGCTCCCGGCGCCGGAGCGCGTCGGCCGCACCGCCCGCTACGGGGCGGCCCACCTCGAGCGGCTGGAGCTGATCTCCTCCCTCCAGGAGCGGGGCCTCCGCCTCTCGGCCGTGCGCGACGTGCTCACCTCGTCGGCGCCCGGGGCCACGGCCGACTGGCTCGGCCTCGACGACGCCATGAAGCGACCCTGGTCCGACGACCAACCCGTGATCCTCGACACCGCCACGCTCTCCGCCCGGCTCGACGACCTGCCCGGCGGCACGCTCGACGACCTCGAGTCGGCCGGACTGATCGAGCGGCGCGACGACACCCGCCCGCCGGTGTGGTTCGTGCCCAGCCCCGGGATGCTCGAGGTCGGGCTCGACTCGGTTCGCCTCGGCATCCCGGTCGAGGAAGGGACCCGGCTGCGCAAGCTCCTGCAGCAGGGGCTGAGCCAGCTGGCCGACGACCTCGTGGCCCAGTTCACCGACGACATCGGCCTCCGCCGCCTCGCCGATGCCGGGCCCGCCGCCCTCGCCGCCCTGCTCGACGACGTGCAGCCGCTGGCCCGCCGCACCGTCGACCTGCTGTTCGCCCACGAGATGGAGCGCGCCCAGCGCGAGCTGATGGACAAGGAGCCTCTGGCATGACGACCACCGAGCACCACCGAGCGATCGTCGTCGGCGCCGGGTTCGCCGGGCTCGGCGCGTCGATCCGGCTGCACCAGGCCGGCGTCGAGCACATCGTGCTCGAGCGGGCCGCCGACATCGGCGGCACCTGGCGCGACAACACCTATCCCGGCTGCCGGTGCGACGTGCCGTCGCACCTCTACTCGTTCTCGTTCGCCCCGAACCCCGAGTGGAGCGAGACGTACTCCCCCCAGCCCGAGATCCAGGCCTACCTCCGGCGCACGGCGCGGGACCTCGGGGTGGTCGACCGCACCCGCTTCGACCACACCGTGCGAGAGGCGGCGTGGGACGCCGAGCGCTCGCGGTGGCGGCTCGACACCGACCACGGCGAGCTCACGTGCGACGTGCTCATGCTCGGCAACGGCCCGCTGGCCGAGCCGGCCCGGCCCGACATCCCCGGCCTCGACACCTTCGCCGGCGACGTCTTCCACTCGGCCCGCTGGCCGGCCGACGTCGACCTGGGGGGTCGCCGGGTCGGTGTCGTCGGCACGGGGGCGTCGGCCATCCAGTTCGTGCCCCGCATCCAGCCCCAGGTCGAGCACCTCACCGTGTTCCAGCGGACGCCGGGGTGGATCCTCCCCCACCGGAACCGGGTGATCACCGACCGGGAGCGGTGGCTCTACCGCCGGGTGCCCGCGCTCCAGCGGTTCGTGCGGGGCCTCGTCTACTGGAGCCGCGAGCTCACGGCCCGAGGGATGCTCCGCAACCAGACGGCGCTGATCGAGAAGCTGGCCCGCAAGCACCTCGAGTCGCAGGTCGCCGACCCCGAGCTGCGGGCCAGGCTGACCCCGACCTACAACCCCGGGTGCAAGCGGCTGCTGCCGTCGAACGACTGGTACCCGACGCTCCAGGAGCCCAACGTCGAGCTCGTCACCGAGAAGATCCTCGAGGTCCGGCCCGACGCCGTGGTCACCGCCGACGGCGAGGTCCACCCGGTCGACGCGCTCATCCTCGGCACCGGCTTCCGGGTGCTCGACAACCCGATGTTCGAGCACGTGCGCGGCGCCGACGGGCGATCGCTCGTCGAGCACTGGGCGACGACGGGCGCCCGGGCCTACCTGGGCACGACGATCGCCGGCTTCCCGAACCTGTTCGTGCTGGCCGGCCCGAACACCGGCATCGGCCACACGTCGCTGCTGGTGATGATCGAGGCCCAGCTCGACTACGTCCTCGGCGCCGTGGGCCACCTCGACGCCACCGGGGCTCGCAGCCTCGACCTCCGCCGCACGGCCATGCAGCGTTGGACCGACGAGGTCGAGCGGAAGTCGGGCCCGACGGTCTGGAGCTCGGGGGGTTGCGCCTCGTGGTACCTCGATGGCGAGGGCCGCAACGGCTCCATCTGGCCCGACTACACCTACAAGTTCGTCCGCCGCACCAAGCGGTTCGACGCCGAGTCCTACGAGGTCGTCGCATGAGCGTTGCCAAGGTGTGGATCCCGGCGACCCGGGCCGTCATCACCGGCGCCGGCAGCGGCATCGGGCGGGCCGTGGCCCACGCCCTGGCGGCCAAGGGCGCCGTCGTCGCCTGCGTCGACCTCGACGGCGAGGCGGCCAAGCGGGTCGCCGACGAGTGCGGCCACGGCGCCACCGGCCACCAGGCCGACGTGCGCGACCGCGAGCAGCTCGCCGACCTCGGCCTCGACGACGCCGGCATCGTGATGGCCAACGCCGGCGTCGGCGTGTCCGGCCGGTTCACCGACATGACGGCGGAGGACTGGAACTGGATCCGCAGCATCAACCTCGACGGCGTCGTCAACACCGCCGCCGTGTGGGGCCCGAAGTTGCTCGAGCAGGGCCGGGGCCACCTCGTCATCACGTCGTCGGGCCTCGGGTTCACGCCGGCCGTCGACCTCGCCGCCTACTGCGCCACCAAGGCGGCCGTCCTCTCGCTCGCCGCCTCGTTGCGGGCGGACTGGGGCCAGCACGGCGTCGGCGTCACTGCCGTCTGCCCGGGCGTGATCAACACCCCGATCATCGAGGCGGCCCGCTTCGTCGGCGAGGCCGGGGAGCACAAGGAGGAGGCCCGCAAGCTGTTCGGCAAGGGCCACTCGCCGAACACGGTGGCCAAGGCCGTGGTGCGGGCGATCGAGCACGACCGGGGCATCGCCCTCGCCGGCTGGGAGTCGAAGCTGGCCTACGGCGTCCACCGCTTCGCCCCGTTCGCCGTGCAGCAGAAGCTGGCCGCCCGAGGCCTGTCGTGAGCGGGCCGAGCGAGCTGCTGCTGCCCGCCGGCACGACGCTGGTCGTGCCCACCGACGACGGCGCCGAGCTGGCCGTCACCGACCTCGGCACCGGCCCGCTGGTCGTGCTGGCCCACGGCTGGACGGAGCAGCGCGAGACCTGGTCGCTGGTGGTCCGCCGCCTGCTCGACGCCGGCTGCCGGGTCGTGCTCTACGACCAGCGGGGCCACGGCTCCTCCACCAGCGGATCCGACGGCTTCACCATCCCCCGCCTCGCCGGCGACCTGCGGGCCGTGCTCGAGGCGGTCGACGCCCGCGACGCCGTGCTCGTCGGGCACTCCATGGGCGGCATGACCATCATGTCGCTGGCCAAGGAGCACCCCGAGGTGCTGGCCGAACGGGCCCGGGGCATCGCCCTCGTCGCCACCGCGGCGTCGGCCCTCGGCGGCTCCCGCGCCGACGCGGTGCTGGTCCGCCTCATGGCCGCGCCCTGGTTCATCCGTCTCTTCCGCAGCCCCCTGGGCCCGTGGCTGGTGCGCCGCACGTTCGGCCGGAGCGCCCGGCCCGAGCACCGCCGCCTCACCCGCGAGCACTTCGTCGCCACGGCCTCCGACGCCCGGCAGGGCTGGCTCGAGGCCATGGGCACCATGGACCTGACCACCGCCCTCGGCACGATCGCCATGCCGACCGTCGTGCTCAGCGGCACGCGCGACACCCTCACCCCGCCGAAGCACGCCGATCGCATGGTCGCCGGCATCCCCGGCAGCCGGCTCGTGTCCTACGAGGGCCTCGGCCACCAGCTCCAGTACGAGGCGCCCGATGCGGTGGTCGCCGAGATCAGGAGCTTGCTCGCAGCGGCGCCCGCCGCCGGGGCGGCTTCTTCGTCGACGTCCCCCGGGCACCGGACCGGTTGATGGCGGTGTCGTCGGTGCCGAGGTAGGACTCGATCACCTTCGGGTCGGCCAGCACCTCCTCGGGCGCCCCCTCGGCAAGGACCCGACCGAGCTCGAGGGCCACCATGCGGTCGCACAGGCTGCGCAGCAGCGGCATGTCGTGCTCGATGACGAGGATGGCGCAGCCGGTGTGGGCCTGGACCCGCTGGAGCAGGGGGCCGAGCGCCTCGGTCTCCTTCTGGGCCACACCCCCCGAGGGCTCGTCGAGGAGGAGCACCGACGGGTCCTGGGCCAGGATGCAGGCCAGCTCGACGATGCGCCGGCTGCCGGTCGACAGCTCGCCGACGAGCTTCTCGCGGAACGACTCGAGACCCATGACGGTGATGAGCTCGTCGACCCGGTCGGCCACGGCCAGCTCCGACTCGTAGGTGGCTGGCAGCCACATGGCGGCGGCGACGAGGTCGCGGCTGACCAGGTGGCGCTCGAGGGCGACGGCGATCGTCTCGGCCGCGGTGAGCGACGGGTAGAGCCGGGCCTCCTGGAACGACCGGCCGAGCGTGGCGGCGGCCCGCTCGTGGGGCTGCCAACGAGTGATGTCGTGGCCCTTCAGCCGCACGGTGCCCTCGTCGAGCTCGAGGAAGCCGGAGATGCAGTCGAACAGCGTCGTCTTGCCGGCGCCGTTCTGGCCGATGAGCCCGAGGATCTGGCCCTCGCGCAGCACCAGGTCGACGCCGTCGACGGCTCGCACGCCACCGAAGCGCTTCACCACGCCCTCACACTCGAGCACCACCGGGGCGTCGGACGGTGGTGCCTTCCGGGCCGGCACGGCGGCCGGTGCGGCCCCGCCGCCGCTGGCGGCGCCGGCGATGAAGACGGAGCGCAGCACGTCGGGCCGGTCGAGGAGGTCGGCGGTGGCGCCGCTGAAGCGCACCTGGCCCTTCTCCATGAACACGGCCCGCTCGGCGAGGGTCAGGGCGACGTTCACCGACTGCTCGACCACGATCATCGTGGTGCCGGCCTCGTGGAGCCGCTGCACGACCTCGATCAGCTCACCGACGACGGCCGGGGCCAGGCCGAGCGACAGCTCGTCGATCATGAGGAGCTTCGGCTCGTTCATGAACGCCTGGGCGAGCGTGAGCATCTGCTGCTCGCCGCCCGACAGGTCGCCGGCCAGCGCGCCCCACCGGCGCTCGAGCACGGGGAACAGCTGGCGGGCCTGCTCCTGCACCGCCTCGAAGCGCTCCTTGTCCTTGCGCAGGAGCCAGGCGCCGAGGCGCAGGTTCTCCTCGACGGTGAGCGTGGGGAACACGCCCTTGCCGCCCGGCATCTGCAGCAGGCCCTCGGCCGCGGTGCGGTCGGCCCGCATGCCGGTGATGTCGTCGCCGTCGAAGGTCACGGTCCCCCGGCTCGGCTTGAGCAGGCCGGAGATCGCCTTGAGCAGCGTGGACTTGCCGGCCCCGTTGGTGCCGAGGAGGGCCACGACCTCACCCTGCTCGACGGTCAGGTCGACGCCGAACAGCACCTGCACCGGGCCGTAGGCCACGTCGAGGCCCTTGACCTCCAGCAGTCCCGTCACGTCTTCACCTCCAACGTCGCGTCCACCGGCGCGTCGAGTGCCTCGGACAGCAGGTCGACCTCGGGGGGCGGTGGCTCGTCGGTGCCGCGGTCGGGCAGGAGCCGCAGCAGGCGGTCGCGCACGTCGGTGACGAACTGGCCGAGGCCGCCGGGGAGGACGAGCAGGACCAGGAGCAGGCCGGCGCCTGTGACGGCCATGCGCAGCTCGCCGCTGAGGACCTTCTCGAGGAAGCGGAACGTGAACACGCCGAGGAGGGCGCCGCTCACCGAGCCGAGCCCGCCGATGGCGGCCATGGCGAACACGTCGAGGCTCATCGACGGCTGGAACGAGCCGGCCCGGGCCCCGTGCTGGAGGAGCACGTAGAGGCCGCCGGCCACCCCGGCGATGGTGCCGGAGAAGATGAACGTCGTGAGCTTCACCCGGGTGGTGGGCACGGCCGAGGCGCCCGCCGCCCGCACGTTGTCGCGGGCGGCCAGGAGCACGCGGCCGCTGCGCGACCGCCGCACCCCGGTGACGGCGAGGATCGTGAGGACCAGGAAGCCGAGGCAGAGGTAGTACATCGAGAGCTGGCTCTCGAGGTCGAAGCGCTGCCACAGCACGGGTCGGCTGACGTCGTCGGGCACGTACTTCGGGAAGTTCGTGGGGTTCAGGAAGTAGCTGTCGAGGGCGACGGCGAACGCCAACGTGGTGACGGCCAGGAACAGACCCCGGATGCGCAGGGCGGGCAGGCCGATGAGCAGGGCCACGGCCGCACCGGTGATGCCGGCCACCACCAGCACGAGGAACATGTCGACGTCCCACCGCTCGACGATGTTGCCGGCCGCCACCGCGCCGCAGCCGACGATGGCGAACTGCCCGAGGCTGATGTGGCCGCCCCATCCGGTGAGCACGACGAGCGACACGGCGACCATGCCCCAGATGAGGGCGACGGCCATGAGGTTCTGGGTGCTCGGGCCCACGCTGGCCGGGACGACGACGGCCACGACCGCGACGACGGCGAGCACCACCAGGCGGGCGATCCGCACCTCGGGCCGGTTGCGGAGCCGGGCCGGGATCGGGCGGGCCACGGCCGTGAGGCTCCACGAGCCGGCGCCGTCGAACGCCCGGCTCAGCGAGCTCTTCTGGATGAGCAGGGCGGCGAGGATCACCACGAGGAAGGCCACGTCGATGGCGGTGGCCCGACCGGTGTTCCAGAACACGAGCTGCTCGAGGACGCCCAGCCCGATGCCGGCGGCGAAGGCGGCCGGCAGCGACTCCATCTTGGCCACCACGGCGGCGGCCAGGGCCGGGAGCAGGAGCGCCGGCCCGGCCAGGGCCGTCGACGTCGAGCCGGCGAACGGCGCCTTGAGGATGAACGTCAGGGCGGCCAGGCCGCCGGACAACGACCACACGATGGTGGACAGGCGACGGACCGGGATCCCGAGCAGCAGCGCTCGCTCGTTGTTGTCGGCCGCGGCCCGCACCGCCACGCCCGCATCGGTGCGGAGGAGGAACCAGGCCAGGGCGGCGATGATCGGCGGGACGGCCGCCACGATCAGGATGTGGTCGCCGGTGAAGACCACCGGGTCGACGTTGACGTGGAACGTGAACGGCGTCTTGAAGCTGGTCGTGAGGTTGTTGGCGTCGAACCACTTCGGGATGAGGAGCTGGAAGGCGCCGAGGATCTGGGCCAGGCCGATGGTGGCCACGGTGAGCACGAGCCGCGACGCGTTGGTGAACCGCCGGATCACCAGCACCTCGGTGAGGCCGCCGACGAGGACGCCGGTGAGCACGCCGATGCCGACGGCCAGGAAGTACGGCAGCCCGGACGCCAGGTAGAGGTTGACGGCCAGGATGCCGCCCACCCCACCCATGGCCCCGTAGGCGAAGTTCACGATGTTGCTGGTCCGGTAGATGAGGATCAGGCCCATGGCCAGCAGGGCGGTGACGGTGCCGAACACCACGCCCTGGAGCACCACGCCCAGCGGCGCCCCGTCGGGCAGCACCGCCCCGGCGACCAGCCAGGCCAGCACCACCCCGACGGCGATCGCGATCGGGCGGGGCACGGCTCGGAGCGCCGTCATCGCCGGAACAGCCCGCCGTCGGACTTCGGCATCTGCCCGGCCTTGAACCGCTGGCCGCCGAACGCCTCGCGGTACGTCCCCTTCTCGTTGTTGTAGGCCGAGACGCCGTCGGGGTCCCACCAGATGACCCGGTAGTCCTGGGTCGGCGTGTAGTTCTGCGGGCCGAAGCCCCAGGTGCCGAACGGACCCGACCCGCCCGGGTACGAGAACATGCCCTTCTCGAACGTCTGGGGGTTGAGGTTCGGCCCGGCGAGCTGGACGCCCAGCGCCAGCATGTACATCTCGGCGTAGATGGCCTCGACCGCGAACGCCGGCTCGTCCTTGCGCACGGTCTTGTAGGCGGCATAGCCGAGGCCGGCGCGGAGCGGCCGGTACGAGCCGAGGTAGGAGACGCCGAAGGCGTGGGACCACTGGTCCTGGTCGTCGAGCTGACCGACGAGGTCGAGGTCGGTCGCCGCGGTGCCGGCGATCACCCACTCGGGGTTGAAGCCCTGCTCCGATGCCTTGTTGCTGAGGAAGACCGGGAAGATCGGGTCGCAGCCGCAGACGACGGTGGTGATGTTCTCGCTCTTGAGCTTGGCGATCACGCTGGCCGCCTGGTTCGACAGCGTGGCCAGGTCGAGCTTGTAGGCGACGCGCAGGTCGTAGGGGTGGCCGGCCTTGGTCACGATCCGCTGACCGGCATCGACGCACTGCTGGTACCACGGGTTCTCCGGGGCCAGCACCGCGAACTTCCGGGGCTTGCCCTTGATGCCGTCACCCGCGTAGTCGGCGTTCTTGCCGACCAGCTGCTTGACCACGAAGTCCGACGTCGACTCGGTGATGATCGAGCAGTCGGTGTTGGCGCTCCAGTTGTAGGGGTGGCGCTGCATGTGCCACTCCCGGGACAGGAAGGGCGTGCCGAAGGCCAGCACCTTGCGCCGGGCCAGGGCGTCGGTGAACGGCGGCGTCGCGCCGTTGATCTCGGCGAACGCCTTGATCTCCTCCGCCACCTTCACGGCGTCGGCCTCGGCCTCGGCCTGACCGCCGCCGAGCAGCTCGTTGATCTCCGAGCCGGCCCCGTTGTAGAAGACCGGCTTCAGCTTCCGGCCGTAGAACTGGAAGTGCTCGTTGAAGTACTGGGCCAGGGCCGCGATCGTGCGCTGGATGTCGGCCGGTCGGTCGAGGATGTCGGCGCCGGCCAGGGCGGCCAGCGTCTGCTGGAAGCCCTTCTCGTTGAGCAGGCGGGCCGACACGACGATGTCGGACGCGGTGACGCCCCGAGAGGGGGCGCCGCCGTTGTCGCCGCTGAAGCCGACGCACGGCGGGCTGTACGGGTCGCCCGGAACCTGCTGCTTGCGGTCGGGGCAGCTCCCCGTGGCCGGAGCCGGCTTGGCCGGCACCGTGGTGGCCGCGCCACCGGCGACGCCACCGTCGGCGGTGGCGGCCGCCCCCGTCGTCGAGTCGCCGGGACCGGCGGTGGTGCCGTCGCCGCTGCCGGCGGACGTGCCGCTGGCGTTCTGGGCCACGACCTCCTTGCTCACGGTCGGCACGGCCACGGCCATGAGCAGGAAGACGACGACGAAGGCGAGCAGCGGGCCGTAGCCCCGCAGCAACCGCCGGGCGTTGGGCGTCAAGACAGGATCCTCCGGGGTTCGTGGCGCAGGCGCCACCAGTCGGCACCGGCCATCGACAGCACGGCGAGCAGGCCGACGAGGCCCACCACGGCGGCGGCGCCACCGGTGCTGCCCTTCTCCTGGCGGGCCCCGGCCAGCTCGACCTTGCCGCTGCCCTTGCCCGCGTCCTTGCCGCCGGCCGTCGAACCGGCGTCGACGCCCGACCCCAGGGACGGGCTGGCGAAGCTGCCCCCGCCGAGGCTCACCGGGCCGGCACCGCCGGCACCGAGCTCGAACGAGCCGAACGGGTTCGCGAACTTCTCCCCCTCGGTGAAGGCCTGCCCCCCGCCGAGCTGGACGTCGATGCCGCCCTTGCCGGTGAGCGCCCCGGCGACGACGTCGCCGAGGGTCACGAGGCCGCCGGCGTCGGGGCTGGCCGCGATGATCCCGGTGGCGATGGGGTCGCGGACGGGCTGGACGGCGTCGAGGAGCGGCGGCCCGACCACACGGCCGACCTCGGACGCCTCGAGGTGGATCCCCAGCGGGGTGATGCTGGCCACGCCCCCCTGGCTGCCCGGCGTGGGCGGGTCGAGGCGGATGCCGAGCGGCTTCAGGGCGGCGTTGAGCTGGGTGAAGGCCTGGGCGAGCTGCGCCGGCGTCGACGGCGGCGCCAGCTGCGTGCCGGCGATCGTGATCCCCTTGATGCCGAACGTGCCGGTGGCCTCCTTGGCCTTCCCGGTGCGCTGTCGGACGTCCCAGGTGAGCCCCTCGAGCACGACCTGGCCGCCGCCGATCGCGAGGCGGCCGATCTCGACGTGGCCGATGGCAACACGGGTTGCGCCGCCCACCACACCGGCGTGGCTGGTGGCCCTGGCGCCGCTCATCTCGAGGACGCCGGGGGCCGGCGCGAAGTCGCCGAGGCTGAAGCCGGCATCGCTCGACGGATCTTCGTTCGCCTTGGCCGACTGGGTCGTGCCTCCGGCCTTGATCGGGCTGTCGGCCGGGAGGCCGGGGCTCGAGCGGGTGGTCCCCTGCTCGGCGCCATCGTCACCCGAGTCGACCCGGACCGACGGCGACTGCTCGACCAGCTCCTTCGGGAGGGAGCTGTCGAGGGCGGCGAAGTCGAACAGCTTCGACTCGGCCCGGCCGGCCGTGCCGTTGTAGTCGGCGGTGGCCAGGCCGACCGACGGGGCGAACGAGAGCCGCCCGGCGGTGGGCCCGACCTTGACCACCCGGGTGGTGACCCGGCCGCTCCCGGCGACGAAGTCCTCCTCGGCGTGGGCCGGCGAGATCACCGCCGTGGTGGCCACGGCCCCGAGGGCGACGACTGCGACTGCTGCTGAGCGTGCGAACGCTCGGACCATGGCTCCCCGCCCTCCCCATTGGGACAGTGTGTGACCTTCGACACGTGTCCAGAGCGTTCCTGCCCACTTGTTACCGGTCGGTATCACGCGAGGAGGCCCCAGACCTCGAGCGCGGCCCGCACGCTCCGGCCCACGGTGGGACGGAGCGTGGCCGTCACCGCTTCGGCCAGGTCGGCGACCGGCGGGAAGCCGCCGAGGAGCCAGCGGGCGAAGGAGCCGTCGTCGAACCACGCCGCCTCCTCCGCCGTGCACAGCCCGGGCCACCCGGTCCGGCCCACCAGCTGCCGGACGCCGTCCCACCCGAGCCGGGCGGCGACCTCCAGGCCGGCGACGACCAGCTCGTCGGCCGGTCGGTCGGGCTCGAGCTGGAGGGCCCAGTGCCGCCCGGCCACCTTCGGCCAGCCCCAGTTGCTCGATCGCCGGGTGGCCAGGTCGGCCAACCACATCGTGGCCAGCAGCTCGAGCACCCCGAAGGCGGGCGGCGACGTCGGGCACCCGAGGGCCCGCAGCAGCAGGTCGAGCAGCACGCCCGACTCGGGCGGCGTGGCGACCGGCTCGCCGCCGTCGAGCGAGAACCGGCCGGCGACCTCGCAGCCCCGCCCCACCAGGACCGTGGAGAACACGGCGACCCGATCGGGTGCCTCGGCCGCCGGTGGGCCGACCCGGCGATTGGCCACGTCGCCCTCGGCCCGGTCGGGCGGCAGCGACCAGCCGGTGGTGACCACGCCGAGGGCGGCGCACGACGGCGGGGCGGTGAAGCCGAGCAGCACGCCACCGGGGTGCTGGCCCTCGAGCGGCAGCACGCCGAGCTCGAGCTCACCCCCGCCGTCGTCGGCCCGGACCAGCAACGGCAACCCGGACCGGGGGTGCCCGGCACCCAGCTCGTGGAACACCAGGGCCAGCTCGTCGAGCACGACCATGGGACGACCTCCTGCGACATGCGGATCGAGGAGGAAGTGGCGCCGACGCTACGAGCGGGGTACGACAGCGACGGCCTACGGTGGTCGCACGTTCAACCCGCTCGAGCCTGGGTTCACGGTGGATCCGTACGACCAGTACGCCCGCCTGCGGACGCACGACCCCGTGCACCACAGCCCGCTCGGGCTGTGGGTGCTGTCCCGCCACGACGACGTGAACCGGCTGCTGCGGGACCCGTCGACCAGCGTCGACCGCGACAACACGCCGGACAACGACCGCAACGCCAACGTCGTCGAGGCCTTCGGCGACCGCCGCAACCGCGGCACGCGAGCGATGCTGAACGCCGACCCACCCGACCACACCCGCCTCCGCCGCCTCGTGTCCAAGGCGTTCACGCCCCGCATGGTCGAGGGCCTCCGCCCCCGGGCCCAGGCCGTGTGCGACGCCCTGCTCGACGACGTCGACGCCCAGGGCGACGAGGTCGACCTCGTCGCCGCCCTCGCCTTCCCCCTCCCCTTCACCGTGATCTGCGACATGCTCGGCATGCCGATCGGCGACACGCGCGACGAGGTGCGGGCCTGGTCGCACACCCTCGCCGGCGCGCTCGAGCCGATGATCTCGCTCGAGGCGGCCCAGGCCGCGGCCCTCGCCAGCGACGCCCTGCGGGCCCACCTGCTCGAGGTCCTCGAGGCCAAGCGAGCCCACCCCGGCGAGGACCTGCTCAGCGCCCTGCTCCACGCCGAGGACGAGGGCGACGTGCTCTCGACCGACGAGCTGGTCGACCAGGTCAACCTGCTCTTCGTTGCCGGCCACGAGACCACCGTCAACCTCATCGGCAACGGCACCCTCGCCCTGCTCCGCCACCCCGACCAGCTCGACCGGCTCCGTCGCGACCCGTCGCTCCTGGCCAACGCCACCGACGAGCTGCTGCGGTGGGACAGCCCGGTGCAGTTCAGCCGGCGCATCCTGCTGGCCGAGCACACCATCGACGACGTCACGATCCCGGCCGGGTCGTTCGTGCTGACGATCCTCGGCTCGGCCAACCGCGACCCGGCCCGCTGGGGCGCCGACGCCGACGCGCTCGACCTCGGGCGGGAGGGCGCTGGCCAGCACGTCTCGTTCGGCGCCGGCGTCCACCACTGCCTGGGCGCCGCCCTGGCCCGGGTCGAGGGCCAGGTGGCCTTCGGCTCCCTGCTGGCCCGCTACCCGTCGATCGAGCGGACCACCGACGAGCCGGCGTGGAACGGGCGGGCCCTCCTGCGCGGGCTCGACTCGCTGCCGGTCAAGCTCGGGCGAGGGAGCGGTCGGCCCGCTCGGTGACGAGCCGGGTCAGGCCGGCGACGGCCACGGCCATCACGCTCAGTTCGAACCCGAGGGCGTGGTCGCCCACGGCCAGCGACAGCACGGCGAACAGGCCGAGCAGCATCGTGGACGCGACGGCGATGAAGAGCAGGACCACGGCGGCGAAGTGGGTCGTCATGCGGCCGTGCGTTCCCACGCTGCGCTGAGGTTTACTCCCAGCCGCTCGAGGGCCAAGAGGTCGCCGTGGCCGAGCGGCAGGTGGACTTCGGCGGTCTCCGGATCGCCTACGACGACGACGTGCTCGAACCCCGCCCGTGGACCCTGGAGCAGTCACGGTGGGCCGTCGAGCTGCTCGCCGACGCACCCCCCGGACCGGTGCTCGAGCTGTGCGCCGGCGCCGGCCAGATCGGCCTCGTCGTCGGGCGTGCCACCGGGCGCGACCTCGTCCAGGTCGACATCGAGGAGGACGCCTGCGGGTTCGCCCGCGGCAACGCCGTGGCCGCCGGGGTGACGACCGACGTGCGGTGCGGCGAGCTCGGCGAGGTGCTGGCCGCGGACGAGCGGTTCCCGTTCGTCCTGGCCGACCCGCCGTACGTCCCGGCGGACGAGGTCGACGAGCTGCCCGAGGACCCGGACGATGCCGTCGACGGTGGCGAGGACGGGCTCGACATCGCCCGGGAGTGCCTCCGGGTCGCGTCGGCCCACCTCGGCGCCGGCGGCCTCGTGCTCATCCAGCTCGGGGGACCGGAGCAGGCCTCGCAGCTCGGCGAGGAGGCCGGCTCGTACGGCCTCACCCCGGTCGAGACCCGCACGCACGCCGCCGACCGCGCGCTCCTCCTGGTGCGCGCCTGACCGCTTCGGTCAGCCGAACTGCACCAGCTCGAAGGGGATCCCACCGGCGATGACCTCGACGAGCGACATCGGCGCGCCGGTCGCGGCCGTGGTGTGGAAGGGGCCACGGACCTCGTGGCCGGCACCGGCCGCCGCGGCGCCAGCGGCCCCGATGTCGCGGTTGACCACGGCCAGGAGGCGCACGCCCGGCGCGACCGTGCCCCGCTCGGACTCGGGGATCTCGAGCACGTCGATCGAGCCGGGGCCGTCGCCCACGAACGCACCCCGAGCGCCCGACGACCAGCCGAAGAGCGCAGCGAGGTCGGCGGCCTCGGCCTCGTACGGCGTGACGTCGGTGATCCGGGCCACGTCGGTGAGGAACGACACGACGGCGTCGAGGTCCTCGGTGAGCACGACCACGTGGGAGAGCGACTTCGGCATGCCGACGGTCTACCGCTCGCCGTACCCTCCCGGCGTGGATCGGGTCTTCTACTCCAGCAGCGTGCACGACGAGCGAGAGATCGAGGCGGTCGTGGAGGTGCTGCGCTCGGGCCCGCAGGGCCTGTGGCCGGGCCGCCGGGTCAACGCCATGGAGCGGGAGGTGGCCGCCCTCTTCGGCAAGGGCACGGGGATCATGTGCAACTCGGGCTCCTCCGCGCTCTACCTCGCCCTCGAGCTGCTCGACCTGCCGCCCGGCGCCGAGGTGGTCACCAGCGCGCTGACGTTCTCGACCGACGTCGCGCCGATCGTGCGCGGCGGCTGGATCCCGTCGTTCGTCGACGTCGAGCCCGACACCTACTGCGTCGACGTCGACCGGTTGGCCGAGGCCGTCACCGAGCGCACCGGCGCCATCCTCGTGCCGAACCTGGTCGGCAACGTGCCGGACTGGGACCGCATCCGGGCCGTGGCCGACGACGCCGGGGTGCCGGTGATCGAAGACTCGTGCGACACGCTCGGTGCCCGGCTCCGGGGGCGGCCGACCGGCGAGCGGTCGACGATCTCCGTCACCAGCTTCGCCAACTCGCACGTCATCACGTGCGCCGGCAACGGCGGCATGGTGCTGGTCGACGACCCCGCGCTCCGCGACCGGGCGGTCATGCTGCGGCGCTGGGGCCGTCGCTCGGAGCTCCACTTCTACGGGTCGAAGAAGCGCGACCGCGACTTCTGGGAGGACCTCGACGGGGTCCCGTACGACAACCAGTTCATCTTCGACGAGCTGGCCTGGAACTTCGAGCCGTCCGAGGTCGGGGCGGCCTTCGGGCTCGTGCAGCTCACCAAGCTGCAGGACAACCTGGCCCGGCGGCACCGCAACTTCGACCGGTACACCGAGCGCCTCTCGGCCCACGCCGACCGGCTCGGCCTGCCACGGGTCCTCCCCGAGGTCGAGACGGCGTGGCTCGGCTACCCGCTGCTCATCGCCGCCGACGCCGGCTTCGAGCGGGCCGACCTCCAGGTGCACGTCGACGGCAACGGCATCGACACCCGCACGATCTGGACCGGCAACGTGACCCGGCAGCCGATGCTCCGCGACGTGCCCGTCGTGGTGCCGCCGGCCGGCCTGCCGCACGCCGACGCGGTGATGGAGCGAGGCGTGCTCCTCCCGCTCAGCCACGCCCTCGACGACGCCGCCGTCGACTTCGTGCTCGACGTCGTCGAGGCGTTCCTCGCCGCCCGCTAGTCGTCCTGTCCCGAGAGGCTGTCGTCGCGCTCATGCCGTCAACCGGTGGCTGACCAGCCCGGCAGACTGGGACGTGCTCACGAACCAGGCCTCGGCGCAGCACACGCTCTACCGGTGGCAGCTCGAGGCGCTCGCGAGCTGGCTCCGATGCGGACGTCGCGGGGTCATCGAAGCCGTCACCGGGTCGGGGAAGACCGACGTGGCGATCGCCGCCGCGGCGGATGCGT
The DNA here is from genome assembly GCA_025464025.1 of Actinomycetes bacterium. The sequence continues at coordinate 2,576 of JAODBP010000267.1, read as the reverse complement.
TGCGCCGGGGTCGGTTCGTGCTCGTGGTGGTGCCGTCCCGCGTGCTGATGGAGCAGTGGCACGGGCGGCTCACCGCCGCCCTGCCCGAAGCTCGGATCGGTCGGCTCGGGGACAGCGACCGGGACCTGCCGGCGTCGTGCGACGTGCTGGTGGCGACCCGGCACTCGACGGCGGCGCACAAGCCGGTGCCGACGGCTGGTGCCGGCGGGCTGCTCATCGCCGACGAGTGCCACGGCCTCGGTGGCGCGACGCTGCGTCGAGCGATGCTGCGCCAGTACGACGAGCGGCTCGGCTTGACGGCGACCCTCGAGCGCCGGGACAACGGCGTGACGGAGCTGCTGCTGCCGTACTTCGGTGGCATCTGCTTCCGCTACGGGTTCGAGCAGGCCATCGAGGACGGGGTCTGCGCGCCCCCGCGGGTGGCGCTGGTCGGGGTCGAGCTGAGCGTGGACGAACGGGCGGAGTACGTCGCCACCGAGCAGCAGCTCGTGAACGCGCGGCACCACCTGCGTCAGTTGCCGGGGATGCCACTCGAGCCGTTCGGGGACTTCCTCGCCGCGGTCGCGCACCTCGCGGAGCGCGACGCCGGTCCGAGCGGCCGGGCCGCGCGGGAGTACCTCGACGCCTTCTCGAAGCGACGGGAGATCGTCGCGCAGTCCAGCGGCAAGTACGAGCTGCTGGGCCACCTCGCCAGCGCGATCCGCGAAGCGCACGGGGCCCTGGTGTTCACCGAGACCGTGCGCGCTGCGAACCACGCGATCAACCGGCTCGATCCGCTGGTGTCGATCGACCTGATCACCGGGTCGACCGCTCGGCGGCAACGTCGGGAGACGCTCGATGGCCTGCGGACCCGGACGCTCGACGCTGTCGCGGCGCCGCGAGTGCTCGACGAGGGCGTCGACGTGCCGGACGCGAACCTCGGGATCGTCCTGAGCGCCAGCCGGACCCGGCGGCAGATGATCCAGCGGCTGGGCCGGATCCTGCGCCGCAAGGGGCCGGGGGTGGCGGCCCGCTTCGTGATCATGTTCGCCAAGGACACGATGGAGGACCCTGCGAACCGCATGGAGCGCGACGGCTTCCTCGACGAGATCGAGCGCATCTCCGAGGCCATGGGTGTGTTCGACCAGCAACCCGACGCCCTCGATGCGTTCCTCGCCGCGCCCGGTCCGCAGGTCGTGCCCGATCCGGAGCACCTCGAGCGGTACGGACGTGCCGTGGAGGCAGCAGGCGGCGATCCGCACCTGCTGGCTGACGACGTCGGCGTCGAAGTGGCGTACGCGCTCTCCACCTTCGCCCGAGGCGATCGCTGGGACGTCCGGCACGAGCGGGCGCTCGCCGAGCTCGAAGTGCGCCTTCCCCGCCCGGACCACGACGCTCCGTACCTCGAGGTCGAACTCGCCGAGCTGCCCGAGATCGCCGAGCCGAAGGTCAAGCCCAAGCGGTTGTCGACGGGACACGCGCCGCTCGAGATCGCGCGCATCGGATCCGCGTGGCGGATCAGCTGCACCGGTTGCGGTGAAGCATCACCACTCGTCCAGTTCCGGTGGCAGGCCCTCGAGGAGAGCGTCGTGTGCCGCTGCGAGTGACGACCGGTCGACGACCACAACCTGAGATGGTGGGGGACAAGAGGGCCCGGTTGCCTACGATGTCGCCGAACCTGAGGGGGAGCGCGGCATGCGATTCGGACTGTTCCTGATGCCAGAGCCATTTCCGTGGTCGAACTGGACGCTCTCCTACGACCTCAAGCTCGAGGAGATCGTCCTCGCCGAGCGGCTCGGCTACGACGAGGTCTGGGTCGGCGAGCACCACACCGGCGCCTACGAGAACATCCCAGCGCCCGACATCTTCATCGCCAAGGCCTCGGCGCTGACCCACCGGATCAGGCTCGGGACCGGGACCATCAACCTCCCGTACCACGACCCGTTCTTCGTCGCCGAACGCTTGGCGTTCCTCGACCACCTGACCCACGGTCGCCTCCTCTACGGCTTCGGCGGTGGTGGGCTGGTGAGCGACAAGGCCTTCTTCCAGCTGGACCCGGCCGAAGGCGGGCCGCGGCTGGTGGAGGCGCTCGACATCATCGAAGCCCTCTTCGCCACGACCGACCACGTCAACTACGACGGGAAGTTCTGGAACCTCGACCATCGCCGGATCCAGGTGCGGCCCTACCAGGAGCGACCGCAGTTCTCGATCGCCGGGATGTCCGGCGTCCACAACTTCGCGATGTGCGGCGACCGCGGGTACGCCGCCCTCAGCATCTACTTCACCCCCGTCCACATCGAGGCGAACCCGGGATGGCCGGACCTCGTGGCCCAGGGCGCCGCCCTCGCCGGTGCCGCCGAGCAGGCCGGGCGCGACCCGGCGCAGGCCCGCCGGGACTGGCGCATCTGCCGTGAGGTCTACGTGTCGGACTCGAAGGACGCGGCGATGGCGGAGATCCGCGAGAGCCTCCGCCAGTCCTACGACTACCTGTTCAAGATCGGCCTGGCGCCGCTGATGAAGCGCGACGAGGCGATGCCCGACGCCGAGGTCACCTTCGACTGGATGGTGGAGAACATCCCGTGGATCATCGGGTCGCC
>JAODBP010000266.1 GCA_025464025.1 Actinomycetes bacterium | reverse complement strand
CGCGACGGGCTCGGGCTCGAAGCCTTCGGCCCGCTGGCCGACGACGGCGTCCCCGAGCCGCTCCAGCTCCGCCTCGCGTCGAGCGTGAGCCTGATGCTGATCCCCACCGGCGGGTTCGGCTGGGTCGCCGGCGAGGACCGCGTGGCCCCGCCAGGCGCCAACGAATGTGTGCTCTCCGTCTACGTCCCTGACGAGGACGCCGTGCGGGCGCGCTACGAAGGCGCCCTCGCCGCCGGCGGAACGAACGTCTACGAACCGTCGCAGCGAGAGTGGAGCGCCTTCGCGGCCCAGGTCGCCGACCCCGACGGGCACCTGTGGATGATCCTGGTCCAGCCGCCCGACTGGGCCCACTGACCTCGAGCGTCACGAGCTCTGAAGCGGAACAACGACCTCTCTGGTTCGGACACCTAGAGGTAGAGCACGTCCGAGCGGTTGACGGCGATCTGGGCCTTGCTCACGGCCTGCCTGTCGACCTCGAGGACCTGACGGGCGGCGTCGGCGGCCTGGTCGGTGAAGCGCTTCCGCGTCGCCGCCATGAGCGCCTGCGACCCGCCACCGATCGAGGAGACCTCCACGAGGCCTCCTCGGTCGGCGACGACCGGATCTGAGGGGTCGGCTACATCCCCACGTCGGAGCGGGCGATGCGCTGGTTCTCGCGCTCCTCCTCGATCGACGGCTCCTGGGCCACGGTCGGGTCCTCGCGGAGGTCGATGCTCGTCTCGTCCTGCCCGAGGGCGTGCCGGGGTCGCGGGGCCTCCTCGGCCTTGGTCCGCTCGTCCCGCTTCTCGACCGCCGCCGTCACCAGCCGGCCGTGCCAACGCTCGCCCTTGGCCCCGCCGAGCAACGAGCCGAGGAGCATGGCCACGCCGGCGGCGATGGCGGCCCCGATGCCGATGTCGGACCACGTGTTGGCCCCGGTGGGCACGCCGTTGTCGGACAGGCGCTGGCGCACGGATTCGGCGTCGCCGAGCCAGGCGGTGAGCCCGACCACGATGGCGATCACGGCGGCGGCGAGGACGAAGACGCCGAGGCCGTTGCGCATGCCGGAGCGTCGGCCCATCCGGCCGGCGGTGTAGCCACCGAAGAAGAAGGCGAGGAAGACCACGACGGTGGCGATCGCCGCGCCGGCGATGCCGGCCTGGCGCCACTCGTTGGTGCTGATGCCATCGGAGGTGAGGCCGGCGTTGGCGCCGACGGCCCCGGCGATGGCGAGGACGGTGGCCACGGCGCCGAAGGCCACGAGCGTGCCGGCGAGGATGCTCGGGAACGACGTCTGGCCGAAGCCAGCGTCCCGAGCCAGGCGCCGCCGGTCCCTGGCTGATTCCACGGTTCGCATGTGTGACCGATGCCCCTCTCGGTGCGTGGCGAAACGCGTACGGTGCCCGGGATGCCTGAGTTGCCGGGAAATGCAGCGTGCGAGCTGTGCGAGGCGCACCCGTGGACGCCGTGGCACCACGAGGACGACGTCTGCTGGGTGGCCGACTGCGAGTCGTGCGACCTGCCGATGGTCGTGTGGAAGGTCCACGGCACCGAGCCCCCGGACGCCGAGCGCGACCACATGCTCGCCGTGCTGGGCCGGGTCGCCGACGCCGAGCTGGGCGAGGGGGCGTGGCGCCTCGACGCCGCCCGCCGCCAGATCCCCGACCACTTCCACGCCCACGCCCGCCGCACGAGGATGTGGCGCTAGACGTTCCGTCGCGCCAGGGCTCGGTTGCCTACGATGCCGCCGAACCTGAGGGGGAGCGCAGCATGCGATTCGGACTGTTCCTGATGCCAGAGCCGTTTCCGTGGTCGAACTGGACCCTCTCCTATGACCTCAAGCTGGAGGAGATCGTCCTCGCCGAGCGGCTCGGCTACGACGAGGTGTGGGTCGGCGAGCACCACACCGGCGCCTACGAGAACATCCCCGCGCCCGACATCTTCATCGCCAAGGCATCCGCGCTGACCCACCGGATCAGGCTCGGGACCGGGACCATCACCCTCCCGTACCACGACCCGTTCTTCGTCGCCGAGCGCCTGGCCTTCCTCGACCACCTGACCCACGGTCGCCTGCTCTACGGCTTCGGCGGTGGCGGGCTGGTGAGCGACAAGACCTTCTTCCAGCTGGACCCGGCCGAAGGTGGGCCACGGCTGGTGGAGGCGCTCGACATCATCGAAGCCCTCTTCGCCACGACCGACTACATCGACTACGACGGGAAGTTCTGGAACCTCGACCACCGCCGGATCCAGGTGCGGCCCCACCAGGAGCGCCCGCAGTTCTCGATCGCCGGGATGTCCGGCGTCCACAACTTCGCGATGTGCGGCGACCGCGGGTACGCCGCCCTCAGCATCTACTTCACCCCCGTCCACATCGAGGCCAACCCGGGATGGCCGGATCTCGTCGCCCAGGGCGCCGCCCTCGCCGGTGCCGCCGAACAGGCCGGGCGCGACCCGGCGCAGGCCCGCCGGGACTGGCGGATCTGCCGTGAGGTCTACGTGTCGGACTCGAAGAACGCGGCGATGGCGGAGATCCGCGAGAGCCTCAGCCAGTCCTACGACTACCTGTTCAAGATCGGCCTGGCGCCGCTGATGAAGCGCGACGAGGCGATGCCCGACGCCGAGGTCACCTTCGACTGGATGGTGGAGAACATCCCGTGGATCATCGGGTCGCC
>JAODBP010000187.1 GCA_025464025.1 Actinomycetes bacterium | reverse complement strand
GTCCACCCCCGGTTCCGGTTCGGCCCGGCGTCGAGGGTGCCGCCGAGGAGCTTCGCCCGCTCGGCCATGCCGATGAGCCCGAACCCGGCCGACGAGCGGGCGTCGAAGGCGCCGGCGTCGCCGTCGTCGCCGACGGTCAGCCGCACGCAGTCGTCCTCGCCGTGGACCCGGACCTCGATGCGGGTGGCGTGGCGGGCGTGGCGCACGGCGTTGGTGATCGACTCCTGGGCCAGCCGGTAGAGGGTGGCGTCGACCGACGGCCGGAGCCCGTCGAGGTCGCCCGAGAGCTCGACGTCGACGTGCGGTCGGTCACCGGCCACCGTGGTCAGCCGCTCGATGTCGGCCACACCTCGCTGCGGGCTGAGGTCGGCCTCCTCGCCCTGGCGGAGGGCGCCGACCATGGCTCGCATCTCGGCCAGCGTCCGGGACGCCTCCTCCTCGATGACGGCGAGGGCGTCGAGCGCGGCAGCCGGGTCGGACGCGGCGACCACCCGGCCGGCCTGGGCCCGGATGGCGATGGCCGACACGTGGTGGGCGACCGTGTCGTGCAGCTCGCGCGCCAGCTGCTCGCGCTCGAGCAGCTTGACCCGGTCCAGCCCCCGGGCCCGGGCCTTGTCCTGGTAGCGGACGGCCACGCCGACGGCGGCCACGAGCAGCTCGACCAGGGCACCAACCGTCACGTTGCTGGCCGGGACCTCGCTGGCCTGCCGGTGGATCTGCGGGTCCCACGCGCTCAGGAGCACCGGGACGGCCACGACCGCCAGCCCGAGCGCGCCCTGCCGGCCCGAACCCCATCGGAAGAGGGCGTAGACGAAGAGGAGCACGAAGATGTTCGCGCTCAGGCCCCGCCAGTCGACGCCCACGAAGAGCGCGGCGGCGTCGACGACGGTCAGCGTGCCGAAGGCGAGCACCACGACCACCAGCGGGTGGGTCCGCCGCCAGAGCAGCAGCGGCACGAGGGCCAGGGCCACGACGATCGAGGCGATCCGCCAGACCAGGACCTCGCGGAACACGCCCTCGAGCACGGCGACCGGGACCAGCCCGGCGACGAGCGCCCAGTCCCGCCACACCCGGGCCGGCGGGTCCGGCACGCGGGGCTCGGCCCACAGGGAGCGAGCCGAGTCTCGGAGCATGACGCTCACCCTACGGACGTGGCGCTCCCGGCGGATCGGCCGAAAGGACGAGTCGCGGACCGTTCCTTCGGTCGGAGCAGATGGCCGGTCGCCCGATGTGGTGAGCGGCGGCGATCGGGACGATGGCTCCATGCGAACCTCGGCAACGACGACAGGGCCCCTGCCGCTCCTCGGACGGATCGGTGGCTGGTGCTTCGACCACCGGATCAAGGCGGTCGGCCTCTGGCTGGTCGCCCTCGTCGCCATCTTCGGCGGGGCCGGCGCGCTCGGCTCGCGGTTCAGCGCCGGCTCCACCGTCCCCGGCTCCGACAGCGCCGCCGGCTTCGCCGCCCTCGAGGCCCACTTCCCCGCCCTCGGCACCGGCGGGCAGACCGGGACCATCGTGTTCCGGGCACCTCAGGGGGTCGACGACCCCGCGGTCCGGGCCGCCATGGTCGCCCTGTTCGAGGTCGTCGATGCCGGCTTCCCCGATGCCCACGGCGTGCCCCAGCACCCGGGCGCCACCGTCGTGTCCCCCTACGCCCCAGGAGGTGGGAGCCAGATCGCCCGGACCGGACCGCTCGCCGGCACGGTCGCCTACGCCCAGGTGAACCTCTCGGCCGCCGTCGACGACACCGCGTCCGGGCTCATCGGCCAGGCCATCACCGCGCACGCCCCGGCCATCGAGGGCCTCGAGGTCCTGCCCGGCGGCCAGTACCTCGCCGTGGTCGAGCCGCCCCAGACCGAGCTGATCGGCCTGGCCTTCGCCATGTTGGTGCTGATCGTGGCGTTCGGGTCGGTGCTGGCCATGGGCCTGCCGATCGCCGTCGCCCTCGGCGGCGTCGGGGCCGGGATCGGCACGACCGTCGTGCTGAGCCACCTCTTCACCATCCCCGGCAACACCACCCTGCTCGGGATGATGATCGGCCTCGGCGTCGGGATCGACTACGCCCTCTTCATCGTCTCCCGCTACCGGGAGGGGCTCCACGAGGGCCGGTCCCCGCGGGACGCGACCGTCACCGCCATGGGGTCGGCCGGGCGCGCCGTGGTCTTCGCCGGCACGACCGTGATGATCTCGATGCTGGGCCTCCTGCTCGTCGGCATCGGCTGGATCGGCGGGATGGGCATCGGCGTGTCGACCACCGTGCTGGCCACGATGCTCACCTCCCTGACGCTCCTCCCGGCCCTGCTCGGTCTGGCGCAGGAGCGGGTGGAGCTGACCCGCTGGCGTGGGCTCGTCGCTGCCGGCGGGATCGCCATCGCCCTCCTGGGGCTGGGCCTCGGGGTCGCTCCGCTGGCGGCCGTCGGCGCCGGTCTCGCCGTGCTCACCCTCCTCGCCAGCGTCGCCGTCCGGCCGCTGCGCCGCCCCGTCCCGCGCCGGGTGGCGAAGCCGGCCGAGGCCACCTACGCCTACCGCTGGAGCCGCACCATCCAGCACCGCCCGTGGCGCTGGCTCCTCGGGGCGACCGGTGTGCTCCTCCTCCTGGCCGCCCCGGTCGCCAGCATGCGGCTCGGCTGGGCCGACGAGGGCAACTTCCCGAAGGGCACCCCGACCCGGCAGGCCTACGACCTGCTGGCCGAGGGGTTCGGCGCCGGGTTCAACGGGCCGTTCCTCATCACCGTGGCGGCCGGCACCGGCGACTCGCCCGCCGCCGTGCTGCGACTGCAGCGGGCGTTGGAGCGGTCGGCCGGCGTCGCCACGGTCACGCCCCCCACCCCGAACGACCCCGCTCATCCGTCCGCCTACCTGATGCGCCTGGTGGCCACGACGGCACCGCAGGACGAGGCCACCAGCCAGCTCGTGCGCCGCCTGCGCGACGACGTCATCCCGGCCGCCGTCGCCGGCGCCGACCTCGAGGTCCACCTCACCGGCGGCGCCGCCACCAACATCGACATCACCGACTACCTCGCCGGGCGCATGCTCGTCTTCTTCGGCGCCGTGCTGGCCCTGTCGTTCGTGCTGCTCATGACGGTCTTCCGCTCGGTGCTCGTGCCGCTCAAGGCCGTCCTCATGAACGTGCTGTCGATCGGCGCCGCCTACGGCATCGTCGTCGCCGTCTTCCAGTGGGGCTGGGCCGGGAGCCTCATCG
>JAODBP010000159.1 GCA_025464025.1 Actinomycetes bacterium | reverse complement strand
AAGGCCCGCTACCGGGAGCTCTTCCTCCCGAACATGTGGGAGGCCAACTTCCGCCGGCTCCGGAAGTCGGACCCCGACCTCTTCGCGGTGCTCGACTAGATGGCCACGGGGATCTTCTTCACCGGGTGGGACGAGGTCGAGCCGACCGACGTCTACGGCAGCGGGATCGAGGCGCGCCTCGTCAGCCCCGTCGACTTCCCGCTGTGGCTGGTGCGGGCTCGCATGGCGCCCGAGCAGGAGATCACCTGGGGCACCGACCACGGTGAGGAGGCGGTCTACGTCGCCGCTGGCGACGTCGAGGTCGACGGCCGCCTGTGCGAGGTGGGCGGCGCCGTGATCATCGAGGCCGGCATGCCGGCCCGCCTGGTGGCCCCGATCGGGGCCGGCATCGTCCATGTCGGTCGGCGCGATGGCCCGGCCACCGGGGGCGAGACCGTCCACGTGGTCGGCCCGGGCGGCACCTACGCCCGCACCGGGGAGGGCCGCGACAGCCGGTACTTCGCCGACTCGGAGTGCCCGACGTGCGACCTCACCCTGTTCACCACCGGCCGGTCGCAGGGCCACGAGTCCCCGGCCCACAGCCACTCGGCCGACGAGCTGCTCCACGTGCTCGAGGGCGAGATCGTCGTCGGCCGGCGCCGGCTCGGCCCGGGCACGACGATCGCCATCCACGCCGACCGGCGCTACGCCTTCCGCAGCGATGGCTTCCGCTTCCTGAACTACCGGCCCACCCGAGCGACGATGACCGTCGACCGGTCGGCCCCGCCCATCGAGGAGGGCCCCCGGGCCCACGGCTTCGACCTCGTGATGGACCTGCGGTGAAGCTCGCCTTCGGCTCGGCCGAGCGGCCCACCGGCAGCTACCCGGCGCCGTGGTCGGCGTCGCCCGGCGTGCGGGCCGCCGTGCCCGTCGACGGCCCGCTCACCCTGGTGGTGTCGTGGCTCGACGCCGACGACTGGGTCGCGTGGCCGGCCACCCACGGCGAGGACGCGGTCTACGTGCTCGACGGCACGGCCGTCGTCGACGGCACACCCGTGCCGGCTGGCGGGGCGATCGTGCTCCACGCCGACGAGCCGTGCCGGATCGCGGGCCCGGCCCGACTCGCCCACTTCTCCGCCGGCGGGAGCGGGCCACGGGGCCGCGCGGGTGGCCGCCACCTGCTCGGCCCGGGTGGGCTGTTCCGCTCCGGCAGCCCGACCGGCTCCCAGGCCACCTGGTTCGCCGACTCGACGTGCGACGGGTGCGACGTGGCCCTGTTCCGAGTCGAGCGCGACACGCCGGGAAACCGCGGCCGGGGCCACAGCCACTCGGCCGACGAGATCCTCTTCCTCGTCGAGGGCGGCATCCGCCTCGGCGCCCACGAGCTGGCGACCGACCACGCCGTCTTCATCCCGGCCGACACCCGCTACGCCATCACGTGCGGGCCGGTGCAGCACGCCTTCCTGAACTACCGACCGACCGCATCCACCCAGCTCTACGAAGGCGAGACCGAGCCCCTCCCCGAGAACGGTCTCGGGCGGGGCGGCGAGCTCGTGGGGGACATCATCGAATGAGCAACGCACTCAGCTACGTGGCCCTCACCGGCAGCCTCGGCTGCGGGTTCCAGGAGGCGTCGCTCGAACGCGGCGTCGCCGCCGGGCCCGCCTTCATCGGCTCCGACTCGGGCTCCACCGACGGCGGCCCGTACTACCTGGGCAGTGACGCCTGGATCTGGGCCGACGCCGCCTACGAGCGCGACCTGCGCCTCGGCCTGGCCGGCGCCCGCCAGGCCGGCGTGCCGCTCATCATCGGCTCGTGTGGAGGTGGGGGCGGCGACCTCGCGGTCAGCGGCTACCTCGAGATGGTGCGGCGCATCGCCACGGCCGAGGGCTGGCGGCTCAAGGTGGCGTGCGTGTTCACCGAGCCCGACCGCGACCTGTTGGTGCGCAAGTACGAGGCCGACCAGTACGTCACGCTGCCCGGCGCGCCGGCGATCAGCGCCGAGACGTTCCGGGCCGGCGGCCACATCGTGGCCATGGCCGGCGCCGAGCAGGTGCAGGCCGCCCTCGACACCGGGGCCGACGTGATCCTCATCGGCCGGGTGGCCGACGCCGCCATCTACGCCGCCATCCCGCTGGCCGCCGGCTTCGACCCGGCCAACGTCTGGAACGCGGCGAAGATCGCCGAGTGCGGGGCGGCCGCCGCGCTCAACCGCAGCGGCCAGGACTCGCTCCTCGTCACGTTCGACGACGACGGCGTCGTGCTCGAGGCCCTCGACCCGAACGTGCGGTGCACGCCGGCCAGCGTGGCGGCCCACACGTTCTACGAGGTGTCCGACCCGTACCGGCTGATCATGCCGTCAGGCGTGCTCGATTCCAGTGTGGCGACCTACACCGCCATCGACGACCGCCGGGTCCGCATCGACGGCGGCACGTGGACGCCGTCGGCCCAGTACACGGTGAAGCTCGAAGGGGCGGCGCCGCTCGGCTTCCTCTCGTCGTTCTGGGGCTCGGTGCGCGACCCGCTCCTGCTCCGCCAGCTCCCGCAGTGGTGCGCCGAGGTCGAGGACCGGCTGCGCACCCGGCTGAAGGAGGTGGCCGGCGGCGAGTTCCAGGTGCAGCTCCGCACCTATGGAGCCGACGGCACGGTCGGCCGTTCGAGCGTGATCCCCTACGAGGCGGTCATCGTGCTCGACGTGGTGGGGGAGACGCAGGAGGAGGCCTCGGCCATGGCCCGGGCCGCCTACCACGTGGCCCTGCACTGGCCGATCAAGGGGTGGAGCGGCGGGTCGATGACGACGTTCGCCCACCCGTACAGCGCGCCGGTGGTCGACCGGGGGCCGGCGTTCCGGTTCACCCTCAACCACGCCCTGGTGCTCGACGACCCGATGGAGGTCTTCCGCATCGAGACCGAGGAGGTCGGGTGATGGACCGCGACACGCTGCTCGACCGGGTGCCCAAGCTGACCGAGGTGTTCCGCCTGATCCGCAGCAAGGACGCCGGGCCGTTCATGCTGACGATCGACCTGTTCTGCCACGACGAGGCCGCCTACCACCGGGTGCTCGACTCCGGGCTCGTCACGCCGGACACGTTCGCCGAGCTCTACGGCGTGGCCACCGACGACGTCGAGGTCCATCTCGGTGAGTCGATCCACGCCATCAAGGTGAGCTTCCCCCGGCCGGTGGCCAGCGGCGAGCTGGCCGACTCCGACATCACCGGCGGGCAGCAGTACGGTCCGCTCGTGGAGCTGCTCGCCGCCTCTCGCTTGGCCGATTGATGCCCGTCGAGGGCTTCGACCACGTGGCCATCACCGTCGCCGACGTCGAGGCGACGGTCCGCTGGTACGAGCGGGTGCTCGGCGCCACGCCGATGCTGCTCGAGCAGTTCCTCGCCGGCGAGCTGCCGATCGCCCTGCTCCAGGTCGGCGCGTCGCGCATGAGCATCCACCCGGCGGCCAAGCCGGCCGCCCCTCACGCCGATGCCCCGACCGCGGGCTCGGCCGACCTGTGCTTCCGCTACGCCGGCCCGGTCGAGGAGATCCTGGCCGGCCTGGCCGCCAACGACGTCGCCGTGGTCGACGGTCCGGTGCCCCGGCCGGCGTCGAACGGGGAGCGGGGGACGTCCGTCTACTTCCGCGACCCCGACGGCAACCTCCTCGAGCT
>JAODBP010000259.1 GCA_025464025.1 Actinomycetes bacterium | reverse complement strand
GATGGCCTCCGTCGCCCTCGACGGCACGCCGAGCGGGCGGCCGGAGCTCGACGACATGCAGCTCGGCTGGGGCGACCGGTACCGGCTCCACGAGACGGCCGACGGCTGGCTCTGCGTCGCGCTCGTCGGCGACGATCACCTCCGTGCCTTCCACGACGTGGTGGGATCGTCGGCCATGACCGACCGCACCGCCGCCGAGTGGTTCACCGCCCTCGACGCGGCCGGCGTGCCGTGCGAGGTGTCCGATCCCGACTTCGTCCTCTCGCTGTTCGACGACCCCGAGATCATCGACAAGGGCTGGGTCACCTCGTACGACCAGCTCCTGGTCGGCAAGATGGAGGTGATGGGCCTCCTCTTCGACCTCGACGACACGCCCGGGCGGATCCAGGGCCCGCCGCTGGTGCCGGGCCAGGACAGCCGGAAGGTCCTCGCCGACCTGGGCTACGACGACGAGCGGGTGGAGAAGCTGATCGCCACCGGGGTCGTGAACGAGCGCGAATGAGGATCGGCGTCGTGTCGGACGTGCACGGCAACGTGGCGAACCTCGAGGTGGCGTTGCGCCGCTTCGAGGACGAGGCCGACGTCGTGTGGTGCGCCGGCGACATCGTCCACGAGTACCGCTTCTCGTCCGAGGCCGTGCGGCTGCTGCGCAAGGCCGGCGCCACCGCGGTGCTGGGCAACCACGACTCGGTGCTGCTCAGCCCGGCCGGGGTCAACGCCCGCACGGCCGACCACGTCGAGGAGGAGGAGCTGGCCTGGCTGGCCGACCTCGGCTTCCGGCACGAGACGTTCGTCGACGGGCGGCGCATCCGCATGGTGCACGGCAGCCCGTGGGAGCCCTACGGCGACTACCTCCGGGCCCACAACCCCAAGTGGAAGGAGGCCGACGGGCTGGGTGTCGACATCCTCGTCGTCGGCCACACCCACGAGCCGATGGTGCAGACGTTCGGTCGGACGCTCGTGGTGAACCCCGGCTCGCTGGGCGAGCCCCGGCAGGCCGACCGCATCGGCACCTACGCCGTCATCGACACCGCCACCGGCGAGGCCACGATCGGGAAGGTCGCATGAGCGAGGACTGGGACGACATCCGCGACGGCATCCGCCGGCTGACCAAGCGGTTCGACGACGCCTACTGGCGCGAGTGCGACGCCGAGCACCGGTTCCCGTGGGACTTCTACGCGGCGATGGCCGAGGGCGGCTGGATCGGCATCGCCATCCCCGAGGAGTACGGCGGCGGCGGGCGCGGCATCACCGAGGCGTCGATCGTCCTGGAGGAGGTCGCGGCATCCGGTGCGGCGATGAACGGCTGCTCCGCGCTGCACACGTCGGTCTTCGGCATGAACGCGGTCGTGAAGCACGGGTCCGAGGCCATGCGGCGGAAGTACCTGCCGGCCGTGGCCGAGGGCGACCTGCACGTGGCGTTCGGCGTCACCGAGCCCGACGCCGGCACCGACACGGCGGCGATCTCCTGCAAGGCGACGCTCGACGGCGACACCTACGTGGTGCGGGGCCGCAAGGTCTGGACCACCAAGGCCCAGGACTGCCAGAAGGTCCTGCTCCTCGTGCGCACCACGCCGATCGAGGAGTGCGCCAAGAAGACCGACGGCATGACGCTCCTGCTGGCCGACCTCCAGGCCCCGACCGTCGACATCCGCCCCATCCCGAAGGCGGGACGCAACGCGGTGGCCTCGTGCGAGGTGCTCTACGACGACCACCCGGTGTCGATCGACGACCGGGTCGGCGAGGAGGGCAAGGGCTTCAAGTACCTGCTCGACGGGCTCAACCCCGAGCGCATCCTCGTGGCGTCCGAGGCGCTGGGCATCGGCAAGGTGTCGATCCGCAAGGCCGTCGACTACGCCAACCAGCGCATCATCTTCGACCGGCCCATCGGCAAGAACCAGGGCATCGCCTTCCCGCTGGCCGAGGCCTACGCCCACCTCCACGCCGCCGAGCTGGTGGTCCGGGAGGCCTCCGCCCTCTACGACGCCGGGGAGCCGTGCGGCGAGCAGGCCAACCTGGCCAAGTACCTCGCCGCCGAGGCCGGCCACTTCGCCGCCGACCGGGCCATGCAGACGATGGGCGGCTTCGGCTTCGCCACCGAGTACGACGTCGAGCGGTACTGGAAGGAGTCGCGGCTGATGAAGATCGCGCCCGTCTCCCAGGAGATGATCCTCAACTACGTGGCCGAGCACGTCCTCGGGCTGCCCCGCAGCTACTGATGAAGCCGCTCGAGGGGATCAAGGTCGTCGAGATGGCCAGCTACCTCAGCGGCCCGCTGGCCGCGATGGCCCTGGCCGACCTCGGCGCCGAGGTCGTGAAGGTCGAGCCGCCGACCGGTGACCCCTACCGTGGCTTCGGCCGGCCGACCACGCCCTTCGCCTCGGTCTGGGCCGCGTGCAACCGGGGCAAGCGCTGCCTGCGGGTCGACCTCAAGTCCGACGAGGGGCGGGAGCAGGTGCTGGCCCTGCTCGACGAGGCCGACGTGCTCGTGTCGAACTGGCGGCCCGACGTGGCCGAGCGCCTCGGCATCGGCGACGACGTGCTCGCCGCCCGCAACCCCCGCCTGGTGCGCTGCTGGATCAGCGGCAACGGCCCGACCGGGCCCCGGGCCGACGAGCCGGCGTTCGACACGGTGATCCAGGCCCGCTCCGGCCTGACCGACTCGGGCTCCCGGGTCGAGGGCAAGACGGTCGCCGTCGGCTACCCGATCGACAAGCTCACGCCGATGCTGGCCACCCAGGCCATCCTCGCCGCCCTGTTCGTCCGGGAGCGGACGGGGGAGGGCGACCGCCTCGACGTGGCCATGCTCGATGCCGCCGCCTACGCCCACTTCCCCGACCTCATGGTCAACCGGATGTTCCTCGACCACCAGCCGGCCGAGGCCCGCCACGCCCACGCCCTGTCGCAGGCCGCCATCCCGGCCAGCGACGGGTTCTTCGTGGTGGCCGGGGTGAGCGGGCGGCAGATCAAGCGGTCGTGCGAGGCGATCGGCCACCCCGAGTTCGCCGCCGACCTCTTCGCCCAGCCCGACAACGCTGCCCTGCTGCGCCGCATCCTCGAGCTGTTCGGCCCGGTCACGTCGGAGAAGCCGCTCGAGCACTGGCTCGAGGCGTTCCGCCAGCACGACGTGCCCGCCGCGCCGTGCCTGTCGATCGACGAGCACCTCGTCGACGAGCAGGTCGAGCACAACCAGATCTACAGGGTCGAGGACTGGCCGGGCATCGGTCGGGTCCGCACGCCCCGCTACCCCGCCGTCTCGCCCAAGTGGGGCCTGCTGCCCGGCGGCGGCCCGCCCACCTAGAAGTGCACGCAGGTCGCCCGGCCGGCGGTGTCGAGCAGCTCGACCTTCAGGTTCGGCAGCGGGCCACCGGGCTGCTCGCACGTGAGGCCGCCGACGCCGTAGCCGGGACCGAACAGGACGGCGACGCGGTTGGGGACCTCACCGGGCAGGCGGGTGAAGCGCGCCGTCTGCGTCGACGCCGCGTCGGTGATGCGGACCGCCACCGCGTCGGTGCGCGTCTGGACCACCACGGCGTGGTCGCCGTGCGGCGTCGAGAACTGGAGGGTCGCGTCCTTCGGGTACACCGCCTGGCTGCAGGCGTACTCGAAGGTCGAGAGCTTCAGGCAGTCGTGGGGCCAGAACGCACCGGGGACGAGCGGGGCGGCGCTGTGGGCCTGGAGCAGCCAGTCGTAGCCGGGCCGGCTCCCGCGTAGGGCCTCGACCTCTCCGGCGTCGACCTTCGGCGGTGCGCCCCACGCGGCGGCGCGCGCCTGCGCCCACGCCGGGTCGGTGGTCGACCGGACGGTACCGGCGACCCGCCAGAGCTCGTCGGCGGTGAGGTGGCTCTGGTACGAGGACACGACGACGACGAGATCGCCGCCCGCCCGGCGTCGGAGCGCCGCGGTCGAGTGGTCCCGATGGAGGACCACCCCACCCTCGCGCTGGTCGATCGACGACGTCCGCCAGGGCCAGCGGTCGAGCCCGACCAGCGGCGTCGGGTCGGTGCCCGGCACGGTTGCGACCAGGAGCACGTCGCTGCCCCTCGTCCACGTGGCCGCCCAGCTGCCCTCGGGGGAGTCGAACGCGACCCGGCCGTCCTGGTGGAAGGTGCTGGACGGTGCGAACGTCGTCGCGGCGAGGAGCAGCGGGGCATCGACGCCACCCAGCACGCGCCACCCGTCGGGCGGCGAGACAGCGGGCGCCACCTGGTGGTCCTTCGGGATCGCCGTGCGGCGGACGAGGTCGATCAGGCGATCCCGGCCCCAGCCCGGCGCGATGACCCGGACCGCGACCTCCGGCGTCACGGCGACCAGGAGCTCCGCCGTGCGACGGGCGCGGTGGGGCGGCGCGAGGATCGCCCGCTTGCCGTCGACCGTCAGGTCCACGGGCGGGCCGTTGTCGCCGCAGCAGGAGGTGACCGAGGCCTGGTCCAGCCCGCCCTGGTAGCCGGCGTAGCCGGTGGTCGACACGACCACGAGCTCGTCGGCATCGTTCGTCAGGACCGTGAACGGCTCGTCGGTGCCGGTCTCGTCGATGTCCCAGCCCTGGGTTCGGATGCCGCGCCCGAAGGCGGTCGGCGCGAACCCGTCCGGCACCCAACCGACGGTGAAGGGCGAGGGTGGCGTCGTGGGCGCGGCGACCGGGGCCGCGGGCGGATGGGGTTCGTCCGACGTGCAGCCGACCAGGGTCGCCAGCACCAGGAGGACCGCCGCCCACCGCACGGCTCCAGTGTCACATCAGTGGGCGGGAGCCTTCGCGCCCTCGGCCTCGAGGAGGCCGCCGGGGGGCGTGTCGGGCGGGATGTTGGGCACGAGCATCGAGAGCAGCGCGCCCAGGAGCACCACGGCGCCGGCGAAGCCGACGGCCGGCTTGGAGGCATCGGCCACGCCGCTGGAGATGAGGTCGGCCATCCTCGGATCGGCGCCCGCCGGCGCCTCGCCGCCACCGACGCCGTTCTCGATGCCGTCGACGATCTGGGCCTTCACCGCCGCCGGGATGTTCGGGTCGGCGTCGAGGTCGTCCTTGATGTTGCTGCTGGCCTGCGACAGGAAGATGGCGCCGATGAGGGCGATTCCGAGGGCGGTGCCGACCTGGCGCACCATTCCGGCGGCACCGGAGGCCGAGCCGGCCTTCTGGGGCGGGATGTCGCTCAGCACCACGTTGGTGAGCTGGCTGGTGGCGAAGCCGATGCCGATGCCGTGGAGCACGAGTGCCGGGAGGAGCGACAGGAAGGTGGTGTGGTCGCTGAAGGCGAGCACGTAGCCGAAGATGCCGGCCGACTCGAGCACCAGACCCACGGTGATCACGTACTTGGGGCCGAACCGGCGGCTGAGCGCGCCGCCCAGCCCGCCGCCGAGGAAGGCGGAGATGCCGGCGGGGAGCAGCCACGTGCCGGCGCGGATGGCCGAGAGGTGGAGGCCGGCCTGCATGAAGATCGGCAGCACGAAGAAGGCGCCGAACTCGCCCATGGCCAGCACCGCGGTGTTGATGAGGCCGTAGCGGAAGCCCTTGTGCACCAGGTCGCGGAAGTCGAACACGACGGGCTTGCCCGCCTCCGCCCGTCGCATCTCGACCAGCACGAAGGTGGTGAGCAGGACGACGCCGGCGACGATCGACCACGGCACCGGCGACAGGCCGAGGACCTTGGTGCTGCCGATGGCCTTGAACCACCCGTAGCGGCTGGCCTCGATGATGCCGAAGACCACGCCGAGCAGGCCGAGCGTCACCACGACCACGCCGGGCGGGTCGATGCCCTTGGCCCGCTCGTCCTTCGACTCCCGCACGACGAGGACGGCGGCGATGATCGCCAGTGGGGCGATGATCACGTTCACCCGGAACGCCCAGCGCCAGGAGTAGTCGGTGGTGAGGATGCCGCCGATCCACGGCCCGAGGGCCCCGGCGCCGCCGGCGACCGCGCCCCACACCGCGAAGGCCGGGCCCCGCTCCCGGCCCTGGAACGTGGCCGAGATGATGGCGAGCGTGGCGGGCAGCATCATCGCCGCGCCGATGCCCTCGATGATCGACTCGCCGATGAAGAGCTGGGCGAAGCCGTTGGCCTCGGAGGCGACGAGCGAACCGATGCCGAAGAGGGCGGCGCCGATGAAGAACATGCGCCGGCGCCCGACGATGTCGCCGATGCGCCCGAAGCTGATCAGCAGCGAGGCGAACACGAGCGAGTAGCCCGAGATCACCCACTGGAGCGATGACACGTCGGTGTGCAGCTCCCGGATGATCGTGGGGACGGCGACGTTCACGATCGTGTTGTCGAGCACGATGATGAACAGCGAGCTCGACAGGACGACGAGCGCCAGCCAGCGCTTCGGGTCGGGCGTCGTGCGGGTCGGTTGGGCAGTGGCGGTCATGTGGACTCCGTTCGCGGAGCGAGCCCGGCGAGGGCCAGGTCGACGAGCTGGTCGACCTCCCGCCGGGTGTTCGTGTCGTGCAGGACGAGCCTGCGGAAGAAGAGGGCGCCGACGACGTGCTCGGCCGCGAGCTCGATGTCGATGGTGGGGGCGAGCTCGCCGCGGTCCTGGGCCCGTTCGAGCACCTCGCGGATGGCGGTCATCTCGTGGCGGACGTGCCGGACGTGGACCTCGGCCAGGTCGCGGTCGTGCTCGGCCTCGCCCACCAGGGCGGTGAGGCTCCTGGCCCAGTCGGCCTCGGCCAGCTCGACGGCCAGGCCACGGGCGAGCGAGCGGAGGTCGTCGCGCAGCGACCCGGTATCGGGGGTCGGGGTGTGGCTGTCGAACGAGTCGAAGACCTCGTTGAGGAGGTCGCGCCGGGCCGGCCAGTGGCGGTAGATCGTGGTCTTGGCCACGCCCGATCGGGCCGCCACGGCCTCGACCGAGAACGCCCGGACCCCGCCGTCGGCGACGAGCTCGATCCCGGCCCGGATCACCGCCTCACGAGAGCGGGCCACCCGGGGATCCATGAACGCTACGCTACCGTAGCGTAGCGAAATCGGTCAAGGTCTCAGCGGGGGACCTCGCCGCGCATGATCGAGTCGAAGGTCTCCTCGCCGAGCGTGGCCCGGGCGAGGTCGGTGAGGTCGGGGAAGCGGCGGAGGGTGTTGCCGCCGTCGACGGTGATGATCTGACCGGTGACCCACGACGACTCGGGGCCGGCGAGGTAGCGGATGGCGCCGGCGATGTCGACCGGCTGACCCAGGCGGCCCAACGGCACCTGCTCGAGGAACCGGCCGGCCAGGTCGGGGTTCGACACCATGCGGGCGGTCGAGTCGGTGGCGGTGAGTCCCGGTCGCACGGCGTTGACCCGCACGCCGGCCGCGCCGAGCTCGTCGGCGGCGATCCGCACGAGTTGGTCGACGCCGGCCTTGCCCACCGAGTACCCGGCGTTGAACGGCATGGGGAAGTCGGCCACCGTCGACGACACGGCCACCACCGAGCCGCCACCGGCCCGCACCATCGCCGCGCCGGCGTGCTTGAGCACCAGGAACTGGGGGCGGATGTTGGCCCGGATGGCCTCGTCCAGCTCGTCGTCCTCGTAGCCCAGCACCGGCCGGAACGGCCCGCCGCCCGGCACGGTGACGGCGATGTGCAGGCCGTCTTCGCCCTCGGCGACGGCCACGGCGTTGCGCACGTCGCCGGCGTCGAGCACGTCGCAGCCGACCACGCGGACCGAGCCGTCGATGGTGGCCGCGGCCTCCTCCAGCTTCGACACCGTGCGGCCGGCGAGGGTGACGTGGGCGCCGTCGGCCGCCAGCAGCCGGGCCGTGGCGAGACCGATCCCGCTCCCACCCCCGACGACCAGCGCCCGACGGCCGGCGAGCGGCTGGTCGGTCATGGACTGAACCTACGCGGCGCCGGCGGCGATGCGGGCGACGAGGTGGTCGAGCTCGTAGGCCGCGTCCCGGCGGGCCTCGGTGTCGTAGATGCCCTGGGTGTACCGGAGCACCACGACGACGCCGACGTCACGGAACAGCCGGGCCGACACGACGCCGCCGTCGTGGCCCACCGCGGTGATGCCGCCCTCCTCGGTGCACGGGCAGAACCCGGCGATGCCCATGCCCGGCTGCGTCTTGCTCGGCAGCATCCGCTCGAAGGCGGCGCCGCTCACCAGCGTGCCCTCGCGGTACGTCGCCCGGGCCAGCCGGCCGAGGTCGGACAGGCTGGCCCGCAGCCCGCCCGAGGCGTGGCCGACGAACCCGGGCCCGGGCGACACGTCGATCGTCGCGGTCGACATGCCGAGCGGGCGGAACACCCGGTCCCGGGCCAGGTCGGCGTACGGCCGCCCGGTGACCTGCTCCAGGACGATGCCGGCGGCGAGGTAGCCGCTGTTCGAGTAGCCCGGGTGGGTGCCGGGTCGATCGGTGAAGGGCGCCTTGAGGCTGAGCGCGACCGCGGCGGCCGGCGTGTACCTCGCCTTCGGGTCGAAGCCCTTGACCTCGCCGTAGCTGAGGAGCCCGGACGTGTGCTCGAGCAGCATCCGCATGGTGATGCCGGCCTGGGCCGGCCAGGTCGGTACCCCGGCGAGCGAGGTGATCGGGGCGTCGAGGTCGATGCGGCCCTCGTCGGCGAGCTGGTTGGCGAGGATCGACGTGACCGACTTGGTGACGCTGGCGGCGGCGACCACGTCGTCGGCGTCGAAGCCGGTGCCGACGGCGCCCGACCACCGGAACCCGTCGCGGACCGTGAAGGCCAGCCCGGCGATGGTGTCGTCGTGCCACTGGGCCTGGAACGCCGCGAGCGCCTGCTCGATGCGTTGCCCCTGCGTCAGCGGGACGGTCGTCGTCGGTGCGGCGACCGTGGTGGTGGTGGTCAGCTCCGGCTCGGCGGCCTGGGCGCTGAACACCAGCTCGGGTGGCCGGGCCGACGGCGGCGGCGGCGTGTACTCGGCGGCGTGGTCGCGGGGCACCAGGGCCAGCCCGGCCCAGGCCAGGGTGAGGACCACGGTGCCGGTGATGACGTGGCGCCCCGGCACCCGCACGCCGGGCCAGAAGCGCCCGGCCCGGCCGGCCGCACGGTCCTCGACCCAGCCCACGAGCAGGGCGGCGAGCAGCACGCCGACGGCGACGAACAGGGCGGTGAGCGGCACCCGCACGACGGTGGCCAGGTGCGAGTGGGCCAGGATGGCGTAGGCGGCCACGATCGCCGTGGTGTGCCACAGGTAGATGGTGAGGCTGCGGCGGGCCAGCCAGTCGACGGCCGGTCGGGTGCGGTGCCCGGTGCCGAGGTCGGCCAGCTTCGGCTCCAGGGCGAGGAACGCCCAGAGCCAGGCCCACCCGACGGTGAGCAGCAGGACCGGCGAGTCGTTCACGATCCCGCTCGACGGGCCGAGGGTCACGGCCCACGAGACGGCAGCGACGGCACCGGCGCCGGCGAGCCACCATCGGGTGCGGGTCGGGATGCTGCGCGTCCCCCCGTCGTGGTGCCAGAACCCGAGCAGCACGAACGTGCTGTAGGTGGCCGCGTCGGTCAGGTGGAACCGCACCAGCGGGTGGCCGGCCAGCCAGCCGTGGGTCGCGGCCAGCTCGGCGCACACCGTCAGGATGGCCGGCACGGCGCAGGCGGCCAGCCCGGCCCGGCGCTGGAACCGCCGCAGCAGCGGCGCGGCGGCCAGCAGCCAGAGGACGACCCGCAGGTACCAGAGCGGGCGCGACAGCCACGTCGCCTCCCACGGCGTGCCGACCGGGTCGACCACCGGGAGGATCCAGGCGAAGGGCTGCCACCACGGGATGCGGGTGGCCGGGCCCGGGTGCACCCGCCACGCCCACGTCATGGCGAGGTGCGCCGCCACGCCGAACACCCAGAACGGCACGAGCAGGCGGCGCAGCCGGTCGACCACGACGGCCCGGGGCGAGCGGCGGTCGAGGCTGGCGGCCAGGAGCGAGCCGGTGACGAAGAACATCGCCGGCATGGCCGCCACCAGCCACGAGAGGAACGGTGCGCCCCACGTGTGCCAGGCGATCACCCGGACGACTGCGATCGAGCGGACGACGTCGAGGAAGCGGTCCCGCGGCCGGGCGGCCTGCGCAGGCGCGCTGGGTCGTGCCTCGACCGCGGTCACGGCGAGACCTAGGTGACCAGCAGCGACAGGGCTCGCACGAGCGTCTCCCGCGTGTCGCGCACGGGCTTGCGGGCACCGGCCCGGGGGAGCGCCTCCATGAGGCCCTCGCCGACGGCCGCGCCCCGCATGAGCTCGAACATCACGATGCCGAGGCCGTCGCGGCCGGGCACCACCTGGTCGACCAGCGACTGGAGCAGGATGCCGACCTGGCCCTCGGTCTCGGCCAGGGCGGCGACGGTGTCGTCGCTGGTGCGGGGGTCCTTGCTCAGGTTGAGCAGGACCTGGACCCGGGCCAGGAACTCGGGGCGGCGGTAGTGGGCCCAGATCACGTCGGCCAGGGCGGCGAGGCGGGCCTCGACGGTGTCGCCGGTGATCGTGGCCTGCTCGAGGTGGTGGCGCAGGTCCTCGGCGCCGTCACGCACCACCGCCAGCAGGAGTTGCTCGCGGGTGCCGAAGTGGTACTGGATGACACCCCAGGTCACGCCGGCCCGGCTGGCGATCCGGTTGGAGGAGGCCCGGTAGTAGCCCTCCTCGAGGATGCACTCGACGGCCGCCGCCAGCATGCGAGCCCGGGTGGACTCGTCGGTGCGGACGGTGGCTGCCTTCACGACTGGAGCGAGCTCCGCACCTCGCGGCGCAGGATCTTGCCGGTCGGTGTCATGGGGAGCTCCTCGGTGATGACCACGAGCTTGGGCGACTTGAGGCCGCCGAGGTCCTTGCGGACCCACTCGGTGAGCTCGTCGGGGTCGACGACGCCGTTGGTGGTGACCATGGCGGCGACCTTCTCGCCCCACTCCTGGTCGGGGAGTCCGATGACGGCGGCGCCGGTGACGTTGGGGTGGCGGAGGAGGCAGTCCTCGATCTCGGAGGGGGAGATGTTCTCGCCGCCGGCGATGATCACGTCGTCGGCCCGGCCGTGGATGTAGATGTAGCCGTCGGCGTCGATGGTGCCGATGTCGCCGGTGATCAGCCAGCCGTCGGCGTCGACGCCACCCTCCTGGCCCACGTACTTGCCCGACACCTGCTCGCCTCGGATGCGGATGCGGCCCTCGACCTCGGGGGCGACGGGGTTGCCGTCGTCGTCGACGCACTCGAACTCGATGCCGGGCAGCGGCGTGCCGATCGAGGCGAGGCGCTTGCGGTCGCCGGCGAAGGCGGTGCGGTGGTCGTCGGGCCCGAGGAGGGCCACGGTGGACGACGTCTCGGTGAGGCCGTAGGCATTGACGAACCCGGCGTTCGGGAACAGCTCGAGCGCCCGCTCCAGCACCGGGATCGGCATGCGGGCCCCGCCGTAGGAGAGCGTGCGGAGGCACGGCAGCTCGACGCCGCCGCGCTCCTCCATCACGGCCACGATCCGGGCCAGCATGGTGGGCACGACCATGGCGTGGGTGACCTGCTCGGCGGCGACCGTGTCGAGCCACTCCTCGGGGCTGAACTTGGCCAGCGGCACGATGCGGCGGCCGGCGTAGATCGAGGAGAGCATCCCGGCCACGCCGGCGATGTGGAACGGCGGCACGACCATGAGCACGGCTTCGTCCTCGTCAGCCGACATGAAGTCGCCCGCGTTGAGGATGTAGGCGAGCAGGTTGTCGTGGTCGAGCACCGCGGCCTTCGGCTCCGCCGACGTGCCGCTGGTGAACAGCAGGATGGCTGGGTGCGCCGGCTCCTCGGGGTAGGCCGGGACGTCGTCACCGGCGCCGGCGCGCAGGCCGTCGAGCCAGCCACCGGCGCAGTCGGTGTCGACCACGTAGTCGGTGCCCAGGCGCTCGAGCAGCTGGGCGCGGGCGGCGGCGGGCAGGCGGTAGTTGAGCGGGGCGTAGGAGACGCCGGCCCA
>JAODBP010000154.1 GCA_025464025.1 Actinomycetes bacterium | reverse complement strand
GGTGGCGGCCCGGCAGGCGTCGCGCTTGCAGTCGAGCGCCCGTAGCGGGTTCTCCTGCCAGCGGCCGACGTGCTCGTCGCACAGGGCCTGCGACCCGAGGTACGACCGCAGCATCTCCAGGTACCCGGGGCGGCACACGTCGTCGCCCAGCGAGTTGAGCAGCAGCGTCACCCGGGAGAGGCCCACGCCGGCCGTGCAGATCGACCAGGCCAGGGCCACCACCTCCACGTCGAGATCGGCGTCGTCGGTGCCCAGCGCCTCGACCCCGAGCTGGTGGTGCTGGCGGAACCGCCCGGCCTGGGGGCGCTCGTAGCGGAAGTTGGGGGCCGCGTACCAGGCCTTGAACGGCGGGGTCGGCCGGTGCTGGACATAGGCCCGCACGACCGATGCCGTCCCCTCGGGGCGCAGGGCGATGCGCCGGCCGCCCTTGTCCTCGAAGTCGTACATCTCCTTGCGCACGACGTCGGTGCCCTCGCCGACCCGCTCGAACACGGCCACGTCCTCGAACATGGGGCTAAGCACCAGCCCGTACCCCGCCCGCTCGACGACGCTGGCAAACACGCCGACGAGCCGCTCCCAGCGCCCCGACTCGGGCGGCAGGACGTCGCGTGTCCCCACCGGGGATCGGAATTCGGCCATCGGGCCAACGCTACCGGGTACCGGGGAAACCTCTCCCGGAGTTACTTCCGGGATCCGGGCAGGACGCGGTAGGCGTCGTAGACCGAGTCGACCTTCTTCACCGACCGGAGAAGGGCGTCCAGGTGCGACGGGTCGGCCAGCTCGAAGTCGAACCGCAGCCGGGCCACCCGGTCGGCCCCGGTGTGGGTGGAAGAGGCGACGATGTTGACATGGTGGTCGGCCAGGGCGGTGGACACGTCGCCCAGGAGGCGGGCCCGGTCCAGGGCCTCGACCTCGATGGAGGCGACGAACACGCCGGCCCGGGCGCCGTCCCACTCCACCTCGATCTGGCGCTCGCCCATGCTGGTGGTCAGGGTCACCGCGTTGGCGCAGTCGGCCCGATGGACCGACACCCCCCGGCCGGTGGTGACGAAGCCCACGATCTCGTCTCCCGGCACGGGCGTGCAGCACAGCGCCAACCTGACCATGACGTCGTCGAGTCCCTCGACGTGGACCCCGCCCGAGCCCTGGACCCGGGAGCGGGCCGGGCGGCTGACCGTCGTCGGCAGCTGGTCCTCGTGGTCGCCGCCCCGCAGCTCCCGGGCCAGGCGCTGGGCCACGGACTGGGCCGAGACGTGGTTCTCGCCGATGGCCTGGTGCAGGGCGTCGACGTCGGCGTAGTTGAGGTCGACCGCCACCTTGGCCAGCAGGGCCGAGTTCGACAGCTTCTGGACCGGCAGGCCCTCCCGCCGCATGTGGCGGACCAGGTCCTCCCGGCCGGTCTCGATCGCCTCCTCCCGCCGGCTCCGGCTGAACCACTGCCGGATCTTGTTGCGGGCCCGGGGCGTGGCCACGATCTGCATCCAGTCCCGCGACGGGCCGGCGCCCTCCACCTTGGACGTGAAGATCTCGACCCGGTCGCCCGACTTCAACTCCGAGTCGAGGGGGACGAGGCGGCCATTCACCCGGGCGCCGATGCAGCGGTGGCCGACGTCGGTGTGGATGGCGTAGGCGAAGTCGATCGGGGTGGCGCCGAGGGCCATGGTGACGACATCGCCCTTGGGGGTGAAGACGAAGACCTCGTCCTGCTCGAGGTCGACCTTCAGCGACTCCATGAACTCTTTGGGGTCGTCGGTCTCCTGCTGCCAGTCGACGATGCGGTTCAGCCAGCCGACGTCGGCGACGGGGGCGGCCTCCTTGTAGTTCCAGTGAGCGGCGATGCCGAACTCGGCCCGCTGGTGCATCTCCTTGGTGCGGATCTGGAACTCGATGGGCTTGCCCTGGGGGCCCACGACGGTCGTGTGCAGCGACTGGTACAGGTTGAACTTGGGCATGGCGATGTAATCCTTGAACCGGCCCTGCACCGGCTTCCACGTGGAGTGGATGGTGCCGAGGGCGGCGTAGCAGTCCTTCACGCTGCCGACCAGGACGCGGATGCCGACGAGGTCGTAGATCTCGTCGAACTCCCGCCGCTTGACCACCATCTTCTCGTAGATGCTCCAGTAGTGCTTCGGCCGGCCGATGACTTCGCCGTCGATCTTCACGTCGGTCAGGCGGCCGCGGACCATGTCCACCACCTGCGACAGGTAGATGTCGCGCTCGGGCGCCCTGGTCGACACCATCTGCTCGATCTCGGCGTAGCGCTTCGGGTGGAGCGTGGCGAACGCGAGGTCCTCCAGCTGCCACTTCATGCCGGCGATGCCCAGACGGTGGGCGAGGGGGGCGTAGACGTCGAGGGTCTCCTGGGCGATGCGCTCCTGCTTCTCCTTGGGCAGGGCGGCGATCGTGCGCATGTTGTGGAGGCGGTCGGCCAGCTTGATGAGCAGGACGCGCATGTCCTTGGCCATCGCGACCAGCATCTTCCGCATGGTCGCGGCCTGCTGCGCCTCCTTGGAGTCGAAGCGGATGCGGTCGAGCTTGGTGACGCCGTCGACGATGTTGGCCACGTCGTTGCCGAAGTGCGAACGCAGCTCGTCGAGCGACAGCCGGGTGTCCTCCACGGCGTCGTGCAGCAGGGCGGCGGCGATGGTGACGTCGTCGAGGCCGAGCTCGGCCACGATCATGGCCACCGACAGCGGGTGCTCGATGTAGGGCTCGCCCGAGTTGCGGAGCTGCCCGGTGTGGGCGTTGGCCGCCTCGGCGTAGGCCCGGCTGATCAGTGCGGTGGACGCCTTCGGGTGACGCAGGCGGAAGGCGGCCAGGAGGGGGGCGATCTCCTCCGCGGGCAGGGCGCCGCGTCGCCAGGGAAGCACCCGGTCGACGGTCGCCATGCTTCCTCCGCTCCTCTACTCGTAGGTGATGAGCGAGACGATCTCGCGCCCATCAAGCTTCTCGCGGCCCTTCAGGAAGGCCAGCTCGATGATGAAGCCGAAGCCGACGACCTCCGCACCGAGCCTCTCCACCAACCGCGCCGTGGCCGCCGCTGTTCCCCCGGTGGCCAAGACGTCGTCGACGATCAGGACCCGTTCGCCCGGCGCCACCGCGTCGGCGTGGATCTCGAGGATGTCGGAGCCGTACTCGAGGAGGTACTCCTCCCGCTCGACCTTGGAGGGCAGCTTCCCCGGCTTGCGCACGGGCGTGAAGCCGGCGCCGAACTTGTAGGCCACCGGCGCGGCCACGATGAAGCCCCGGGCCTCGATGCCGATCACCCGGTGGATCGGGCGACCCCGGTAGGCCTCGGCGATGCGGTCGATGGTCGACGCGAACGCGGCGTGGTCGGCCAGCAGCGGGGTGATGTCCTTGAACGTGACGCCCGGCTGGGGGAAGTCGGGGATGTCCCGAACGTACGCAGCGAGGGGGTCCACTCACCCAAACTAGCGGCCGCGAGGGGGAGTTCTGGGCCGCTCGCCAGCGGTCAGCGGCGCTTGCCCTTCTTGCGGCCGCGGGGCTGGATGGGCCCGGTGGTGGGCGCCGGGCGAGCCGGCACCTCGTCGGTCGGGACCTCGACGTCCTCCAGCACGGCGGTGGCCGTGCCACCACTGGGGCGCAGCGGTCCACGGGCCGGGGCGGCGAGGCCCGAGCGGCCCTCGAGCCGACGGCGCACGGCGAGCCACTTCGGCTCCCGCTCCTTGAGCAGGGCCAGCACCGGCGAGGCGATGAAGATCGACGAGTAGGCCCCCGACAGGAGGCCGATGAACAGGGCGGTGGCGAACTCCTCGAGCGAGGTGGCGCCGAGGATGAACGACCCGATCACCAGCAGCGACAGGATCGGCAGCAGGGCGGTGATCGACGTGTTCAAGGTGCGCATCAGCACCTCGTTCATCGACCGGTTGACCATGTCGGAGTACGTGGTGGTGCCCGTCGAGCCGAGTCGCTTGGCGTTCTCGTCGACGCGGTCGAACACCACGATGCCGTCGTAGATGGAGTAGCCGAGGATGGTGAGGAAGGCGATCACCGTGGCCGGCGTGACCGGCAGGCCGAGCACGGCGTAGATGCCCACCGTGATCAGGATGTCGTGCAGGAGGGCGGCCAAGGTGGCCGCCGCCATCCGCCACTCGAAGCGGAAGGCGATGTACACCGACACCAGGACGAGGAAGACGATGAGGGCGCGGAGCGCCTTGCTCGACACCTCGCTGCCCCAGGACGGCCCGACCTCGTTGAACGAGATCGTCGAGGTCTTCGAGCCGGTGACCTTGGCCAGGGCGGCGTCGACCTTGTCCTTGAACGCCTTCTTCTCGGCGTCGGTCTTGCCCGCCTCCTCGGCCTGGACCCGGATGACCGAGCCACCCGAGCTGCCGAGGCTCTGGACGCTCGGGTTCGCCAGCCCGGTGCCGGTCAGGGCGTCCTTGACCTCGGCCACCGAGGTGCCGTGGGCCGGCACCTCCCAGGAGACGCCGCCCTCGAACTCGATGCCGAGGTTGAGGCCCCGGACGAACAGGCCGCCGAGGCCGATCACGATGACGACGGCGGAGATGGTGAACCAGAGCTTCCACCGGCCGATGAAGTTGATGTCGGTCTGGCCGTTGTAGAGGCGGGACAGGCCCTCACGCGTGCTCATGAAGCGGACCCTCCGAGGCCGGGGCGGACGGTCTCGGCCACGGGAGCTCGCAGGCCCACGAACTTCGACTTCTGGAGCAGGCCCCAGCGGCCGAGCAGGGCGACGAGCGGCCGCTTGAAGAAGTAGGCCACGACCACGTCGAGGATCGTCGACAGGCCGAGGAAGAAGGCGAAGCCGCGGACCGAGCCGACGGTGAGGAAGTACAGGATGGCGGCGGCGAGGAAGGCCGACGTGTCGGCCACCAGCACCGTGCGGAACGAGTGCTTGAAGGCCGAGTCGATGGCCGAGCGCATGGTGCGCCCGGCGTGGAGCTCGTCCTTCAACCGTTCGAAGTACACCACGTAGGAGTCGACGGTCACGCCGACGGACACGACGATGCCGGTCACGCCCGAGAGCGAGAGGGCCAGGCCGTTGTGCACGCCGAGGTAGGAGATGATCGACCACTGGAGCGAGAACCAGATGGTGAGGCCGGCGATGACCACGAGGCCGAGGATCCGGTAGTAGAGCAGCATGTAGAGCAGCACCAGCGCCGTGCCGATGATGCCGGCGACCAGGCCGGCGTGGAGCGAGTCCTTGCCGAGGCTGGCCGAGACCGTGCGCACGGTCTGCTGCTTGAGCTGGACCGGAAGCGAGCCGTAGCGGAGGACGAGGGCCAGGTCCTTGGCCTCACGCTCCTTGAAGCTGCCGCTGATCTGGATCTGGTCGCGCTTGAACGACGCCGCCTGGATGGTCGGCGCCGACTGCACGACACCGTCGAGCTCGATGGCGAGCTGGCCGGTCGGGCAGGTCGCCGCCTTGCTGTAGCACTCACCGGCGACGGTGTTGAAGGCCTTGATGCCGTCGCTGGTCATCTCCAGCTCGACGATCCACTCGCCGGCCGGGGTCACCGAGGCCCGGGCCGTGGAGATGGCCTTGCCGACGGCGCCGGCCGGCCCGAGGGCGTAGCGGCCGTTGGCCTCGTCTTTGTCCGGCAGGATCACCTGCGCGTCGGCCTTGTTGTCCGCGCGCGTCGTGTTCTTCGGCGCCGTGGTCGACGTGGTGCTGGTGGTCGTCGTGGCCGGCGTCGCCGTCTCACCCGGCTTCGCCGTGGTGGTGGTGGTGGTGGCCTTCGACGTCGTGGTGGTGGCACCTTCGGGGGCCAGCGCGCCGAGCACGGGTCGGAAGCGCAGCTCGGCGGTGGTGCCGACCAGGGCCAGCGCCTTGTCCTGGTTCTTCACACCGGGCAGCTCGACCACCACGGCGCTGCCCTGGCGGCTGATCTGGGGCTCGGCCACGCCGAGGGCGTCGACGCGGTTCCGGATGATCTCGATCGCCTGGTTGATCGTGCCCTTGGGCGTGCCGGCCGGGGGCTGGAGCACCACCGACGCGCCGCCCTGCAGGTCGAGGCCCAGCTCAGGCTTGTTGCCAGCCGCGATCGTGCCGGCCAGCATCCCGAAGGCGAGGATCAGCATCACGATCAACGAGACGTTGCGGCGGTTGCGCATCAGTCCTCTTCCACGGGGCCGGGGGACTCGGCCGGGAGCCGCATCGAGACGGCAGTTCGCAGGACCCTGACCTCGATGCCCCCGCCCAGGTCGAGCGTCACGTCACGGTCGCGCACGGCGGTGATGGTCCCGATGAGACCGCCGGCGGTGATGACCTCCTGCCCCTCCTCCAGGGAGACCACGAGCGCGCGCTGGTTGCGGACCCGCTGCTGCTGCGGGCGGATCATCAGGAACCACATCGCGGCGATGACGAGCGGGAAGAAGAGGAGTCCCATATGCGGCGGGTGACCCTACCGGCTCACGGACCCTGAGCAGGGATCATGCCCAGACGTCGACGACCTCCCGGCGGAGCTGCTCGAAGGTGCCGGCCCCGATCGCGACCCGCATCCGGCGCACCAGGTCGAGGGTCCAGTGGACGTTGTGGACCGTGAGCAGACGCCCGGCCGTGGGCTCGTTCGTCAGCATCAGGTGGCGCAAGTACCCCCGGGACCAGCGGGCGCAGGTCGGGCAGGTGCACCCGGGGTCGGGCGGCTCCGGGTCACGGGCGAAGCGGGCGTTGCGCAGGTTGAGCCGGCCCTCGGCGGTGAGGAGGTGGCCGTGGCGGGCGTGGCGGGTCGGCAGGACGCAGTCGAACATGTCGATGCCCCGGGCCACGGCCTCGACCAGCCCGACCGGGTCGCCCAGGCCCATGAAGTAGCGGGGCACGTCGGTCGGCAGCTCGGCCATGGCAGCGGCGAGGGCCGGCAGCATCTCCTCCTGGGTCTCCCCCACGGACAGGCCGCCGACGCCGTAGCCGTCGAAGCCGATCTCGACCGTCCGCTGGGCGCTCTCCTTGCGCATGGCCTCGTCGACCCCGCCCTGCACGATGCCGAACAGGGCCTGGCTGAGCTCTCCCTCACGCCGGGAGGCGGTCTGCTCGTGCACGGCCTTGGCCCGGGCCGCCCAGGCCGCGGTGCGCTCGAGCGCCTGGCGGATCACGGCCGGCGGCGACGGGAGCGGGGCGCACACGTCGAGCACCATCTGGATGTCGGCGCCGAGCTGCTCCTGGATGGCGACGGCGGTCTCGGGCGTGAGCCGGTGGGTCGAGCCGTCGTAGGTCGAGCGGAACTCGGCGCCGTCGTCGTCGACCTTCGGGTTCAGCGAGAACACCTGGTAGCCGCCCGAGTCGGTGAGGACGTGGCCCTTCCAGTCCATGAACCCGTGCAGGCCGCCCAGGTCGGCCACCACGTCGGCGCCAGGCCGCAGCATCAGGTGGTACGTGTTGCACAGGATGAAGTCCGAACCGAGGTCCTCGAGGTCGGCCGACGTCAGGTGCTTGATGGCGCCCCGGGTGCCGACCGGCATGAACGCCGGCGTCGGATAGCTCCCCCGGGCCGTGGTGACGACCGTCGTGCGGGCATCCCCATCGGTGGCCGTGACCTCGACCTTGGTCGCCGCCAAGGTCACGGCGAGAACACCACGGCGTGCCACTTCCCGTGGGTCGGCACCGGGCTGAGCTTCTCGCCCAGGTCGACCAGCCAGCGCAGCACGTCGGCGTCGGCCACCCCGGCCGGCACGCGGACGACGAGCCCCCGCCGGGGGTGGTTCTGCCGGATGACCCACCCGGCCGGCACCTCGACCCGGTCGACCTTCGACGTGCCGGGGTGCTCGAGCCCGGCCGAGCGCTCCCCCGGGTGCCACGTGGCCATCGGCATGCCCGGCCCGCGGCTGCTGAACACGTTGCCGAACCAGCCCTGAGGCGGGTCGGGCGGCGGGTCCTCGACATCGGGCTCGAAGTTCACCCACCCGGCCGGGTCGAGGGCCGCCACCAGCGGCGCCAGGTCGTCGGCGGTGAAGCTGACCTCGGTCTTGTTCGTCATCGGGCCCTTTCCAGGAACATGGCGTCGCCGAAGGAGAGGAAGCGGTAGCCCTCGGCCAGGGCGGTGGCGTAGAGGTCGCGCCAGTGGGGGCCGATGAACGCCTCGACCAGCAGCAGCAGCGTGGTGTGGGGCATGTGGAAGTTCGTGACGAGGGCGTCGACGACCCGCCACTCGTAGGCGCCGTGGATCAGGAGCCGGCTCCGGCCCGAGAGCTGGCCGGTGGCGGCCGCGGTCTCCAGCGCCCGGACCGTGGTCGTGCCGACGGCCACGACCCGCTCGGCGGCCTCGCAGGCGGCCATCGTCGCCTCGGGCACGGCGTAGGGCTCCTCGTGGACCTCGTGGTCCTCCACCCGCTCGGCCGTCACCGGCTGGAACGTGCCGAGCCCGACGGTGAGGTCGAGCCGGTGGATCACAGCGCCGGCCGCCTCGCACCGGGCCAGCACCTCGGGCGTGAGGTGGAGGCCGGCGGTCGGGGCGGCCACCGAACCGGGGCGGGTGGCGTACACGGTCTGGTAGCGCTCGGGATCGGCGATCCCCTCGTGCAGGTAGTGCGGCAGCGGGACCTCGCCGTGGGCCTGCAGCGCCGCCTCGACGTCGTCGGTGTGCAGCCGCACCAGGCGGGTGCCGTCCCGGCGCTCGCCGACCTCGATGGTGAGGTCGTCGCCCACCTCGAAGGTCGCCCCCTCGGCCACCTTCTTGCTCGGCCGCACCAGCGCCGACCAGGTGCGGTCGTCGCCCTCGGGCTCGAGCAGCAGCACCTCCACGGCACCACCGGTGGCCTTCCGCAACCGGAGCCGGGCCGGCAGCACCCGGGTCTCGTTGAGCACGAGCACGTCGCCCGGCCCGAGCAGCGACGGCAGGTCGGCGACCGTGCGGTGGTCGGGTGCGGCTCCCGGGCCCCGGTCGACCAGCAGCCGGGCGGCGTCCCGGGGTTCGACCGGCACCTGGGCGATGGCCGCCTCGGGCAGGTCGTAGGAGGGCGCGGCGGGCACCGGGCGATCGTAGGGAGGTCGCGCGCAAGTTCCGGCTTCGCCGGCCGTTCCCCCGGTAGTGCGCCCGCCGCCACGGACGGCCCCCCGTGGCGGCGGTGCCGCGCCCGAGGAGGTGACAGGGGCGTCAGCGGCGAACGTTCGCGACGTTCCAGTTCGGGGGATTCCAGGAGCAGTCGTGGCGATACGTGCGGACGACGTCGATCTGACGCGGGACCGGATGCTGGTCGAGGCCTGGCAGGCGGGTGATGCCGCCGCGTTCGACGAGCTGTACCGCACCTACTTCGCCCGCCTCCGCTCGTACTGCGAGCGCCGGGTCGGTGCCGCGGCGGCCGAGGAGGTGGCCCAGGACACCTTCGTCAAGGCGCTGCGGGCCCTGCCCAACCTCTCGGGCGAGCGCCGCTTCTACCCGTGGCTCACGGTGATCGCCGGCCGCCTCTGCATCGACCACGTCCGCCGGCTGGGCCGCATCCAGCCCCGCGACGACATCGACCTCGGCAGCGTCGACGACGGCCACGACGCCCGCTTCGCCCTCCAGGCCGACGTGGCCAACCTCGACCGGGCGCTCGGCCGGCTCGCTCCCCGCCACGCCGAGGTGCTCGAGCTCCGCGAGCGGCGGGAGCTCACCTACGACGAGATCGCCGGCCAGCTCGGTGTGCCCCACTCGACCGTCGAGGCCCTGCTGTTCCGGGCCCGCAAGGCCCTGCGCCGCGAGTTCCAGGCCGTGTCGGCCGAGCGCCTGGCCGCCGTGCCCGGCCTGGGGTGGCTCGCCGTCCGCGCCGGCCGCCTCCGGGCTCGGCTGGCCGCCCTCGGCCCCG
>JAODBP010000143.1 GCA_025464025.1 Actinomycetes bacterium | reverse complement strand
TGAGACGAGTTGGGCGCGCCCGAGTCCCCCGCTCGAACTAGCGACGGATTGACAACAGAAACGTTGTCAATCCGTCGCCGGTTCGGGAAGCACCAGGTCCGGCGCGCCCCGTTGTCCCCTCGGAGCGCCTTTGGTCGTTGCGTTTCCGCGGAAACAGACGGGGCGATACCCGCAGCCACCCTGACGAACGTGGATGGGATCGACAGCGAGCTGCAGCTCAGGGGACGGCGACCGATCTCCACCGGCACCCCTCGACATCCAGTACCGGAGGTAGCAAGCCGGTAGCCGGGGCCGACAGCCACACCGTGGCATCCAGCACCATCGCGGCGGCGACCGCTTCAAGGTTCAACAGGTTGAGCGTCGGATGACGCCGGGCCAGCTCGGCCATGACCGGGACGGTGGCCCGCGGTCCGGGAAGGCCGATGTCGGCTCGCAGCTCCAGGAGGCTAAGGATCGCGAGCTCCTGCTCGGGGGCGCCAAGCTCGGCGAACGGAGCAGAGAGCCGTCCGCCAGCCCCTGCCACCGCCGCTCGACAGGCTCGGTAGTACCAGTACGTCGTGGTGTGGAAGGCGAGTAATCGGCGGCCGCGCCGCACGCCGACGAGCAGCTCCTCGATCAGCAGCCGGTCATCGAGGATGACGGCCTGCGGCTCGGGCACGGCTCGCTACTGATCGGCGAGGTCGGGATCGTCGATGGCGGCCAGGCCCTCGTCGTAACGTTCGGTGAGCACGCGGTGCAGCTCGGCCCGAGCCGCGGCCAGCCCGCCCGGCACGATCAGCGCCGCTCCGCCGAGGTCGATGAAGCCCACCTCGCCGCCCTCGTCGATGCCCCACCTGCGCCGGAGCTCGGCCGGGAGGCTCGTCTGCCCTCGGTGCGACACCTTGGCGTTGCTCACCGCAGTCACGGTTGCATTGTAGAGCAGTACTTCTTACAAGACACCCGGATCACGTCGATCGACAGCGCCCTGCGGGCCCTCGCTCGCTACCGTGTCGAGCCCCGGCGTGGATGTCCGCCGGGACCCCTCCCAAGAAGAGTCGCTCATGTTGCTACGCCTGCTGCGCACGTACCTGAAGCGGTACAAGCGCGAGCTGATGCTGGTCGTGGGGCTGCAGGCCCTCCAGACCTTCGCCACCCTGTACCTGCCGAGCCTCACGGCCGACATCATCGACAAGGGCATCACCGCCGGCGACACCGACTACATCTGGCACACCGGCGGCTTCATGCTCGTCGTGACGTTCTTCCAGGTGATCGCCGCCGTCGCCGCCGTCTACTTCGGCTCGAAGGCGGCCATGGGCTTCGGCCGTGACGTGCGCGACGGCCTGTTCCACCAGGTGTCGGCCTACTCGGCCAAGGAGGTCAACCAGTTCGGCGCGCCGACGTTGATCACCCGCATCACCAACGACGTGCAGCAGGTCCAGATGTTCGTGCTGATGACCTGCACGCTGCTGGTGGCGGCACCGATCACCGCCGTGGGCGGCGTGATCATGGCCCTGCGGGAGGACGTGGGCCTCTCGTGGATCATGGTCGTGAGCGTGCCGGTGCTGGCCCTGGCCATCGGCAACGTGATCCGGCAGATGATCCCGCAGTTCCGGGTCATGCAGGTCCGCATCGACGCCGTGAACCAGGTGCTGCGCGAGCAGATCACCGGCATCCGGGTGGTGCGGGCGTTCGTGCGGGAGCCGGCCGAGGGCAAGCGCTTCCACGAGGTCAACGTCGGCGTCACCCAGACCGGGCTCGCCGTCGGCCGCCTCCAGGCCTTCATGTTCCCGACCGTGATGACGGTCCTCAACCTGTCGAACGTGGCCGTGCTGTGGTTCGGCGCCCACCGCATCGCCAGCGGCGACATGCAGATCGGCGCCCTGATCGCCTTCCTCACCTACCTCGTGCAGATCCTGATGTCGGTGATGATGGCCACGTTCATGGCGATCATGGCGCCGCGGGCCGCGGTGTGCGCCGAGCGCATCCTCGAGGTGCTCGACACGCCGTCGTCGGTGGTGTCGTCCTCGACGCCCACGACCGAGATCACCGAGCGGGGCCGGCTCGAGCTCCGCGACGTCGAGTTCAACTACCCCGGCGCCGCCCAGCCCGTGCTCACGGGGATCAACGTCACCGTGAAGGCGGGCGAGACCCTCGCCATCATCGGCAGCACCGGGTCGGGCAAGACCACCCTGCTCAACCTCGTGCCCCGGCTGTTCGACGCCACCTCGGGCCAGGTGCTCGTCGACGGCGTCGACGTGCGCGACTACGACCCCGAGACCCTCTGGCGCCGCATCGGCCTCGTGCCCCAGAAGCCGTACCTCTTCTCCGGCACGGTGGGGTCGAACCTTCGCTTCGCCCGTCCGGACGCCACCGACGACGAGCTGTGGGCCGCGCTCGAGATCGCCCAGGCCACCGACTTCGTCAAGGCCATGCCCGGCCAGCTCGACGGCGTCGTCGCCCAGGGCGGCGCCAGCGTGTCGGGCGGCCAGCGCCAGCGCCTGGCCATCGCCCGGGCCCTCGTGCGTCGGCCCGAGGTGTACCTCTTCGACGACTCGTTCTCGGCCCTCGACCTGGCCACCGACGCCCGCCTGCGCGCCGCCCTCGCGCCGCACACCAAGGAGGCCGCCGTGGTGATCGTCGCCCAGCGGGTGTCGACCATCAAGGGTGCCGACCAGATCCTGGTGCTGGAGGACGGCCACGTCGTCGGCCACGGCTCCCACCAGGCGCTGCTCCAGACGTGTCCGACCTACCAGGAGATCGTCGACTCCCAGCTCTCCGCGGAGGAGGCAGCGTGAGCGCAGCGAGCGTTGACGACCGCGCGAGCGGGTGGGCCACGGGGCTTCCGGGCGTGGATGGGTCTGGGGCGCAGCCCCGGGGAGGCATGGCGTGACCGCCACACAGGGCGGGGGCGCCGCACGCGTCCGCGGTCCCGGCGGCATGGGCATGGGCGCCGGGCCGCCCGAGAAGATCGAGGACCTCCGGGGCTCGACTCGCCGGCTCCTCGCCTCCATGCGCCCCGAGCGGCCGCGGGCCATCGCCGTGCTCATCCTCGCCGTGGCGAGCGTGTCGCTCGCCGTCTCCGGTCCGAAGATCCTCGGGCACGCCACCGACGTCATCGTGCGGGGCGTGTTCAGCGGCAAGGGCATCGACTTCACCCGGCTGAGCCACATCCTCTTCGTCGCCATCGCCGTCTACCTCGGCTCGTCGACGCTCTCCTACCTCCAGACCTACACGCTCGCCGGCGTCGTCCAGCGCACGATGTACCGGCTGCGGCGCGACGTGGAGGAGAAGCTCAACCGGCTCTCGCTCGCCTACGTCGACAGCCAGCCGCGCGGCGACCTGCTCAGCCGGGTCACCAACGACATCGACAACATCGCCCAGAGCCTCCAGCAGACGCTGAGCCAGCTCCTCACCTCGACGCTCACCATCCTCGGCGTGCTCGGGATGATGTTCTGGATCTCGCCGATCCTGGCCCTCGTCGCCATCCTCACCGTCCCCACCTCGCTGCTCCTGGTGCGGGTCGTGACCGGCAAGTCGAAGGGTCGGTTCGTGCAGCAGTGGCGGCACACCGGCTCGCTCAACGCTCAGGTCGAGGAGGCGTTCACCGGCCACTCGCTGGTGAAGGTGTTCGGCCAGCAGGCCGCCATCGAGCAGCGCTTCCGGGAGAAGAACGAGGAGCTCTACAAGGCCAGCTTCGGCGCCCAGTTCATCGCCGGCACGATCCAGCCGGCGATGATGTTCCTCGGCAACCTCAACTTCGTCGCCATCGCCGTGATCGGCGGGCTCCGGGTGTCGTCCGGGTCGATGACGATCGGCGACGTCCAGGCCTTCATCCAGTACTCCCGCCAGTTCACCCAGCCCCTCACCCAGCTGGCGGCGATGCTCAACGTGTACCAGTCGGGCCTGGCCTCGGCCGAGCGGGTGTTCCAGCTCCTCGACGTCGACGAGCAGTCGCCCGACCCGCTCGCGCCGCTCACCGACCCCGACCCGAGCGGCCGCGTCGTGTTCGACCACGTGTCGTTCTCCTACGACCCGGCCAACCCGCTCATCACCGACCTCTCGCTGGTGGCCGAGCCGGGCCAGACCGTCGCCATCGTCGGTCCCACCGGGGCGGGCAAGACCACGCTGGTCAACCTGCTCATGCGCTTCTACGAGCTCGACGACGGCGTCATCACCCTCGACGGCA
The DNA here is from genome assembly GCA_025464025.1 of Actinomycetes bacterium. The sequence continues at coordinate 8,377 of JAODBP010000143.1, read as the reverse complement.
ACGACATCTCGCAGCTCACCCGGGCCGAGCTGCGCTCGAACATGGGCATGGTCCTCCAGGACACCTGGCTGTTCGGCGGCACCATCCGCGAGAACATCGCCTACGGCAACCTCGAGGCCACCGACGAGCAGATCCTCGCCGCGGCCAAGGCCACCTACGTCGACCGCTTCGTGCACTCGCTGCCCGACGGCTACGACACCGTGCTCGACGACGAGGGGGGCACGGTCAGCGCCGGCGAGAAGCAGCTCATCACCATCGCCCGGGCCTTCCTGGCCGAGCCGACGATCCTGATCCTCGACGAGGCCACCAGCTCGGTCGACACCCGCACCGAGGTGCTCATCCAGCGAGCCATGTCGGCGCTGCGGTCGAACCGCACCAGCTTCGTGATCGCCCACCGGCTCTCGACGATCCGCGACGCCGACCTCATCCTCGTGATGGACGGCGGCCGCATCGTCGAGCAGGGCAACCACACCGAGCTGCTGGCCAGCGGCGGCGCCTACGCCAACCTGTACAACGCGCAGTTCGCCGGCCCGGTGACCGAGGAGATCGCCTAGAAGGACGCCTGGCCCGGGCTCATCCGGCGAACTGGCTGACTTGCGTCCTTGGGATCGACGGCTAGGGCACGACGACGAGGGTGACCCGGGCGGTCGACCCAGCCTCGAGCCCCTCGGCCTTGCGCACCGCCTGCTTCACCGGGAGCACGTAGGTGCCCGACTGCTCGCTCGGGAAGATCGACGTCGACCACGTCGTCCGCCCGACCGTCACCTCGACCTTCTGCGAGCCGAACCCCTTCGCCACGTGCCCGAACAGCTCGTCGATCTCGTCGGCGACCGGCTCGGGCAGGCTCACGAAGTGGACCGAGCGATGGGTGTCGCTGATCCACAGCTCGGCGTCGAACGTGAACCCGGCCACCCGCGCACGGTACGCGCAGAAGACGCTCCCGCGGGAGCGTCTTCCACAGCCGAGGCGGAGGATCAGCGGACCGTGATGGCCGAGATGCTCCCGTTGGTGGCGAGGTCGGTCGTGTAGTGGACCGTCGCCGTGGCGGTGACGGTGCCGGTGGCGCCGGTGATCGTGATCTTCGGGGCGCTCGAGTAGCCGGCGCCCGGGTTGACGATCGTGATGCCGGTGACCCGGCCGTTCACCACGGTGGCCTTCGCCGTGGCCAGCGTGTTCTTCCACAGCTGGCCGGCCGAGCCCATGTAGCGGTAGTAGTTCGACACCTGGTCGAGCTTCTCGTTGGTGATGCCGTACGGGGCCAACACCTGCAGCAGGGCCGCCTTGTTGGCCTGGGCCTCGGTCTCGGTCGGGCCGCCGCTGCCGGGGCCGGCCGGGGTGACGCCGGAGAAGGCGGTGCGGAACACCTCGGTGGGCACGCCGAGGGCAGCGGCGATGAGGACCACCGGCCGGCCGCCGTCACGCACGTCGGTCTCGTGGCCGCCGGAGATGGTGATGGTCACGCCGTCGGTCGTGGTGCTGCTCGACAGGGACCCCGACGCCGAGGTGGCGCCGCCGGTGGGAGCGGTGGTCGAGGTGGCCGTGCCGCCGGGAGCGAGCGGGGTGCCGGTGCGGGCCGGCGGCAGGCCGGGCTTGGCCGAGGGCGGAGCGGGTGCGCCGACCGCGGCGCTGATCGTGATGGTGGTGGCGGCCAGGGCGACCAGCGCACCGACGGCGGCGATTCCGAGCTTCTTCATTGCGATCTCCCTCGTAGGTGGTGAGGGCAACGTACGAAGCGGGTCTGCGGGCCTCCTGAGCCCAACCTGTGCGTTCCTTGTGGAGGTGGAGAACGCGGCGCGCGCCGGCACACTGGTCGCAGTCCGTGCGCACGACGACTGCTTGGCGGCAGCGGTGCCGGTCGGCTTGCCGGAGCAACCCAGAGCTTCGAAAGGCATGGCCATGACCCCCTCGGCGCGTCCCGAGATCGATCTCGTGCGGCACTCCCCCATCCCGCTCGTCCTGCTCGACCTCGTCACCCAACAGGTGCTCGAAGCCAGCGACGAGGGCCTCCGTGTGCTCGGCGGCACCCGCGACGAGGTGGTCGGCCAGCTGGCCACGACGTTCTCCGACGAGAAGCAGCTCACCACCGACGCCCTCGGCCTCCTGACCGCCGGCACCGTCGAGGGCTACCAGTCGCCCCGGCGCCTCCGGAAGGCCGACGGCACGCCGTTCGACGCCTGGGTCTGGACCCGGCGGGTGCCCGACGCCGACGCCGTGCTGCTCGTACTCACCGACCAGCCGCTCCAGCGCGACCCCCACCCCGTCACCGTCGAGCACCAGCCCTCGGTGGTCGGCGTGGTCGACGACGACTGGCGCATCGTGACCGTGAGCGCCGACGTGGAGGACCTGCTCGGCGTCGACCCCCAGGCCCTGATCGGCGTGGAGGCCACCGAGCGGATCCACTGCGACGACGTCCCCGAGCTGCTGTACACCGTGACCGAGTGCCTGCGCACCGGCCGGTCGGCCCGAGCCGGCGTCCGCATCCTCGACGGCCAGGACCGGTGGCGGCGGGTGAAGGTGCTCCTGTCGCCACTGCGGGACAAGGGCGACCGGCGCCTCGCCTTCGTGCTCTCGTCGCCGACCGCGGCCGACGAGGAAGAGGTGCTGAGCGAGCGGCTGCGGCGCATCGCCAACGAGCTGCGGGCCGCCGGGCTCATGCCCTCGACCCCGACGCCGACCCTTGCCCGCCCCGACACCGACCTCAGCCCCCGGCAGCTCGAGATCCTGGATCGCCTGCTGGACGGCTCCCGCGTGCCGACGATCGCCCGCGAGCTGTTCGTGAGCCAGAGCACGGTGCGGAACCACCTCTCGGTCATCTTCCGGAAGTTCGGCGTCCACTCCCAGGTCGAGCTCATCGAACAGCTGCGCCAGACGGCTGGGGCTGCTTGACTCGTCGGGCATGTCGTCGGTCCCGGACCACCTGTTCCGACTGATCGTCGACCGGACGGCCGTGCCGTTCGTCGTCATCGACCACGGCGGCCTCATCCACTTCGCCAGCTCGTCGATCACCGAGCTGAGCGGCTGGCGGGCCGAGGACCTCGTCGGCCGCAACATGGTCGACTTCATCGACGAGACCCAGGTCGACGCTGCCCTCGAGGGCATCAGCGAGGTCGGGGCCAGCGTGCAGGCCGACGCCGGGATCCCGATCGTGTTCGCCCTCCGCAACGCATGGGGCGGGTGGACCTGGATCGAGGTGGCGGCCATGCCGTTCTTCGACCACCCCGAGCTCGGCCTCGTCGCCCTCCGGCTCCGGTCCTGGGAGGCGCAGCGCCACCAGTCCGACTTCCTGCACCGCCTCCTGGCCGACGCGCCGCTGGCGGCCGTGCTCGAGTCGCTGACCCGCTCGATCACCGCCTCGCTCTACGCCCAGGGGGCCGCCGTCCACCACGGCTGGGACGGCGAGCGGTTCGTCGGCGTGGCCGGCTCGTGGGACGCCGCCGCCGCGCTCCCCCTCGACGTGGGCCCGTGGGTCGATGCCGTCGGCGCCCTCGAGGTGGTGCAGGTGCCGGCCGATGGCCACGCCGCGACCGAGCTCGGCTCGACCACGTGCTGGCTCACCGCCATCGGCGGTGGTTCGGTGCCACCCGCCGTGCTGTCGGTGTGGACGACGGTGCCCGAGGCCCCGCTGCTCGGCCACCGCAACGTCCTGGCCGAGGCCGCCGGATACGTGGCCCTCGCCCTGGTGCGGACGGCCGAGCATCAGCGCCTCCTCCACCTCGCCGGGCACGACTCGCTCACCGGCGTGGCCAACCGCGGCGCGTTCCGCGAGCGGCTGGCCCACGCCCTGGCCATGGGCCAGCCCGAGCTGGCCGTGGCCTTCTGCGACCTCGACGGCTTCAAGCAGGTGAACGACGAGCACGGCCACGGCGTCGGCGACGACGTGCTGGTGCAGGTGGCCGAGCGGCTGGCGTCGACGCTCCGCGCCGGCGACGAGCTGGCCCGCATGGGCGGCGACGAGTTCACGGTCCTGTGGCGGGGTGTGGGGGGCGAGGCCGACGCCGAGCGGATCGCCGACCGCCTGCTCGCCACCATGGACGAGCCGTTCGCCGTGCCCGGGGGCGCCATGGTGCTCGGCATCTCCGTGGGCATCGCACTCGCCTCGCCCGGGGCCACCGCCGACTCGCTCCTGTCGGCCGCCGACGCCGCCCTCTACGAGTCGAAGAAGCGGGGCGGCTCGAGGAGCACCGTGCGAACCTGAGGCCGTCGACTAGGAGTGGCCACCCCGCAGGTGGCCGTCCGCGTCGAGCTCGACCTCGGCGATGAACGTGAGGCTGCCGGTGCCGTGACTGGTGCCGGCGGGCCCCTGCTGGGTGACCGTCACCGGCTGGATCCGGTGGACGGGTCGGCCGGTCGTGCCGTCGGGATAGCCGACCTCCGCCGGGTGCGACACGTCCCACACCTCGTGCTCGAGGTGCTGGATCCCTCGGTAGACGCCAAGGCCGAGGGCGTCGTCGTAGCCCCCGCTGTAGCCGAGCCCGGGCATGGCCACGGCCGGGCCCTTGGCCTCGACGTCGAACGTGGTCGTGCCGCCGGCTTCGTCGGTGACGACGAACGTGGCCCGGTCGAACCGACGGGGCCGCTGGTCGTCGGTGAACGTGGCGTCCACCGTGACGTGGGTGCCGAGCACCGACTCGCCGGTGGTGCGGTCGACCAGCTCGGCGGTGAGGTGGTCGGCTCCGGCCCGACGGGTGAACTGCACGTGCCCACCGTGGGTGTCGGTCGAGTAGAAGAGGAAGGCAAACGTGGAGCCGGTGCGGGGCGGCACCTCGCCGGTGTGGGGCTCGGGGATGCCGACGCTCTCCCGCACGCCCCACGAGTGGTCGCGGCAGGCCCACCAGTCACCGAGGTCCACCCGCTCGCCCTCGACCTCGAGCCAGCCCGAGAGGTCGCCCATCTGGTCGTAGCGGCTGTAGTCCTCGAGCACCCGGCCCCATCGGCGGGCGAAGTGCGGGCGCTCCTCCTGGGCCGCGAACGCCGCGGTCCACTCCAGCTCGCCGTGCACCGAGCCCTCGCTCGGGGCGACGGTGAGGCGGATGCGCTGGAGCGGCTCGAGCACCTCGATGCGCAGCGGCCCGCACGCCGTCTCGTACGTCGGGCGGAGCTGGCGCGAGGCCCGAACGTTGTGCTGGCGTCCCTCGTGGACGAACACGAAGCCCCCGTCGACGACGTTCATGTTCTGGTACACGCCCATCGTGAACTGGAGGGCGCCACCGCCGGTGCGGTCGTAGGCGGCGAACCACAGCCGGTCGAAGAACCGCACGTCGCTGGTGCCGACGTGGTCGAACGTGGTCGGCAACTGGTGCCAGGGCGTGTCATCGAGCGGCGTGAGCAGCGAATCCCCCTTGGGGTCGGGCGGCGAGCGGGTAGCGCTCGGCGCGGTCGCGGAAGAGCTGCACGACTGCGGTGCGGGCCGCGTCGTGCTCGAGGATGGTGGGCATCGACGCCTCGAGCAGCCCCCGCACCTCCTGGTGGTGGGCGCGGAGAGCGGCGAGGTCGAGCAGGTCGTCGGGCATCGGCGTCGTGCGCAGGCCGGCCAGGCGCAGGACGTGGGCGGTGGCCGCGCTGTCCCAGCACAGGAAGCGGGGCACCTCGGCCCAGGCGTCGGCCAGGAGGTCGAGGGTGGCGAGGGCCCCGGCCAGCACGTCGGCCGGGTACGGCTCGGTCACCTCGGGCGCCACCACCTCGGCGAGGATCTGGCGGATGCCGCGGAGCTGCTCGGTCACGTCGGGTCGCATCAGGCGCCGATCTGGTCGAGGAGGAGCCGGTAGATCCGCACCGGCGACTGGTGGATGCGGTCGAGCCGGCCCTCGACGAAGGCCCGGGAGCCGGTGAGGACGATCACGGAGAGCTTGACGTTGGCCAGCACCTGCCACCAGCGGACGGCCTCGGGGTCGACGGTGAGGCCGGTGCGCTCGGCCCACAGGTCGAGCAGGTCCTGCGGCTCCCACGCCCCGGCGATGCGGTGCTCGCCCTGGCGGAGCGGGTTGGTGACCCAGCCGAGGTCCTCGTGGGGGTCGCCGAGGTGGGCCGTCTCCCAGTCGAGGACGGCGGTGACCAGGTCGCCGTCGAGCAACAGGTTGCCGGGCTTGAAGTCGCCGTGGACGAGGGCGGTGACCTCGTTGGTCGGGGCGTTGGCCCGGAGCCACGCCAGGACCATGGTGAGCTCGGGCTCGGGGTCGAGCTGCACCCGCCGCAGCTCCGACTCCCAGTGGTCGACGGCCCGCAACGCCGCCTCCGATCCCGGGTCCTCCAGCACCTGGCCCAGCCCGAGGGTGCGCCAGCCGACGAGGTGGATGCCGGCCAGGTGGTCGTAGATGTGGCGGGCCAGGGCCACCCGGTGGTCGAGCGGGGCGGCGCCGTTGAGGACGAAGCCGTCGCACGTGCCGGACGCCAGGTCCATGATCAGCGCCGGGCGGCCGAGCCGCTCGCCGCCGAGGTCGGCCCACCGCAACGTCGGCGACGGCACCGCCGTGTCGACGAGGGCGCGCAGCACGGCCGTCTCGATCTTGCGGTCGGTCTCCAGCACGCTGCCCACCGGGTCGCGCCGGGCGATGAGGTCGTGGCGCTCGCCGGACCAGGTGGCGTCGAACACCCAGTTCTCCCGGGAGAAGCCGGCCGAGGTGCGGCGCAGCTCGCCGATGGTGACGGGCTCACCGACCTCGTCGGCGATCCAGGCCTCGAGCTGCTCCTTCACTGGTGCCTCGCCGGAATGAAGTGCCCTGCTCGACTCGGATCGCCGGACGGGGCACCAGCGAAGGGCTCGGCGCAGGGCGCCTCGCCAAAGCCTGTGCTCATGGTTCGCTCGCTCACGCCGCCACCCCGTACAGGCGTGCCGCGGTGGTGACGAGCACCTTCTCCAACACATCGTCGGGCAGGGCGCCGAGCGCCTCGTCGGCGTAGGTGTGGGGCTCGACGGCCGGCGTCTGCGGACCGGGGTGCTGGCACGTCGGGTGCGGGAAGTCCGTCTCGAACAGCATGTTGTCGGGGTAGGCGAGCAGCGCCGGGGTGACGGCGTCGCGCTCGTACCAGAAGCACCCGTAGATCTGGCGGCGGAAGTACTCCGACGGGAGCAGGTCGTACTCGGGGTGCTCGCGGGCCACGCCGCCGTTGCGCCACTGCCAGTCGAACGCCTCGAGGGCACCGGGGATCATGCCGACGCCGCTCTCGACCGACACGAAGTCGAGGTCGGGGAAGCGGTGGCACACCCCGCCGTGGATGAGGGCCGACATGCAGGCGAGGTTGTCGGCGAACAGCATCGACGACATCCGCGAGAAGTTGGCCCGGAAGCCCATCTCGGCGCCCACCGAGAGCTGCTCGCCGATGCGGCCGCCGCCGATGTGGAAGTTCACCGGGACGCCGGCGTCGCGGGTCGCCGCCCAGATCGGGTCCCAGTGCCGATCCCACAGGTGGGGCTGGCCGTAGGCGTCGGGCGAGTTGCAGAAGTTGATGCCCCGGTGGCCGTTCCCGACCGACCGCTCGATCTCGGCGATGGCAGCGGGCACGTCCCAGAACGGCACCGACGTGATGGGCAGCAGGCGGTCGGGCGCCACCGAGGCGAAGTCGACCTGGAAGTCGTTGTAGGCCCGGATGGCCTCGAGGGCGTAGGCCGGGTCGCCGTGGTCGAGCCAGGCGCCCGCCCCGAAGCCGCCGATGTTCGGGTAGAGGACCTGGGCCTGGATCCGCTGCTCGTCCATGAACGCGATGCGGGCCTTCGGGTCCCACGCGCCGGGGTGCATGTCGGCGTAGGTCTTGGGGCCGTCGGGCAGCGTGCCGTCGAAGCCAGCCATCGCCGTGTTGCCCGGCTTGGCCCACGGCCGGCCGTTGATGACCCACACGTCGAACCCGTCGATGCGCTCGATGTGGGGGATGGCCTCGCCCCACTTCGTGCTCATGCGCGAGGCCCAGGTGTCGGGCGGCTCGGTCACGTGCGTGTCGACGTCGATCACGCCGAAGCGTTCGAACAGCATGGCTCCCCCTCGGTGGCTCCGCACCTTAGTGAACTACATGTATTAGTACGGCGCAAGGAGTGCGCCGAGGAACATGTCGACGATGTTCCGCCGGAACACCTCGTCGCTCACCAGGTGGGCCCGCCGCTGGCCCTTGGCCCAGATGGCCGAGGCGTGGAGGTAGCTGTTGAGCCCCACCCGCACCCGCTCCCCCAGCAGGTTGGCCGGCAGCTCCAACCGCTGGCGCAGAAGCTCGAACGCCTCGACCGTCCCGGTGTCGCCGATGAGGTCGGCGATGTCCTCGATCGAGAGCGACACGTCGTCGTGGAGCTGGCTCAGGAACTGCACGACCCAGCGCTCGTGCTCGGAGCCAGTGGCCAGCTCGGCGAACGGCTGCACGAACACGGCGGCCACCGACCGCAGGTCGTCGGCCT
>JAODBP010000142.1 GCA_025464025.1 Actinomycetes bacterium | reverse complement strand
CCGGCGCTCTACGCCGACGAGCTCGTGGGCATCACGGCGACCGGTGCCACGCCGCGGAGCGTCGCCACCGTGCAGGTGTACTGGCCGGCGTCGACGGCGGACGCCATCACGTCGCTCGTCTGGTTCGACGGCACGTCGTGGGTGCCCGTCGTGGGGTCGGTGGTGAAGAACACCACCGACGACCTGGACGGGACCGACTCCGGCGGGCGGTTCACCGTCACGCTGTCGACGACCAGCAGCCCATCGGTGACGGCGCTGGCCGGCACGGTCGTGGCGGTCGCGGTGGAGCGGCCGACGTCGAAGGACGACTGCAAGCAGGGCGGCTGGCAGCGCTACGGCATCTTCCCCAACCAGGGGCAGTGCGTGAGCTGGGTCAACCACCACTGACCCGACGGCGCGAGCGCCTCAGTAGCGGGTACTGAGGCGCTCGCCCGTTCCCGGCCGTACCCTCCGCGCGGTGAACGGCGGATGGCCGCTCGTGGGGCGAGACCACGAGCTCGAAGTGATCGCGAGATCCTTCGTGGAGCGACGGGGCGCGATGCTCGTCGGCGAACCCGGTGTGGGCCGCACGCGCCTGGCTCGAGCCGCGTCCTCCCAGGTCAGCGGCGTGGCGGGGTGGTTCACGGTGACGGGCGACACGCCCTTCGGGCCCTTCGCCCGGCTGCTCGTCGGGCGGGCGGACGCCCCCCTCGTCGACCGCTTCCCGGCCGCCACCGACGAACTGGTCCGGTCGGGGCACGACGTGCTGGTCGTCGTCGACGACGCCCACCGGCTCGACGACCTGTCACTCGCCTTCCTGCACCACCTCGTCGACACGAGCAGGGTGCGACTCCTGCTCACGGCCAGCACCGACGCCGAGGTGTCGCCGCTGCTGGCGCGCCTCTGGAAGGACGGCGTCATCGACCGGCTCCCACTCCAGCCCCTCGGCCCCACCGCCATCGCCGACCTGGTGGCGGCGGCGCTCCCCGGCACGGTGGACCGAGACCTGGCCCGGTGGCTCACCACCACGTCGGCCGGCAACCCGCTCCTCCTCCGGGAGCTGCTCGCCGACGCCCTGGAGCGCGACGCCATCGGGCTCGACGGCGGACGGTGGCAGCGGCGAGGGCCGGCCGGCCCGCCAACGGCACGCCTCCGGGAGGTCGTCGGTGTCCGCCAGGGCTCGCTCACCGCCGACGAGCGGGCCGCGGCCGTGCTGCTCGCCGTCGGCGGCCAGCTCCCCCTCGCCGTCCTCGAGCACCTCACCAGCCCGGACGCGGTCGTCGGCCTGGAGCGGCGCGAGCTGCTCGTGGTCCTGCCCGACCCCCGCCGGGTCGAGGTCGCCCTCGCCCACCCGGTCCACGCCGAGGTGCTGCTGGGCGAGCTCGGGCCCCTGCAGCTGCGGGCCCACCTGCGCTCGCTGGTCGCCGGCTTGGAGGCGACGGACGGCCGTCGGCGCGACGACCGCTACCGGCTGGCCCAGTGGCGCGTCCGCCTCGGCGACGTCACCGACTGGCGCGCCGTGCTCGACGTCGCCCGGGAGGTGGCCGGCACGCCCCAGCGCGAGGTGGCCGAGGTGGCCAGCGGCGCGGCGACCCGACCCGGGTGGGGCCGGACCCACCTCCTGACCGCGCTCGAGCTGGCCCAGGCCGCCGAGCAGCACGGCGGCGGGTTCGAGGCCGCCCTCGTGGTGCGTGGCGCGTGCCGGCGACTGGGCCACCTCGAGGGCGTGGCGGCCGCCGATGCCAGGCTCGACGAGCTGGCCACCACCGACGACGAGCGAGCCGCGATCGCCCGCCTCCGCGCCGGTGACGAGGCGCCGTCCATGACCGGCGCCGAGGGCAAGCCGGCCCAGGAGGCGGCCGCCCTCGCCGTGGAAGGACGGCCGGAGGACGCCCTCGGCGCCGCGGCCGTCGTGCTCGACGACGTCAGCGCGACCTCGAACGACCGCGTGCTGGCAGCGGCGGCCAGCGCCGGCGCCCTGTGCCAGCTCGGGCGGACGGCCGAGGCGGCCGACGTCGCCAGCGAGGCGCTGCGGGCGGTCGGCGAGCACGACGCCCCCGGGACGGTCTGGGCCCTGGTCATCGCCCATCTCTACGCCTTGCTCCTGGGCGGCCGGCTCCGGGAGGCCGAGACGCTCGCCTCCTCCTGTCGCGAGGCGGCGGCCCGCACCGGCAGCGACGACGGCGTGGCCGGCATCGAGGTGGCCCTGGCCAGCGTCGCCCTGGCCCAGGGCCGGCCGGTCACGACGGTGCGCTGGACGACGGCGGCGCTCGAGAAGCTCACCGACGCCGAGATGCGCCGCGCCGCGTTCGCCGTCGAGGCCCACGCCGTCGCGACGCTCGGCGACGGCGAACGGGCGGCCGCCATCCTCGACGGGCTCGACGCCGACCCCTCCCGCTACATCGCCATCGGGCCCCAGCTCCTCCGGGCTCGGGCGTGGGCCGAGGTCGCCGCGGGACGGGTGTCGGCCGCGGTGACCGGGCTCGTCGAGGCCGCCGATGCCTGCCGCGCCGCCAGCGCCTCGGTGGGCGAGCTGGGACTGCTCCACGACGTGGCCCGCCTGGGCCAGCCCCACCTCGTCGTCGACCGGGTGGCCGAGGTCGTCGCCGGCATGGACGACCTCCTGCCGCCGGCCGTGCTGGCCCACGTCGTCGCCATCCGGGACGACGACGGCGGGGCCCTGGAGGGGGCGGCCGAGCAGTTCGCCGCCATGGGGGCCGCCGTGCTCGAGGCCGAGGCCTGGGCCCAGGCGGCCGGATCCCATCGCCGGGCCGGCGCGAACCTCCGGGCGACGGCGGC
>JAODBP010000123.1 GCA_025464025.1 Actinomycetes bacterium | reverse complement strand
GCTGGCGCGGCCTTGGCCGGGGCCGCCTTGCCTGCTGCGCCGCCACCGCCACCGCCGCCACCACCGCCGCCGCCGCCAGCCACCTTGACCGGGGCGGCCTTGCCTGCGGCCGCCGCCTTGGCCGGGGCGGCCTTGCCTGCCGCCGCCTTCGCCGGGGCCGCGTTGGCGGCCGCCGCCGCGGCTGCCCCGCCGCCGACCAGCACCTCGCGCCAGACGAACCCCGAATGCCGCCAGTCCCGCCAGAAGGCCGCGTCGTGCCAGTCCTCGGAGTCGGCTCGGAGTCGGAGGTCGGCGGCGCTGTCGTCTTCGATCAGGTACCGGAGCTCGTCGACGCCGTCGATGGTGCGCTTCTCCCAGCGGACGCCCCCGATCAGGTCGTCCCAGGTGCGGTCCGGCCGCCACGCCCGGCGGATGACCGGGTCGGGAGCGGGCACCGTCGCACCTCGCATGGCGGCGAGCACAGCTCGGTTGCCGGCCACGCGCTGCAGGCGGAGCAGCGACGCCGCAGAGCCGATCCGCGGCGCGGCGAGCCCTTGGGGGGCAACGCTCGGCGCCGCGGCCGGCGTGCTTGCCTCCGGCGGCTTCCGCTCCACGGGCCGAGGCTAGGACGCGCTCAGAACCTCGGGAAGGGCATCCGAGGTGATCGAGCGTTCACGAGCGCCGGCCGGCGAGCAACGGGCCGTCGTCACCGCCGCCTCGTCGGTGCTGCGAGCGACGGCGACGACGGTGACCGCCCAGGCCACCGCCATCACACCGGTGCTGGCGGCGAAGGCCCATCGGACGCCGAACGCCTCGGCGACGACGCCACCGATCGGCGCCCCGACGACCGGACCCCCGAGGCCGAAGGTCCGGAACACCGACACGACTCGGCCGAGCAGCCGGTCGGGCGTGGCCCGCTGGCGCAGTGCACGGCTGGGCACCTGGTACACGACGAGGGCGAAGCTGGACAGGCCGAAGCCGATCGACACGATCCACCACGAGGGAGCGGCGGCGGTGATCGCGGCGGCCAGGACGAACGGTGCGTGGACGACCATCAGCAGCCGCCTCGGGGTGAGCCGGCGGGCCAGGCCGCCGGCGACCAGCGACCCGAGCACGCCACCGGTGGCGCCGATGGCGACGACCGTGCCGTAGGTCGCCTCGGAGGCGCCCAGGTCCTTCACGACGAGGAGGACGAGCACGGCGAGCCCCATGTGGAGCGCGACGTTGGTCAACGCCACCGAGGCGGCGAGGCCCCGGAGCAACGGGTGGTGGCGCAGGAAGCAGAACCCCTCTCGGATCTCGCTGCGGAGCGTCCCGGTCGAGGTCCGGACGCCCTGGAGCGGCCGCCGGACGGTTGCGAGCAGCGCGGCGCCGCCGACGAAGGTGAGCGCGTCGACGGCGAACGGCGCGCTCGCCGCGTGGGAGAAGAGGACGGCGCCCAGCGCGATGCCGATGACGTCGTTGAACAGGTTCTCCGCCACGTTCATCCGGCCGTTGGCGACCTCGAGCCGCCCGTCGTCCACGAGCTGCGGGATCGCCGCTTGGGAGGCAGAGTCGACGAGCGTCTCGCCGACGCTCACGACGAGCGCGGTGAGGTACAGGAGGCCGATGCTCGCCCGGTCGGCCGCGACGGCCGCGGCGAGGACGGCGACGGCGAGGCCGCGGGCCAGCTGCCCGACGAGCATCAGCGACCGGCGGTCGCGCCGATCGACGATGGCGCCGGCGAGCGGACCGACGAGCACCCATGGCAGGAACGAGAAGGCGGTCGTCCCGGCCACCAGCCGCGCGTCGTCGGTGAGTGTCACGGCGAGCAGCGGGAACGCGGCGAGCCGGATGCCGTCACCGAGGTTCGAGACGGCGGACGCGAGCCAGAAGCGAGCGAAGTCATTCGTGCGGGGAGCGGCCATGGCGGTACCGTCTCACCTCAAGTCGACTTGAGGTCAAGCGTGCCCGAAGCCAAGACACCCGAAGCGAAGACGCCCGAAGCCGGGACGATCGACGTGCTCGACATCGGAGAGGTCACCGAGCGGACCGGTGTGTCAGTGTCGACCCTCCGGTACTACGAGGAGCGCGGGCTCATCGCCTCCGTCGGCCGGCGCGGGCTGCGGCGCCAGTTCGCGGCTGACGTCGTCGACCGGCTGGCGCTGATCGCGCTCGGACGCGCTGCCGGGTTCCGCCTCGACGAGATCGCCGGCATGTTCACCGCCGACGGGCGCGCGCGCATCGACCGGTCCGCCCTCGTGGCGAAGGCGGACCAGCTCGACGACACGATCCGGCGGATGACCGCGATGCGGGACGGCCTCCGCCACACGGCAGCCTGCCGCGCACCGAGCCACCTCGAGTGCCCGTCGTTCCAGCGCCTCGTGCGCGCCGCGACCGCCGGGCTGATCAGGTCACCGGCCCCGGAGAGGTTCTAGAACTTCGGGAAGATCCTCGACATCTCGTCGCCCGGGCTCTCGGGCACGTAGTAGTCGTGCTCGTCGCGGATCTGGTCGAACTTGTCGCGCACGACCTCGGGGGTGAGACCGTCGCCCTCGAAGATGCCGTTGGTGACGCCGAGGAAGACGCGGGCGACGTAGCCGCCGGCCACGGTGTAGACCTCGCCGGTCACCGGGCAGTCCTCGTGCACGAGGTACGCCACGACGGGGGAGATGAGCTCGGGCTTGAGCTTGTCCTCCATCCCCGGCATCAGCTCGGCCGTCATGCGGGTCCAGGCGATCGGGGCGATGGCGTTGGCCTTGATGTTGTACTTCCGGCCCTCGTTGGCGAGGGTGCGCATCATGCCGACGAGGCCGAGCTTGGCCGCGGCGTAGTTGGCCTGGCCGAAGTTGCCGAACAGGCCCGAGCCCGACGTCGTGTTGACGACGCGGCCGTAGCCCTGCTCGCGCATCTTGACCCACGCCGGGCGGGTGACGTTGAAGGCACCCTTGAGGTGCACGGCGATGACCGGGTCGACGAACTCCTCGGTCGTGTTGTGGAAGGTCTTGTCCCGCAGGATGCCGGCGTTGTTGATCACGATGTCGACCCGGCCGTAGGCGTCGACGGCCGACTGCACGATGGCCTCGCCGCCCTCGGCGGTCGCCACCGAGTCGGTGTTGGCGATGGCGACGCCACCGAGGTCCTCGATCTCCTTGGCGGTCGTGTGGGCCGGGCCCTCGTCGCCCCCGCCGTCGCCGCTGACGCTGCCGCCGAGGTCGTTGATCACGACCTGGGCGCCGCGGCTGGCGAGGAGGAGGGCGTGCTGGCGGCCGAGCCCGCCGCCCGCGCCCGTGATGATCGCGACCTTGCCGTCGAACCCGAGATCTGCCATGGCGCGGACGTTAGAGCGCGCTCACCTCGCCGTTCCAAACGCATGCAGCGCAGGACTTCCCGACACCCAGGGAGAACTGGTCGTCGAGGTCAGCGCCGGCGGGGATCGAGGAGCTGGGCGAGCTGCGCCTCCATCCGGTCGAAGCGGGCCTCCAGTTGCTTGAGGCGACCCTCGACGTCGGGCGCCGGGGCCGGGGGCGGGGCCCCCGAGGCGATGGCCTCGATCGTGCCCGGCGCCCATTCGAGCGCCCGCTCCACGCCACGCAGGAGGAAGAGCTTGTACGACTCCTGCTTGGCGCCCTCGAGCTTGCGCCAGCTGGCGGGTGACACGCCGGGGACGTCGGTCTGCTTGAGCCCGAGCGCGTGGCGGCGCTCGCGCACCGCCTCTGCCACCAGTCGCCAGTCGCCGCTCAGCGCGTCCACCCCCGATCGGTCCGATACGAGGTCGAGGTTGTACCGATGTGTCGGGCCTTACAACCCATTGGCCCATACGTAGCGATACATGGCGCTCCTCCGGGGTAGGCACCCCGAGATGCGGATCCCTCGGCGGGTCGGAGCGGTCCTCGGTGCCTGCACCCTGGCAGCAGGGTCGGCGGTCGTCCTCGACGCCGCCGCGATCGGGGCCGCGGCCGCTCCGGTCGGCGTGGCCGCCGGGGCCCAGGGGGCGTGGCGCACCGACGCGACCGGCGCGGTCACGGCGCATGACGGGGCCCCGTCGTACGGCACGCTGGCCGGCCGCCGGCTCCAGCGGCCGATCGTCGGCCTGGCCGCCACGCCGTCGGGGCGGGGCTACTGGTTGGTGGCGAGCGATGGTGGGGTGTTCTCGTTCGGTGACGCCGCCTTCCACGGGTCGACCGGTTCGATCCGGCTCAACCAGCCGATCGTCGGCCTGGCGCCCACGCCGTCGGGGCGGGGCTACTGGTTGGTGGCGAGCGATGGTGGGGTGTTCTCGTTCGGTGACGCCCGCTTCCACGGGTCGACCGGTTCGATCCGGCTCAACCAGCCGATCGTGGCCCTGGCCGCCACGCCGTCGGGGCGGGGCTACTGGATGGCAGCCCGCGACGGTGGGGTCTTCGCCTTCGGCGATGCCCGGTTCGCCGGCTCGGCCGCGGCCACCCGCCGGCGCTACGTGGGCATGGGTGCCTCGTCCACCGGCGGCGGCTACTGGTTGGCCGCGGCCGACGGCACGGTCGCCGACCTGGGGGACGCCGCGCCGGTGCGGGCCGTCGGGGCGCCGCTCGCCGCGGCCACGGCCCGCAACGGCGTGCTGACCGTGGCGACCACCGACGGCCGCGTGCTCCGGCTCACCGGCGCGACGACCACCACGACCTCGCCGCCGACCACGGCACCGGGCGGCGAGACCCGATCGGCCGGCCTGTGGCCCTTCTCGTCGACCTCACCGTGGAACACGCCGCTCGGGTCGGGCGCCACGTTCGAGGCCGAGGGCTCGCTCGCCACCCGGTCGCTGCGCTCGACGAGCCAGGACGCCTGGGTCAACGCCGGCGAGTACTCCCAGCCCGTCGTCCTGGCCGGGCAGGGCGACCCGGCCGCCCGCTTCCGCCAGAAGGGCAAGGCCGACGTCGTCGTCCAGGCGCCGCCGTCGGCCACGCCGGCCCGCGGCACCGATGCCCACCTCAACGTGGTCGACCCCTCGGGGCGCTGGGCCGAGGAGTCGTTCGGCACGGGCGGCAGCTACCCCGACTTCACCAGCCGGTACCTCGTCCGCCAGGACCTGTGGGGTCCGGGCGTCGGCGCCGGCGGCACGCGCGCCTACGGCGGCAGCGCCCTCGGCGGCCTCCTCCGGTCGTGGGAGGTTCACGCCGGGGTCGCCCGCCACGCCCTGGCCGTCGGTCTCGCCGGCGACCAGCTCGCGCCGGGCTTCGTCTGGCCGGCCACGGCGGAGGACAGCGACGCCGCCTCGTCCTACCGGGGCAACGTGCACATGGGCTCGCTCCTCGCCATCCCGGCCGACGTCGACGTGGCTCGGCTCGGCCTGTCCCCGGAGGGCACGCTCCTGGCCCGGGCCCTCCAGGACTACGGCGCCTACGTGGTCGACCGGGCCGGCTGCGTCTGCTTCTACGCCGAGCCGGGCCTCGACGGCTCGCCGGCGCTCAAGGCGATGCGACGCGACGCGGCTCGGCTCCGGTCGCTCCTCCGGGTCGTGGCCGACAACACCCCGTCCACCGTGGGCGGGGGTGGCGTGCCCCGGGCCTCCCAGGCGCCGCCGATCGACGAACGGGGTGGTCGTTGAAGCGAGTCCTCTTGCTGCTGGTGGCGATGACGGTGCTGGCCGCGGTGCCGGTCGCCGTCCGGCGGGCCGAGGCCGACAAGCTCGACCCGGTTCGGTGCGGCCACCTCCAGGTGCTCCTGGTGGGTGGCGTCGAGTCGTGCACCCACGGCGCCGACCCGGCGCCCGACGGCATCGACGCGAAGGTGCCCCGGCCCCTTGCCTCGAGCACGCCCACCTTCGTGGCCGGCTCCGGTCCGTCCGGTGGCACGGTGCCCTGCTACGGCGACGGCGTGAGCGGCAAGCGGGTGCAGGCGCTCTACGTCCGGCCCAGCGACGTGCCCGACCGCGCCGCCCAGGTCATCCCCTCGATCCGGCGGTGGGCGGCCGACGTCGACGACGTGTTCAACGCCAGCGCCGGACAGACCGGCGCATCCCGCCACATCCGGTTCCTGATGACGCCGACCTGCACCCTCGACGTGCGGGCCGTCACGGTCGCGGCCGACGCCGACACCTCCATCGCCACGACGATCGCCGCCCTCGCCTTGCAGGGCTACAGCCGGCCCGACCGGAAGTACCTCGTCTGGATGGACAGCACGGTGCTCTGCGGGATCGCCAACTTCTACATCGACGACCGGCCCTCGGCCGACAACGTCAACAACGGCAACGGCGTGCAGCCCGGCACGGTGGCTCGCATCGACAGCGGGTGCTGGGGCCTGGCCAGCCGGGGCGAGTCGGTCGAGGCCCACGAGCTGACCCACGGCCTCGGTGGCGTCCAGCCCACCGCGCCGCACGCCACCACGCTCGGCCACTGCACCGACGACGCCGACCGCATGTGCTACGACGACGGCTCGCCCCTCTACCGGGCGACGCACCCGTGCCCGGCGGCCAACGAGGCGATGCTCGACTGCGGGCACGACGACTACTTCGACGCCCAGCCGACACCGAAGGGGTACCTCGCCACCCACTGGAACACGGCCCGCAGCTCGTTCCTCGAGCCGAACCTCCCGGTGCCCGTGCCGGGAGGTGACGTGACCCGGCTCGCCGGGCCCGACCGGGTGGCGACCGCCATCGCGGCGAGCGCCGAGGCGTTCGCCGCCGGCTCGGCGTCGGCCGCCGTGCTCACCGTGGACCGGGCGTTCGCCGACGCCCTCGCCGGTGTCCCGCTCGCCGCGGCCAAGGGCGGGCCGCTCCTGCTCACGCCCACCGGCTCGCTGGACAGCCGGGTCGGGGCCGAGCTGCGCCGGGTGCTCCGGCCCAATGGGACCGTGTACCTGTTGGGGGGGCAGGCCGCCCTGGCCGAGGCGGTGACCGATGCCGTGCGAGCCGCTGGCTTCGCCGTGGTCCGCTACGGCGGGGCCAATCGGTTCGCCACCGCGGTGCAGATCGCCGAGGACGGGCTCGGCGGGCCGTCGCTCGTGATCGAGGCCACCGGCCTCGCCTTCCCCGACGCCCTGGCCGGCGGCGCGGCGGCCGCGGCCGGCGGGGGCGCGGTGCTCCTCACCAACGGCTCGACCCAGGCGCTGGAGACGGCGGCCTACCTCGCCCGGCACCCGCTCGGCCGGCGGGTCGCCCTCGGTGGTCCGGCCGCCTCGGCCGACCCCACCGCCGAGCGGCTGGCCGGCGCCGATCGCTACGCCACGGCGAGCATGGTGGCCAAGGCCTTCTTCCCGGCGCCGGCCGTGATCGGCGTGGCCAGCGGGACGACCTTCCCCGACGCCCTCGCCGGCGGGGCGAACATCGCGGCCCACGACGGCCCCGTGCTGCTGGCCGCGCCGGACGCGCTGCCGGCGTCGCTGGTCGACTACGTGCGGGCCACGACCTCGGTGAACCGGACGGTGGTGTACGGCGGGGCCGCCGCCCTGAGCGACGGCGTGACGGCGGGCATGGCCCGGCTCACGGCGGGACGCTGATCGTGGCGCGCCCGACCTCCGTCCTCGGGACACGCGGGCGGCTGCTGGTCGCCCTCCCCGCCCTCCTCGGCCTGCTCGCCCTGGTGGCCCCGCCGGCCGGGGCCATGGCCCTCCGCAACGAGGGGTTCGAGCGTTCGGACTGGTGGCACACGTGGGGGATGGCCAAGGCCCCGTTCCGCACCGCGGTGGTGACGGAGGGGACCTCGTCGTTCCTGCGCATCGGGATCCCGGCCGGGGCCCACGAGGGCACGTCGTTCTTCGCCCCCACCGGCGACGCCGACCGCGCGGTGTTGAAGTACCGCATCCGCATCAGCGAGTCGCTCGACCCGTCGGTCTCCGCCTTCAACGTGAAGATGCCCGGCTTCGGCAAGCCCGACCTCGACGCCACCGGCGGGTGCATCGCCGGCTGCGGCGGCTCGCCCACCGACGGCTCGACGGCCTACAGCGCCCGGACCGACCTCCAGTCCGACGGTCGCCCCGGCTTCTACATCTACGACGTCGACGCCGCGAAGTTCGGTCGGGGCCAGCGTTGGACCCTGCCCAACCTGTCCAAGGGCGTGTGGCACGCCGTCGAGCTGCGCATCACCATGAACACGCCGGGCCAGCGCGACGGCTGGCTGACCTCGATCGTCGACGGCACGACCGCCTACGAGGCCCACGACATCGAGTTCCGCACGACGGCGTCGCTCCACGTCGGTGCGGCGTGGTTCGACTTCTACTACGGCGGCACCGGGCTGAACCCGAGGGACGCCTGGTTCGACGTCGACGACATGTCTCTCAGCGTGAGCTGATCTCCTCCGCCGCGAGCTCCTTGAGCCGGCGGTAGTCGACCTTCCCGTTCGGGGCCCGCCCGATGGTGTCGACGACCACGACGTGGTGCGGCGCCTTGAACGCGGCGAGGTGCTGCTTCACGTGCTCGCGCAGCGAGAGGCCGTCGACGGTGGCGCCGGCCTCGAGCTCGACCACACCGGTCACGGCCTCGCCGAAGCGGTCGTCGGGCACGCCGACGGCCACCGCGTCGCGGACGCCGGGGTAGGTCTTCATCGCCTCCTCGACCTCCTCGGGGAAGACCTTCTCGCCGCCGGTATTGATGCAGACCGAGCCCCGGCCCAGCAGCTTCAGGGTGCCGTCGGTGTTCACCTCGGCCCAGTCGCCGGGCACGCTCCAGCGGCCGCCTTCCAGGGTCTTGAAGGTCTTGGCCGTCTTCTCCGCGTCCTTGTAGTAGCCGACCGGCAGGAATCCGGTGACCGCCACCAGGCCACGCTCGCCGGAGCCCGGCTCGACGCGGCGGCCGTCCTCTGTGAAGACCGCGCAGTTCGGACCGATGATGAAAGCCGCGGTCTGCACCTCCGCCCCCGGCGCCGAGGCTGACGCGCCAAGTCCCACGGCCTCCGACGAGCCCAAGCTGTCGAAGATCGTGGCGTTGGTGCAATGGCTCAGCAGGCCCCGCTTGTTCTCCTGGCTCCACATGGAGCCCGACGAGCTCATCGACTGCACCTTCGAGAGGTCCCAGCGATCGGGGTTGGCCTCCAGCGCCTCCAGCATCGGCGTCGAGAAGG
>JAODBP010000113.1 GCA_025464025.1 Actinomycetes bacterium | reverse complement strand
GCGGTCCTCGAAGCAGATCACCGAGTTGGTGATCATGACGTTGTCGTTCTTGAACTGGCCGATGGGGTCGGTGCAGTTGGCGATGCCCTCCTTGTAGGCGTCGATGCGCCCGCGGAGGTTGAAGATGGGCTCGAAGTTGAAGGCGATGGCGCCGATGCCGGCCTCGCCGGCCTTCTGGAACGTGGGCGGGTTGCCGGCGGCGACCCAGATCGGGGGGTGGCCCTTGCCGTACGGCTTCGGCAGCACGTTGTGCGGCGTCGGGACGGTGAAGAGCCCCTCGTGGGTGTAGTCGACCTGCTCCCACATCTTGGGGATCTCGCGGACGACCTCGTCCCAGTCGGCCTTGGTCGAGCCGGTGTCCATGATGTTGAACGTGGCCATCTCGTGGCTGCCGGCGCCGCGCCCGGTGCCCCACTCGAAGCGGTTGCCGCAGATGTGGTCGAGCATGGCGGCCCGCTCGGCGTACCGGACCGGGTGCTCCTTGCGGGGCGAGAGGCTGTTGATGCCGGTCGACAGGTGGATGTAGTCGGTCTGGGCGGCCACGTAGCCCATGACGACCTCGGGGGCCGACATGTGGGAGTACTCGGTCAGGCCGTGGTGCTCGCCGAACCAGGCGTACTTCCAGTTGTGCTTGTCGGCGAAGATCGCGTACTCCGCCTCGTTCATGATCTCGAGGTGCTCGAGGTCGGTGTCGTGGGCCGCCGGGCCCGGGATGTAGCCGTTGAAGAAGATGCCGAACTCCATGGAGCCCCCTGCTCGAGACGGATAGTTGTTCGAATGCTCGAACTCGTACTAATGCTTCCCCTTAGAACGTTGTCGTGTCAAGCCGGGAAGTAACGTCGGTCACATGGCACGCATCGACCTTCCCGAGGGTGACGGCCTCGACATCTTCAAGGCCTTCGCCCTCCGGCCCGACCTCGCCGCCGGGGCCAACGCCTACGACCAGGCCGTGTGGAACAGCACGCTCGACTGGCGCCTCCACGAGCTCGTCCGCATGAGGATCGCCCAGGCGAACCAGTGCACGGTCTGCCTCGGCTGGCGCACGCCCCAGGCCCTCGAGGCCGGCATCACCGAGGAGCTGCTGGCCGCCGTCGCCTCGCCGTCGGAGGCCGCCGGCTTCACGCCCGCCGAGGTCGTCGCCCTGGAGTTCACCGCCCAGTACGCCACCGACTCGTCCGCCATCTCCGACGAGCTCATGGGCCGGCTGAAGCAGCACTTCGACAGCGGCGAGATCGTCGAGCTCACCCTCGTGCTGGGCAAGTACCTGGCCCTCGGCAAGTTCATGCAGGTGCTCGGCCTCGACCAGGCGTGCGACCTGCAGTCCGCCCTCGCCACGTCTTCGACCAGCTCCGCCTGAGCATGAAGGTCTTCGTCACCGGCGCCTCGTCCGGCATCGGGGCGGCCTCGGCGCGCGCCCTCGCCGCCGCCGGCCACACCGTCGGCACCTGCGCCCGCCGGGAGGACCGCCTCCGCGAGCTCGCCGAGGAGACCGGCGGCCCGTACTGGGTCGCCGACCTGGCCGACCTCGACTCGCTCGACGCCTTGGCCGCGAAGGTCGACGAGGAGATGGGCGGCGTTGACGTGCTCGTGAACAACGCCGGGGTCCCGAAGCGGCGCCGCACCAAGGCGATGACGGCCACCGACCTCGAGGACGTCATGGCCATGAACTACCACTCGCCGGTGCGCCTGGCGCTGGCCTTCCTCCCGCGGATGCTGGAGCGGGGGAGCGGCGAGATCGTCAACGTCTCGTCGATGGGCGTGCACTCGGCCGCCTTCGGCGTCGGCGCCTACTCGGCCTCGAAGGCCGCCCTCGAGCTGTTCACCGAGGCGCTCTACCTCGAGCTCGCCGGCTCCGGTGTCCGGGCCCGCGTCCTCGTGCCCGGCACCACGGCCACCGAGTTCAGCGACGACAAGCCGGACAACGAGCCGTCGATGGTGAAGGGCGCCCCCGGGGGTGCCACCGCCGAGGACGTGGCGAGCGCGCTCGTCGCTTCGCTCGGCGACGACCGCTACATCACCTACGCCATGCCGAAGGACGAAGCGGGCGCCGCCGCCAAGGCGGCCGACCCCAACGCCTTCCTGGCCACCGCCCGAGAGGCGCTCAAGGCCTTCCTGTAGCTGCGTCGGGCAGCTACTCGCCGTGCCCGGTCTCGGCGAGCTCGTCCTCGAGGGCGGTGTCCTGGAAGAGGTACGTCCGCAGCTCCTCGTCGAACTTCGGGTCCTGGCGCCGGATCCACTCCAGGACCATGGCGGCGTGCTCCTTCTCCTCGTCCCGGTTGTGGGCGAGGATCCGGGCCAGGGTCGGGTCCTCGCACACGTCGATGCGCTGCTGGTACCAGTCGACCGCCTCGAGCTCCTCCTGCAGCGACACCAGTGCCCGGTGGAGGTCCTTCGTCTCCGGGCGGAGCCGGCTCTCGTCCTCGTGGTATCCCTCATGCGCCATGTGACCTTGCTACCCCTACGCTCCGGCCCGTGCCCAGCCGGATCTTCCACGTCGTCCTCTTCACCGACGCGATCGACGAGGCCACGCGCTTCCTGACCGAGATCGTCGGCCTGACCGAACCCCGCTGGTTCGAGAACGACGCCGAGCAGAGCACCCGCGTGTTCGGCTGGCCGCCGGTGGCCGAGCCGGGCCGCCGGGTCGTGATCGGCCAGCCGCCGGGGATGGTCGAGCTGGTCGAGATCCCGGTCGAGCTGCGAGGCACGGTGCACCCCGGCGTCGCCATGGTGGCGTTCGCCACCCCCGACGTCGAGGGCTACGCCGAGCGGGCCGCGGCGGCCGGCTTCGAGGTCGGCGAGGTGCAGACGGTGGCCGGGGCCGGGGAGCCCGCCACGCTGGCGCCGGTGACCGTCGGCGGCCTGCCCTGGGAGCTCATGCGCTTCGGGAGCTGAACGCGGGGAGAGTGGCCGTGGGCGAGTGCGATGACCCGCCCACGGCGAACCCCACGTGGCCATCTTCCCGGCCTACCTCCGGGTAACCAAACGGTTTTCCCGCCCGGGGAGGTGACTCTCGTCACCGGGGCGAACTTGGTTGCATGACCGAAAGTTCGGCGGCCCCGAGCCGTTCCCAGGGCATGAAGCCCCTTCGCATCCTCCTGTTCGTCGTTGCCGCCCTGGCCCTGTTCCTGGGCCTGCTCCCCGCGGCCGGCACCGCCGGTGCGGTGACTGCGTGGGCACCGGCATCGACCGCGACCATCCACCCCGGGGTCCAGCTCGTCACCGCTGGCGCCCAGTGCACGGCGAACTTCATCTACCAGGACGGCACCAACGTCTACATCGGCCAGGCGGCCCACTGCTCCGGCACGGGCGCCGCCACCGACACCAACGGCTGCACGGCGGCTTCGCTGCCGCTCGGCACGCCGGTGGAGATCGAAGGCGCCTCCCAGCCGGGCACGCTCGTCTACAACTCCTGGCTCACGATGCAGGCCAACGGGGAGTCGAACCCCGACACGTGCCAGTACAACGACCTCGCCCTGGTGAAGGTCGATCCGGCCGACGTGGGCAAGATCAACCCGTCCGTGCCGAAGTGGGGCGGCCCGGTCGCCGTCGGCGGGGCCACGGCCCAGGGCGCCGACGTCTACAGCTACGGCAACTCGAGCCTCCGCTTCGGCATCGCCCTGCTCAGCCCGAAGAAGGGCATCAGCCTCGGGACCGACGCCGGTGGGTGGAACCACACCGTCTACACCGTGACCCCCGGCATCCCCGGTGACTCGGGCAGCGGCTTCCTCGATGCCACCGGCAAGGCCTTCGGCGTCCTCAGCACGGTGGCCATCGCCCCGCTCGCCCTGTCGAACGGCGTCGGCGACCTCGGCCTCGAGCTGACCTACCTCCACGCCCACACCAGCTTCACGGGCGTGCAGCTGGTCCCCGGCACCGAGGCCTTCAAGCCCGGCCTGCCGCTCTAGTCCCACCACGATCTGACCGGTGCCGCCCCTCCGGGGGCGGCACCGTCGCGTCCGGGCGGGTTTCGTCCCACCGGCCGCCCGGGAAGCCTTCGGCATGCCCGTAGCGCCGGACGTCACGCCCGCGGAGCCCGCCGGGTCGGGCTTCGGCTCGACCGGCACGGCCCGGATCTGGGCCTTCTACGTCGGCATCGCCGTGCTGGCCGTGGTCGTCCTGCAGTTCCTCCTCCGGGCGGGGGACGGGCTCCACGCGCCGAAGCCCGAGGGAGGCGGTGCGCCGGCGACCAAGGAGGCGCTCGACGTCCACGCCGCCTTCTGGAAGCTGCTGCTCGCCACCGTGGTGGTGATCACGCTGGCCCGGGTCGTGGGCGCCCTGTTCCGGCGCATCGGCCAGCCCCAGGTCATGGGCGAGATCGTGGCCGGGATCCTCCTCGGTCCGTCGCTGTTCGGCGCGGTCGCCCCCGGGCTCCAGCACCGGCTGTTCTCGGCCGACGTGCTCCCGTTCATCGACGTGCTGTCGCAGATCGGGCTCGTGTTCTTCATGTTCCTGATCGGCCTCGAGCTCGACGTGCGGCTGCTCAAGGGCCGGGGCCATGCCGCCGCCGCGGTCAGCCACGCCAGCATCATCGTCCCGTTCCTCAGCGGCGTCGGGGTGGCGCTCGCCATCTTCACCCGGCTGGGCTCGGCCGAGGGCGACTTCGTGCCCTTCGCCCTGTTCCTCGGGGCGTCGATGAGCATCACGGCGTTCCCGGTGCTGGCGCGGATCCTCACCGAGCGGGGCCTGAACAAGACCCGCCTCGGCGCCGTCACCATCACCTGCGCGGCCATCGACGACGTCACGGCCTGGTGCCTGCTCGCCGTCGTGGTCGCCGTGGCCGCGGCTGACGGGCTGGGCGGTGCCTTCGGGACCATCGGCCTCGCCGTGCTGTTCATCGCCGGCATGCTCGTCCTGGTCCGCCCGGCGGTGGCCCGCCTGGCCACCTACCAGGAGGAGGGCGGCGGCCTGTCGTCGACGATGCTGGCCGTGGTCTTCGTCGGCCTCCTGCTGAGCGCGGTGGCCACCGATCGCATCGGCATCCACGCCATCTTCGGGGCCTTCCTCTTCGGGGCGATCATGCCCCAGCAGTCCGAGTTCATCGCCGAGCTCACCAACAAGCTCGAGGACTTCGCCGTCATCTTCCTGCTGCCGCTGTTCTTCGCCTACAGCGGCCTGCGCACCGAGATCGGCCAACTCGGCACCGACACCACCCTGTGGCTCTACTGCGCGGCGATCGTGGGCGTGGCCATCCTCGGCAAGTGGGGTGGTTCGACGGTCGCGGCGCGGATGGTCGGGCTGTCGTGGCGGGAGTCGCTCGGCCTCGGGATCCTCATGAACTGCCGGGGCCTGACCGAGCTGGTGATCTTGAACATCGGGCTCGACCTCGGGGTCATCCCGCCGGCCCTCTTCGCCATGCTCGTGATCATGGCGCTGGTCACCACGTTCATGACCACGCCGATCCTCGGCGCCATCTACCCCCGCCACGAGCAGGAGCGGATGATCGCCGAGGAGAGCGACACCGAGCAGGAGGACGACGTGTTCCGCGTGCTCGTGCACGTGCCGTCCCTGGCCAACGCCTTCGAGCTGGTCCACACCGCGATGTCGCTGGCCCGCAACCAGGAGCAGCCGGTCGAGGTGATCCTGCTCCGGACGATCCGCCCGACCGACTCGGCCGTCCGCTCCGGCCTCGGCCAGGAATCCCGGGGCCAGCGGGCGGCCGCGGCCCTCCGCCCGCTGTCCGAGTTCGTGCAGGGCGCCGGGTTCACCGCCGTGCCCCTGGCCGTGGCCACCCGCTCGGTCGGCGAGACCATCGTGCGGGTGACGGCCGAGCGCCAGCCCGACCTGGTCCTCATGTCCCTCCGCAAGCCGGTGTTCGGCGGTCGTCTCCTGGGCGGCAGCCTGGGTCAGGTCCTCCGCGAGGCCCCGGCCGACGTGGCCGTGCTCGTCGACCCGGCCGGACGGGGGACGACGCTGGGGAAGGGGAGCCAGGTGCTGGTGCCCTACGGCCACGGCTTCCACGAGGCGGCCGGGCTCGACCTCGCCCGCCGGCTGGCCCGCTCGTCGGGGGCCACCATCCACCTCCTAGGCGGCGGCGACGACGACGCCTCGCACGACCTGGCCGCCGTCGCCGCCGAGGGGTTCGAGCGGGAAGGCGTCTGGACCACCTCCGACGTCGTCAACGGCGACGTCATCGGCGAGGTGCTGCGGGCCAGCCGGACCTCGGACCTGGTGGTCCTCGCCGTCAGCGAGACCTGGGCCGACGACGACCAGGGCTCCCTCGGCCGCCTGCGCGACGTCGTGGCCGGGGCCTCGGCCACGCCGCTCCTGGTCGTCCGCCGACACGGCCAGTCGCCCCGGCGGGGCCCGCGCCGGTGGTTCGCCCGTCGGGGCGAGTGGATGGAGGACGCCACCGGCGAGATCGATCTTCGGGAATCCGTCACGGAGGGTGAGGCGAGCGTCGTCGGGTGACCCCGCACCCCCGGTGACCACCGACTTTGGCCACGAACCGTGTTGGTGGCCTAGCCTGACCCCGCGGGCGGAGCCGTGAGGCACCGTGCCGCGACCTCACCCATGGCCACCTCTCTCCGAGACATCCCCGGCGCCTCCGGCGGCCAGGGACGACGCCGGCAGCGCGACTCCTGGGACGGGCTCGCGGACTCGCCGCGGGCGGCCATCCTGTACGACCCCCGGGCCTCGCTCGGCCGCACCTCGATCGGGTCGCGGCGTCGCAGCGGGTTGGCCGGCTTCCGTCGTCGCCGTCGCCTCTCGGGCTTCGACACCCTGCTGGTGCTGGCGGTCCTGGCCGTCGGCCTGTTCCTGGCCCGGGGGCTGTGGTCGGCGACCCGGGTCCACCTCACCTCCACCGGCCTCGACCGCGACGCGGCGGTCACCTACGAGGCCGCCGGCAAGCTCGACGTGCGCATCTCGATCAAGCCCAAGACCGGCCTGCCGTCGTCGGGCCTCTCGTTCGATGGTCACGAGGTGACCGACGCCCAGCAGCTGAAGGACGGCTACCGCTGGACGCCGGCTCAGCTCCTCGCCGGCCACCACCAGCTCGTGCTCACCGTGCCCCGGCCCGTCCTGCCGGCGAGCCGGTTCGTCTGGAACATCGACGTCGACACCCAGCCGCCCGTCATCGACACCCGACGCCTGCTGCCCGAGCACCGCATGGACGAGCCGGTGCACCTCAGCGGCAAGGTCGCCCAGCCCGAGGGCGTCACCATGACGGCCAACGGCGAGCCGGTCGAGCTCGACGAGCACGGCGCCTTCACCGTCGACTACAAGACGCCGCCGGCCGGACCCATCGTCCTGCGGACCGAGGACGCGGCCGGCTACAAGGTGACCCGCGAGGTCTTCGTCCCCATCGCCCGGCCCAACGTCCGTGGCGTGCACATGAGCGCCATCTCGTGGCGGACCAAGGACCTCCGCCAGGGCGTCTTCGACCTCATCGACGCCGGCAAGATCAACACCGTCGAGCTTGACCTCAAGGACGAGGACGGCGACGTCGGCTACGACTCGAACGTGCCGCTCGCCAAGCAGATCGGGTCGGTCAAGCACTACTACGACCTCGAGGACGCGGTGAAGGTGCTCCACGACAAGGGCGTGCGGGTGATCGGCCGGGTCGTCGTGTTCCGGGACCCGATCCTGGCCACCGCGGCGTGGAAGGACGGGCACAAGGACTGGGTCGTCCAGACCCCCCAGGGCACCCCGCACGGGTCGTATGGCGGCCTGGCCTTCACCAACATGGCCAGCAAGGCCGTCCAGCAGTACAACCTCGACATCGCGGCCGAGGCGGCCGGCGCCGGCGTCGACGAGATCCTCTACGACTACATCCGCCGGCCCGAGGGCGACCTCCGCCAGATCGTCTTCCCCGGCATGCCGAGCGACGACGACGCGGTGAAGACCGGCGTGGCCGGGTTCCTCTCCCGCAGCCACGAGCTGCTCCGGGCCAAGGGCGTGTACCAGGGCGCCTCGCTGTTCGGCATCGCCGCCGGCGACCCGGCCGCCGTCGGCCAGAACGTCGCGCTGATCGCCAAGCACGTCGACTACATCGCGCCGATGGTCTACCCGTCGCTCTGGACCGACCAGCAGTACAAGGTCACGAGCCCGGCGCTGAACCCGTTCACGATCGTCAACCGATCCCTCGACGACTTCCAGGAGAAGGCCAAGGGCACCGGCGTGCACTGGACCCCGTGGCTCCAGGACTTCTCGCTCGACGGGATCGCCTACAGCGACACCCAGGTCTGGCAGCAGATCCGGGGCGCGCAGAAGTCGTCGATGGACGGCTTCCTCCTGTGGAGCCCGCGGGTCCGGTACCACGCCGGCCAGCTCGAGACGAACGCCCGAGGCTGAATCGCAGGTGAACGGCTGACGGCCGTCGCCCCGCGTACCCTCGGACCATCAGCACCGTGCTCGATCCGTCTCCCGTCGCGCCCGTCGCGCCGCGCCCGTCTCGCCACCACCCCGGCCTCGACGGCGTCCGCGGCGCGGCCGTGGCCGCCGTCCTGCTCTTCCACGGCGGCTTCTCCTGGGCCAAGGGCGGGTACCTCGGCGTCTCCACCTTCTTCACCCTCTCCGGCTTCCTGATCACCGGGCTCCTGCTGGGCGAGTGGGACCGGACGGGGGGCGTCGTGCTCCACCGGTTCTGGGAGCGGCGGTTCCGGCGGCTCGCCCCCGCGCTGCTCGCCGCCCTCCTGGTCGTGGCCCTCTTCGCGGCCGTCGTTGCCGACCCCGACCAGCTCCACGGCATCCGGGGCGACGCCCTGGCCACCCTGGGCTACGTCGCCAACTGGCGGTTCGTGCTCAGCGGCCAGTCCTACGCCCACCTCTTCGACGCCCCGAGCCCGCTGCTCCACGCCTGGTCGCTGGCGATCGAGGAGCAGTTCTACGTCGTGTTCCCGCTGCTCGTCGTCGGTGTGCTGAAGGCCGCCAAGGGCCGTCGGTCGGCCCTCGCCTGGGTGCTCGGCCTGCTCACGGTGGGCTCGGTGGTCACGTCGATCGCCCTTCGCGCCGACGTGTCGCGCGTGTACTACGGCACCGACACCCGGGCCGCCGAGCTGCTCCTCGGGGCCCTCCTGGCCATCTGGGTGGCGGGCCGGGGGAGCGACCTGGCCGACCGGGAGCGGCCCGGGGTGGCGTTCCTCGGCGTCGTCGCCGGGCTGGCCTCGGTCGTCGCCTGGGTGACCGTCGACCAGTCGGCGTCGTGGCTCTACCGCGGTGGCTTCGCCCTGTACGGGCTGGGGACGGCCGCCGTGGTCGCCGCCGCCGTGGCGCCCGGACCGGTGCGCTCGCTGGCTTCCACCGCCCCGCTGCGCCTGCTGGGCAAGGTGAGCTACGGCGTCTACCTCTACCACTGGCCGGTCTTCCTCTGGCTCACGCCCGAGCGCACCGAGCTCTCCGGGCTCGGGCTGTTCCTCCTCCGCCTGGCCGTGACGTTCTCGGTGGCCGGCATCTCCTACGTGGTCGTCGAGCAGCCGGTCCGGCGGGGTGCCCTGCCCGGCTGGCGGGGCCCGGCCCTCCTGCCGCCCGCGGCCCTGGCCGTCGCCGCCGTGGTCGTGCTGACGACCGTGCCGCCGCCTCCGCCGGCCCGGCTGATCGCGACGGCCCCGACGACGACCACCACGGCGGCGCCGTCGGCGCCGGTGATCCCGGTGGTCCGCGACGCCACCCCGAGCGACCCGCTGCGGATCCTGCTGGTGGGGGACAGCGTCGCCTTCGACGCCGCCCCCGGGATCGAGGCGGCCATCGAGGCGACGGGCGAGGCCGAGGTCACCAACCACGACGTGGCCGGCTTCGGCCTGTTCCGCAACTACGACTGGCGCACCGAGTGGGCCCGCCAGCTCCGGGATACCGACGCCGACCTGGTGATCGCCATGTGGGGGGGGTGGGACGACCCGTGGTACCGCGAGCACGGCCGGGTCGCCTACGACGCCGTCCTGGACGAGGCCGTCGCCGTGCTCCAGTCGACGGGCGCCCGGATCCTGTTCATGGGGGAGCCGGTCGCCACCGACCGGGACGGGGTGGTGGAGTCCCGCGACACGCTGGGGGCGTTCCGCGACGTCCCGGCCCGCAACCCCAACGTCTGGTTCACCGAGAGCGATGCATGGATCGCGCCGGGGGGCACGTTCACCTCGTACCTGCCCGGTCCGGCCGGCCCGGAGCGGGTGCGCAAGGTCGACAACACCCACATCTGCCCAGCCGGCTCGGCTCGCTTCGGCGAAGGGCTCCTGGCGTTCCTCACGCCTCGCTACGAGCTGGCCCCGCCCGATCCGGCGTGGCGGGCCGGGACGTGGGCCCTCGACCCCCGCTTCGACGACCCCCACGGGGCCTGTCCGGCGTAGCTCCCTACACCGCCACCAGCGAGCGGCGGCGGCGACGGAGGCGGAGGGCGTAGGTCCCGAGGGCGGCGAGCACGGCGGCGGCCAGGGCGACGGCGATCGGGATGAGCACCCGGCGCTGGTGCTGCACCGACTCGGCCACGACCGGCTTGGACGCCGAGCCGGCCCCGGTGGGGAAGGTGATGGTGGCGCGAGCCTGCTTCACCAGCTCGCCGGCTCGAACGGTGACGGTGGCGTCCCACGGACCGGCCGGCAGGTCCTTGGCCAGGTGGATGACCGCGGGCGCCGCGTCGCCGGGTGCCAGCGTGGTGCCGAGCTCGACGTCGAACGGTCCGGCCGACAGCGAGCCGGGACCGTGACGGAGCTGGAGCTCGCCCGAGAGGTCGATGGCCCGTCCACCGGTGTTGGTCACGGTGGTGCGGACGAGCGGCCGGCCCTGGCCGTCGCGCGCGGCGGTGAGGGCGTCGATGCGGAAGTCGGTCGTCGGCTCCTTGCCTTCGCCGACCGAGAGGTACATCCGCACGCCGACCCGGTTGACGACGGCCGCCGTGCCGCCGCTCGGCGGGAGCTCGGCCCAGACCACGCCGTAGCGCTCGCCATCGGTGGCATCGGCCGGCACCGTGATCGTCACCGCCGCGACTGCGGTGCCGTGTGGGGCGACGACCACGCGGGCCGGCTCGACGCGTGTCCAGCGGGTGAGGTCGTTGGCGGCGTGCCCGTCGCCGAAGCGGAACTGGCCGTCCGCGACCTTCGCCGCCGCGGCGTAGACCGACACGGTGAGGGGCTGGTCGGTGCCGTTGCCCAGCTCGATGTGGCGCTCGATCCGGTCGCCCTGCTTCAGGTGGTCGACGATGTAGATGCGCGCTCTGGGGTCGTCGCGCCGGTCGGCCGGGGCATCGACGAGCCGGATCGACAGGCCGGGGCCGGCCTGGGCCCCGGCCGGGACGGGGCCGAGCAGCACCAGGGCGGCGGCGACGACGGCGATGGTGAGGCGGCGCATCGTGGGCAGTCCGATCTCAGGCGACCGAGTGGGTGATGGTGCCGTGGTACTGCCCGGTGACCGCGGTCGGGGGCAGGGTCACGACGAGGCCGGGGTTCCAGGTCGCCGACGTCCCGCCCGAGCTGGTGACGGCGGAGAAGGCCGTGCACGCGCCGCCCAGGGACTGGGCGTGCTGGGCGTCGGGCTGGCCAGGCACGAACATCGCCGTCCCGGACGATGCCGTGGCCGGGCCCGACCAGTACGCGACGTTCGCCGCCGGGATCGTCTCGGCCGGACTGGCCCCGCCGGTCGTGAAGTCGCTCCCGGTGACCGACGCCGTCCACCCGGCGACGAGGCCGGTCCGGCCGTCGGTGACCGTCACCGGTCCGAGCTGGGCGGTGACGGCCCCGGCGTTCACGGGCGTGCCGGCCGAGAGGTCGGCGGCAGCCGGCACGCTGATCGAGAGCCCACCGGTCGGCGTCGCCGTGCCACCTGGGGCCGTCGTCGTCGTCGATGTGGACGTGCCGCCCGGGTCGGTGGTGGTGGTCGTGGTCGTCGGGTCCGGAGCCACCGTCGTGGTGGTCGATCCCGGCGCGGCCGTGGTCGTCGTCGAGCTGGTCGGCAAGGTGACCGTGGTGGTCGTCGTGGGCAGCTGGGCCCAGGCTGCACCCCCGGACGCGACGGTCGCCGGGACGAGCGTCCCGGCGACCACGAGCAGCCTCACGGCGGTGCGAGCGACCATCGGCTCCCAGTATCGACGGCCGGACAGCTCGGCGTCAGGCGACCGAGTGGGTGATGGTGCCGGTGTAGGTGCCGGCGACGGCGTCGGCCGGCACGGTGACGGCCACGGTCGGGTTCCAGGTCGTGCTCTGCGAACCGATGACGCCCGTGTGGGCGAAGGCCGTCTGCGAGCTCGACAGGCTCATCGGGGCCAGGCTCGGCACATCGACGCCGAGCCCGGTGCTGGCGGTGGCCAGGCCGGAGCTGTAGCTGACGTTGCCCTTGGTGACCTTCTCGTGGGCGCCGGCGGCGCCGGTGGTGAAGTCGGTCGAGCTGACGGTGGCCGTCCATGCCGCCAGGAGGGAGCCCCGGTTGTCGGCCACCTGGATGGCGCCGAGCTGGCTCGACAGGCTGGTGACGCCGATGTTGGTCGACGCCGAGAGGTTCGCCGTGGCCGGGACGCTGACCCCGAGGCCGGCACCGGTGAGGGTGAAGGTCGTGGTCGTGTCGCCAGCGGCGAGCGCCGGGCCCGTGGCCAGCGCGGTCAGCGCCAGGCCTCCGAGCGCCGATGCCACGAGCTTGGTGCGGAGCGAGATCCTCATGGTCGCGTACCCTCCCGTCCTGTGACCGCCGTCACGGGGTTGCTTGGTATGCAGGAGTATGACCACGGACTGACGTTGTCGTAACTGACACGGATGACTCATTTCCACCCTGGCCCGAACGGGCCATGACTGTCATGGTCCTGCGATCGGGATGCACCGATCGGCCGGGGCTGGCTCGGTACGATCGCCTCGACGCGGACGAAAGGGGTCGCCCCGGTGCGCCGTCGCTCCCTCCTGCTCCTCGTGGTCCTGCCCCTCGCCGCCCTCGTCGCGGGCGTGCTCCCGTCGGCGGCCCAGACCCCGGTCGACCACGGGCCCCACCACCCGATGACGTTCCCGGTGATCGGCTCCGTGTCCTACACCGACACGTTCGGCCAGCCCCGCAGCGGGCACCCCCACGCCGGGCAGGACCTCATGGGCACGAAGATGCAGGAGCTGGTGGCCGCCGCCGGCGGCACGGTCACCTACCTCCAGCAGACCGAGATCTCCGGCAACCTGCTCGAGATCACCGGGACGGACGGGTGGGTCTACACCTACATCCACCTGAACAACGACACGCCCGGCACCGACGACGGCAAGGCGGCTCGGTCGGACACGTTCGGGCCGGGGATCGAGAAGGGCGCGCTGGTCGAGGCCGGGCAGCTCGTCGGCTACCTGGGCGACAGCGGCAACGCCGAGGAGGCCGGGGCCCACCTCCACTTCGAGCTGAAGGACCCGACCGGGATCACCGTCAACGCCTACACCGCGCTGCAGGAGGCGACCCACGTCACCGAGCCGAAGGGCGCGACGCCGTCGCCCATCCCGAGGTTGGCCGGGGCCGACCGGATCGCCACGGCGGTCGCCGTCTCGCAGTCGGGTTGGCCGTCGGGGGCCGCCGACGTGGTCCTGGCCGAGGGCGACCGCTACGCCGAGGCCCTGCCGGCGTCGGTGCTGGCCGCGGCGCGGAACGGGCCGCTGCTGCTCTCCACCGGCTCGACCCTGCCCGCGGCCGTGGCCGCTGAGCTCGACCGGCTCCACGCCACCCGGGTGACCGTGGTCGGGTCCGTCCCGGCGGCGGTGGCCGATGCCGCCGCCGGCCCGGGCCGCACGGTCGTGCGGCTGGGCGTGGCCGACGACGCCACGACGTCGGCCGTCGACGTGGCCAAGGCGGTGGGCGGCGCCGGGGGCGTGGCCGTGCTGGTGAACGATGCTCGGTTCGCCGACGGCGTGTCGGCCACCGCCATCGCCGCCGGGCGGGGGTGGCCGGTCCTCCTGACCGGAGCCACCACGATCCCGCAGCGGACGGTCGACGCGTGGCGGGCGCTCGGGGTGAAGACCATCGTCGTCGTGGGCGGCACGTCGGTCGTGAGCCAGAAGGTCGAGGACTTCGCCCGGACCTCCGGGCGGTGCGCCGGCGGGGCTGGGTGCTCGGTCGAGCGGCTGTCGGGCGCCGACCGCTACGCCACGTCGGTCGCCGTCGTCGAGCGTTCGCTCCAGCTCGGCGGTCGCACGCCGGCCTCGGTCCTGCTCGGCACGGGCACGTCGTACGCCGACGTGCTGGCCAGTGGGCCGCTGGCCTCGCACCTCGGCGGGCTGGCCCTCCTCGTCGACGGCTCCGGGTCCGGGGCCGACGCGGCGTCGCGGTCGTTCCTCACCGCCAACGCCGGCGCGGTGAAGCAGCCGACCATCCTGGGCGGCTCGGGCGCGGTGACCGGCGCCGCCGACCGGGCCGTGCAGGAGGCCCTCGGCCTGCGCTGAGCCAGAATGGGTCCGTGACGATGACGGATCTGGTGACCACGGTCGACCGCAGCACCGAGGTCAACACCGACGACGAGACCGAGCCGGGCAAGCTCGCCCACATCGTCCCGCCCGACAACGGGCCCGACGGCAAGGCGGTCCGGTCGGGCGCGGTGAAGGTGATGGAGGCCCGGATCAACGGCACGCCGGTGACGGCGCTGTGCGGGTGGACGTGGGTCCCGCAGCAGGACCCGCAGCAGTTCCCGCTGTGCCACCGGTGCAAGGAGATCGCCGATCGGATCAAGTTCGACCCGAACGGCATGCCGCGCTCCTAGTGGCCTGAACGGGTGAAGACGGAGACGGCGTAGTCGCCACCGGCGTAGGGCTGGCGGTCCCAGGTGGCCCACCGGTCTTCGAGGGTGAGCCCGGCGGCGGCGGCGTCGGCGTCGAGCCCGGCCAGGTCATAGCCTCCGGGGCGGAGCGAGAAGCCGGCGATCACCCGGTGGCCGGCGTCGGCCGCGTTGGCGAGCACGGCGCCTTCCGTGCCCGGTGGCGTGAAGACGAGGACGTCGCCGGCGAGGACGACGACGTCGTAGCCGGTGCCGAGGTCGGCCGTGGCCAGGTCGCCGAGGCGCCAGTCGAGCTCGGGGGCCCGGGCGCGAGCGGTGTCGAGCATCACCGGGTCGACGTCGACGCCGACCACCTCGATGTCGTGGCGGGCCAGCTCGATGGCGACGCGGCCGGTGCCGCAGCCGGCGTCGAGGACGCGACGCGGGTCGTAGGAGCGCACGAGCGTCGCCTCGCCGTGGACGTCGGTGCCGGCCGCGGCCAGGGCGTCGAACCGGGCCTGGTACTCGTCGCCGCGCATGGCGGCGATCGTGTCAGAAGCGGAAGGTCGCGGTGGCCTCGGTCAGCGTCGGGGCGCAGGCGTAGTTGACGTCGAAGGCGATGGGCAGCGACTGGACCAGCCACACGCCGCCACCGGTGAAGTCCTTCGCCGGGTTGCCGCACCACGACGGTGCCTCGGCGTCGGTCGGGGCGCCGGCGACCCAGACCGGGAGGCCGTTGCGGGCGCCACCTGTGATGACCCGCCACATGTAGGGCGTCGAGTAGACGCCGGCCCGGATGCCGTGCTTCTGGAGCGTCTCGGCGGCCGCCTTCACCGTGAGGGCGTTGAGCTCGTCGTTCACGCTCCAGCGGTTCAGCACCTCGACGTCGAGCCAGACCATCGGCGTGTCGACGCCGGACGCCTGGGCGTAGGCGAGGGCGTCCTCGACGTTGCTGGCGCTGTGGTTGTAGGTCTGGCACGGCAGGTCGACCGGGCTGCAGTCGCCGGCCGGGCCGTGGAGGGCGGTGGCGTCGCCGTACGTCGGCGAGGCGAGGTTGACGTACACCGAGCCGGCCGAGCCGCCGCTGGTCGCCCACTGCCACTGGGCGCCGAGGCACCGGTTGCGGGTGAAGGGGCGGCCGCCGGTGACGCCGACGATGCCGAAGCCCTTGTTCGCCGGCACCGGGCCGTCGCACTGGGGCCAGGAGATGTCGTTGCCGTACGAGTTGGTGAGCGCGGCCGGGGGTGCCACCGGGGCGACCTCGGCAGGGGCGGCCTCGGCCGCCTGGACCTGGACCTCGGCCGGGGCGACCTGGCGCACGCGGCTGGCGCCGGCGGTGATGCCGACGACCCGGCCCGCCCGGTGGCCGCCGGTCGAGCCGAGGAACGGGGCGTCGCCGTAGGTGAAGACCCCGCCGTCCGAGGAGGCCAACCAGTAGCCGTCACCGGTCCGCGAGCTGGCGATGCCGACGACCGAGCCCTGGAGGGCGCCGGTGGTGGGGCGGCCGAGGTAGGTGGCGTCGCCGTAGGCGAACACCCCGCCATCGCTGCCGGCCAGCCAGTAGCCCTTGCCCGATGGCGTCGCCGCCATGGAGGTGACGTGACCCTGCACCGGGCGGGTGACGCTGCCCCGGTAGGTGGCGTCGCCGAAGGTGAAGACGCCGCCGTCGGCGGAGGCCAGCCAGTAGCCCTCGCCGCTCGGGGTCGGGACCAGCTCGACCACCGGGGCGTTGAGGCGGTGCCCGACGAGCGAGCCGTGGTAGCCGGCGTCGCCGAAGGCGAACACGCCGCCGTCGGCCGAGGCGAGCCAGTAGCCCTCGCCGGTGGCGGTGGCGGCGATGCCGACGATCGGCTGGTTCAGGTGGTGGCCGCCGAGGGAGCCGAGGAACTTGGCGTCGCCCGAGGTGAGGACGCCGCCGTCGGCCGTCGCCGTCCACGCGCCGGCTCCGGTGCGGGTCCGCACCACGGCGACGACGGGCTGGTTGAGCTGGGTGGTGGGCGCCGTGCCGCGGGCGGCGGCGCCGAACGCGACCACGTCGCCCCGATCGGTGGCGAGCTGGTAGCCGGGCTGGCGGGCCGGGAGCCGGAGCGGCGGCAGCGCCGGGAGGTTCAGGGCCTGGGCCGGTGCCGGGGGCGACAGCTCGGCCACGCCCACGGTGGCCAGGCCACCGATGGCGATGGCGACGCCGGCCTGGCGGACCATGCGGGCCAGCCGGGTGCGGGGGACCGGGCGGGACCGGCCGGCGAGCCGTCGCCGGGCCGCAGCCACGATGCAGGTGGCACAGCGATGCGCCGTTGATGTCGGTTGTGAGGTGCGCACGCCGCCGTTTCCTGACTTCTGTCTGAGGACGTGCGAAGTGTCGGCACTGGATCGGCGGCGGTCGAGCACCAAGGGGGCAAATGACGTGAACGGGCCATGACACCCGCCACCCGCCCCGTCGCGGAGCGCGGTCGGCCCTCACGAACCGTGCGACGGACGTTGACACTCCTGGGCATTCGGCCGCCCGGCGGGCATCCACTTCCGGACGGGTGTCGAGCGCGATGCTCTCGCCGACCAAGGGGGTTCAGATGCTCGACAGATACTTCGGCATCACGTCACGAGGGTCGTCCGTCCAGACCGAGGTCCGGGGCGGGCTGGCGACCTTCTTCACCATGGCGTACATCGTGGTGCTCAACCCGATCATCCTGTCCGGGGCGGCGGACGTCACCGGCCACCACCTCGACTTCAAGCAGGTCGCCACGTCCACGGCCCTGGTGGCGGCGGTCATGACGATCCTCATGGGCGTCGTCGGGCGCTACCCGATCGCCCTGGCCGCCGGCCTCGGCCTCAACGGCGTCGTCGCCTTCACCCTCGCCAGCCAGATGTCGTGGCCCGACGCCATGGGCGTCATCGTGCTCGAGGGCATCGTCATCACCATCCTCGTCCTCACCGGCCTGCGCCGGGCGGTGTTCGACGCCATCCCGCTCGCCCTCAAGCAGTCGATCTCCGTGGGCATCGGCCTGTTCATCGCCTTCATCGGCTTCGTCGACGCCGGGTTCGTGCGCACGCCCCAGGGGGCAGCTGTCCCCGTGGAGCTGGGCGTGGGCGGTCGCCTGGTGGGCTGGCCGTCGGTGGTGTTCGTGGCCGGCCTCCTGCTGACGGTCGTCCTGGTGGCCAAGCGGGTCCGGGGCGGCATCCTCATCGGCATCGTCGGCACGACGATCTTCGCCATGGTCGTGCAGACCCTCGTCGACATCCCGGCCAAGGGCGCTGGTGCCTGGCGGCTCAACGTGCCCGAGGTGCCGGACAAGATCGTGGCCAACCCCGACTTCGGGCTGCTCGGCCACTTCAGCCTCACCGGCTCGTTCCAGGCCGTCGGCGTCGTGGCGGCGATCCTGTTCGTCTACACGATCCTGCTCGCCGACTTCTTCGACACCATGGGCACGGTCGTCGGGGTCGGATCGGAGGCCGGGCTGCTCGACGACGAGGGCCACCTGCCGGGTGTCGACCGGGTGCTGCTCGTCGACTCCTTGGCGGCCGCGGCCGGCGGCCTGGCCTCGGCGTCGTCGAACACCTCGTACATCGAGTCGACGGCGGGCGTGGCCGACGGGGCGCGCACCGGTCTGGCCAGCGTGGTCACCGGGGCGCTGTTCCTGGTGGCGCTGTTCCTCACCCCGCTGTTCGAGATCGTGCCGTACGAGGCGGCCTCGCCCGCGCTGGTGGTGGTGGGGTTCCTGCTGTTCCTCCAGGTGCGCGACATCCCGTGGGACGACTACGACCTGGCCATCCCGTGCTTCCTCACGATCATCCTGATGCCGTTCACGTACTCGATCACCAACGGCATCGGGGCCGGCTTCGTCACCTTCGCCCTGCTGAAGCTGACCCGGGGCCGGGCCCGCGACGTGCACCCGCTGCTGTGGGTCATCGCCTTCGGCTTCATCGTGTACTTCGCCATCGACCCGGTGGAGCGGCTTCTCGGGGTGAAGTAGCGCCTACGGTCGGCTCCCATGGAACCGGTGGTGGTGCGCGTGGCCGTCGAAGGTGATGGTCAGGGCGACCTCGAGGTGACGTGGGAGCTGGCCGGCGGCGGCGCGGTCGAGGTGGCGGTCGGGCCCACGCCGGAGACGATCGACCACGCCAACCCGAGGGCGGTCGTGACCGGCACCGACCGGGTCGTGCTGCGCGATCTGGGGCCGGGCCGGCACTACGTGTCGGTGGCCCCGGCCGGCGGCGGCTCGGGGGTCGTGGCGGCCGAGCGGCTCGTCACGTTGGAGGGGACGCTGAACTTCCGCGACCTCGGCGGCTACCCGACGGCGGGCGGCGGCTCGACCCGTTGGGGCCGGGTGTTCCGCTCCGACGCCCTCCACGCCCTCACGGTCGAGGACGTCGCCACCCTCGGCCAGCTCGGCCTCCGGGTGGTGTTCGACCTGCGCCACGAGGTCGAGCGGACGAAGCAGCCGTCGGTGCTGCCCGACGCCGTCCGGTCGGTGGTGCTGTCGATCGGGGGCGAGGCGACCGAGAACAAGGAGATCACCGAGCGCATCCTCGACGGCGAGCTCGATGGCATCGACGACGAGTTCATGGCCGGCGTCTACCGGCAGATGGCCGAGCGCGATGCCGGCACGTTCGTCCGCCTGCTCACCGGCATGACCGACCCCGACGGCCTCCCCGCCCTCTTCCACTGCACGGCGGGCAAGGACCGCACCGGCATGACCGCCATGCTCCTGCTCTCGGTGCTCGGCGTCGACGACGGCACCGTGCTCGACGACTACGAGCTCACCGGCCGGTACTGGACCGAGCGCCGGGTCGGCGGGCTCCGCAGCCGGTTCGAGCAGGCGGGCATCGACATCGAGCGCTTCCGTGCCCTGTTCGGCGCACCTCGGGTGGCCATGGCCGACGTGCTCACGATGCTCCACGAGCGACACGGCACGGTCGACCGCTACCTCGTCGAGGCCGGTGGCATGGAGCCCGAGGCGCTCGACGAGCTGCGCCGCCTGCTGGTTCAGCCGGCGTAGCGCACGAGGGCGGCGGCGATCGTCGTCGGGGTCAGCACCAGGCTCTCGGCCACCGCTGCCAACCACGGCGGGCGGGCGCTGGCGACGAGGGCGAAGGGCCGGTCCAGCCCGGAGCGCTCGGCGGCGTGGCGGGCGTAGGTGACGGCGTAGTCGGGCGGGCGCACGTCCGTCGACAGCTCGAGCAGGACGTAGGCGTCGGGCGGACCGGCATGGGCCGGGTCGGCCATCAGCACCCGGGACGAGCTCGGCCCGGTCGGCCCGCCGAAGAGGCCGGGGCCGTCGTCGAGCACGGCGCCCCGCACCAGGTCCGGTCGGGCGCCGGCGGTGAGCACGGCGATGTAGGCGCCGAGGCCCCGACCGACGATCGTCGCCGGCCCGATGTCGGCCAGCGTGACGTCGACGTCGGCCATCAGCAGCTCGGCGCTGTAGCCGCCGCCGCTCGGGACGGACGAGTCGCCGTGGCCGGTGAAGTCGAGGGCGAGGACCGGGCCGGTCCAGCCGGCCACGTCCTCGGGCGCCGTCCCCGGGGAGCGCTCGCCGAGGCCGTGGAGGAGCAGCAGCGGGCGGCCGGCACCGGGGCGCAGCTCGTGGACGGCCAGCTCGACCTTGTTGTGGGGGAGCCGCCTCATCGGGCCAGGAACTCCAGGACCAGGTCGGCGACGAGCCGGGGCTGCTCGATGTGCACGAAGTGCCCGACGCCGTCGAGCTGGACCAGCTCGCCGTCGGTGGGCAGGTGGGGGCCGATCTCCGAGGGCCCGGTGCCCCAGCCCATCTGCTCCGGCTCGGTGCCGAGCACGCCGAGGAACGGCATGCCGAGACCGGCGAGGCAGTTGAGCGTCCACTCCGGGCGGCGGGGCCCGAAGCCGCCGAGGCGGAGGGCCGGATCGGTGCGCCACCGCCAGCCGTCGGCGTCGCGGCGGCCGCCGACGGTGACGAGGTAGCGCAGCCACTCGATGGCGAGCCGGGGGTTCATCGTGGCCCGGCGCTTGGCCAGGCCGTCGATGGTGTCGGGCCGGCGGGCCTTGCCGGTCAGCGATCGCCGGTGGTCGAGCCAGGCGGCCAGCTCGCCCGAGAGCAGCTTGGTGCGATCGCGGTCGGACACGTCGGGGATGTTGGCCACGCCCGGGATGCCGTCGAGGTTCACGATCTTGGTGAAGCGGTGGGGCTGGGCGTCGGCCAGGTTGAGCATCATGTTGCCGCCCTTGGAGTGGCCGACCACCGGTACGGGTGCGGTGCCGACCGAGTCGAACACGGCGACGGCGTCGCGCACGTCCGCCTCCCAGTGGTAGAGGAAGGCGTGGTCGGAGTCGCCGTGGCCCCGCTGGTCCCAGCTGATGACGCGGTGCCCCGCGTCGGCCAGCATCGGGGCGAACACGTCGAGGGTGCCGACGAAGTCGAAGCCGCCGTGGACCAGGAGCAGGGGCGGGGCCGACTCGTCGCCCCACTCGGAGACGGCGATCCCGACCCCGAAGCCGGGGATCCGGTGCTGCCGGTCGGGCCGGCGGGCGGCCGGGATCGCGGCTCGGACGGCCGCCACCTCGTCGTTCATGGAGCGGACAGTACGTGGCGGGCACGTGACGATCGGGCTGGGTCGGCGTTCGGACGCGGAAGAACGGGTACGACCCGGACATGACCGATCCCCGGCTGGAGGACCACGCGTTCGGCGTGGAGCTGCAGATGACCGAGCTGGTGGAGCAGATCGAGCGGGCCCGAGTCCAGGGCCGGACCGATCGGGTGGTCGAGCTGCAGCGCGAGCTCGAGGCGCTGCAGGACGACCTCGTCAGCACGGCCGAGGAGCTCGCCACCGAGCACTTCGACCACGCCGACGTCCATCTCGGGACCTAGCGAACTGCCTACCGGTTGGGCTGGTTCAGCTCGACCATGTTGCCGACCGGGTCGTCGACCGTGGTCTGGCGGCCGACGCCGGAGTCGAACGGGTCCTTGATCTCGAAGCCCTTGGCCCGCAGTTCGGTCACGACGGCGTCGAGGTCGTCGACCCGGAGGGCGAAGTGCTGGCCGGCCCGGTTGGGCACGGCCCCCTCGACCAGGTGGACCTGCTGGTCGCCCGCGTCCAACCAGTAGCCGCCGATGCCGAAGTCGGGCCGGTCGTCACGGATCGTGAAGCCGAGCACGTCGACGTAGAAGTCCTTCGTGGTCTCGACGTCGGGGGTCATGATCGAGACGTGGTGGATGCCAGCGGGCTTCATCACGATCCCTTCTAGCCCTCGACGGCGAGGAAGTCGAGCGCCGCGTCGAAGAAGCCGAAGGCCCGGGGCGTGGCGAAGTGCTCGGTGTTGCGCAGCGTCGCCAGCTGCGCGTTCGGGAGCGCGGCCATCAGCCGGTCGGCCGGCCCGGCGAAGTCCTTGTCGCCGAGGACGACGAGCA
Source organism: Actinomycetes bacterium (assembly GCA_025464025.1). The sequence goes on along the minus strand of JAODBP010000113.1, from coordinate 25,978 downwards.
CCGGGACCGTGACCTTGGCGATGTCGTCCTCGGTGAGTGGCGTGTGCATCCGCCGCATGCAGGCGGCGAGCGCCTTGGGATCGTTGCCCGGGATGAGCGACGACTGCACGAAGAACTTCGCCGTGACGTTGTCCTCGGGCTCGATGCCCGACTCGATGGCGTCGGCGACGCCCGAGCGGTCGTGGTCGGCGAACACGTTCTCCCCGATGCCGGCGAGCACGAGGCGGCGGAAGCGCTCGGGACGGCGGGTGGCCAGGGTCAGCAGCTGGAGGGCGCCCATGCTGAACCCGACGGCGTCGATGACCTCGTCGTGGGGGAGGGCGGCGTCGAGCACGCCGGGCAGGTCGGCGTAGGCCTCGGGGTCGTGCGGCTTGTCGGCGGTGCCGTGGCCGGGGAAGTCGAACGGCACGACGTCGCGGCCCACGTCGGTGAGGAGGTCGGCGAAGCCGGTCTCCCGCCAGTTCAGCTCGAACGACGACAGGAAGCCGTGGGCCAGGAGCACGCGTGGCAGGGTCACGCGACGGGACCGTAGCGGTGCTGCCATCATCGGGGGATGCCCCGCCGTGCCCTTGGACTCGTCGCGTGCGCCCTCGCCCTGCTGCTCGGCTTCCCGTCGGGTGCCGGCGCCGTCCCGAGCGGGGGCGTCGAGGCCTACGGCGGCGCGCCGGCCCTGGGCGGGGCGAACCAGCCGAGTGACGCCTACCGCGTCATCGGGGTGGTCGGGACGCCGAGCGGCGCCGGCTACTGGCAGTACAGCGTCGACGGGGCGGTCTACCCGCACGGTGACGCCGCCTTCCCCGGCGATCTCGGCGGCCGGCGGCTGAACCGGCCGATCGTGGGGATGGCGTCGACGCCGACGGGCCAGGGCTACTGGCTCGTCGCCTCCGATGGCGGCATCTTCTCCTACGGCGACGCCCACTTCCAGGGCTCGACCGGGGCGATGAAGCTGAACCGGCCGATCGTCGGGATGGCGTCGACGCCGACCGGCCTGGGCTACTACCTCGTGGCGACGGACGGCGGGATCTTCACGTTCGGCGACGCCGAGTTCCACGGCTCCGGCGGCGGCCAGGCCCTCGCCGAGCCGGTGGTGGGCATGACGGTCACGCCGACCGGGCTCGGCTACCGCATGGCGACCGTCGACGGCCGCGTCCTCGCCTTCGGCGACGCCGTGGACGCCGGAGGCGCTGCCGTCTGCCGGGCCCAGGGCGTCACCGGCCTGGCCGAGCGGAAGACCGGTGGCTACTGGCTGGCCACGGCGGGCGTGCTCCCGACCCGCATCCCGGCCGGCACCGACCCGATCGACACCGTCTCCATGGAGTCGGCCAACATGACCACGATCCTCCGGCTCTACGACGGCTGCCGGCCCACGCCGGCACCGACCAAGGGCCGGTTCTCGTCGCCGCTGCCCGGCTCGGTGATCACGAGCGACTACGGGACCCGGATCCACCCGATCTACAAGAAGCCCCAGTTCCACTCCGGGATCGACCTGGCCGGGTCGGGCCAGAAGCTCACCGACATCCGGGCCGCGGCCGACGGCGTCGTCGTGCAGGTGCAGCTCCGGCAGGGCTTCGGGTTGGCCACGATCGTCGACCACGGCGACGGGACGGCCACCGTCTACTGCCACCAGTCGGCCGTGCGGGTGAAGGCGGGCCAGGCGGTGAAGCGGGGCCAGATCATCGGCACCGTCGGCCACACCGGCTACGCGACCGCCGACCACCTGCACTTCGAGGTGCGGGTCCACGGCGTCCCCAGCGACCCGAAGAAGTGGCTCTGATCGTCGAGCTGGCGGCCGCCGCCGACACCCTGGACCTCCGGGGCCGGGTCCTGCGGGACGGTCGGCGCCACGAAGGCTTCCCGGAGGACGACTGGCCCGAGACCTTCCACCTCGTCGCCCGCGACGGCGGTGCGGTCGTCGGCGTGGCCACCTTCATCCCCCGGGACGACGGGTGGCAGCTCCGAGGCATGGCCGTGGCCCCGGAGGTGCAGGGCCGGGGGATCGGTCGGCAGCTGCTCGAGGTGGGGTACGAGCGGCTCCGCTCCCTGGGCGCCACGGTCGCGTGGGCCAACGGGCGGGACACGGCGCTCGGCTTCTACGAGCGCCTGGGCTGGCGGGTCGTCGGCGACGGCTTCGTCATGGGCTCCGGCGTCGCCCACCACCGCATCCAGCTCGACCTGTAGCGGCGCCTGCGGCGCGGGGCGAGATGGCTTCGCGTGGGGCGGCCGAGGCCGCGAGATCGAGCCTCCGGCCGCCTGACCTGGCCCCGCCCCGGCGGACGGCGCAGACCGCCGCGGCGGCTCCACGCTGTTGCCGGGTCGCCGTCCGCTTCGGGGCGGGACCAGGCCAGTCGGCCTCCCGGCGCTGTTCTTGTTCTACAGCCGCGCGATCGAGCGGTTGGCCATGCGGGGCCCGTACTTGGGAACGGCCATCCCCGACATCGTCAGGAGCCGGACGACTCGCGCCCGGTGGCCCCGCCACGGCTCGAGCAGCTCGAGCATGCGCTCGTCGGTCCCCCGGGGCTCGCCGGCGAGGCACCACGACACGTGGTCCTTGAGGTGGTAGTCGCCGACGCTCACGGCGTCCGGGTCGCCGAGGGCGACGAGGGCCACCTCGGCCGCCGTCCACGGCCCGATGCCGGGGAACGCCTGGAGCCGCTGGTAGGCGTCGGGCATCGCCATCGAGGCCGTCTCCTCGAGGCGGATCGCCCGGCTCATGGCCCGGGTGATGGTGTCGGCCCGCTTGCGCTCGACGTTGGCCCGGTGGAACACCCAGTTCGGCGTGGCCGCCAGCGTGGCCGGCGAGGGCGGGAGGACGAGGCCGGCCGGACCGGGCGCCGGCTCGCCGAGGCGGCGCACGAGCGAGTACCAGGCCCGGTGGGCGTCGCCGCTGGTGACCTTCTGCTCCACGACGGTGGGGGCCAGCGCCTCGGCCACGGCGAGGGTGCGGCCCATCCGCACGCCGGGGTGGCGGCGGGCCAGGTCGTCGAGCATCGGGAGGCCGGGCTCGAAGCCGGCGTCGTCGTCGTGGAGGCCGAGCAGGTCGGGCACGTGGTCGAGGGCCCAGGTGGCGCCCTGGCCCCACGCCTCGGCGACGACCTCGCCGGCCACCCGCTGGAGGTGGAGGGTGACCGGCCCGTCGGGCGTCCGGGTGGCGCGCCAGCACTCGTCGGCCCAGAGCCGCATGCACGGGTCACCGCCGCCCCGTCGGGCCGGCCGGAGGGTGCGCACCAGGTCGAGCGGGACGGTGGGCCGCAGCGAGCGGGTCACGGCGGCGGGCACGTCCCGACCGTACCTTTGGGGCATGGCGTCGGCGGAGGACCTCCAGGTCACCAGGTCGTGCCGCATCCCGGTGTCGGAGCTGCGGTGGCGGTTCTCGCGCAGCGGCGGCCCCGGCGGGCAGCACGCCAACACGGCCGACACCCGAGCCGAGGTCGTGTTCGACGTGGCCGGCTCGCCCTCGCTCGGTCCCCGCCAGCGCCAGCGCCTGCTCGAGAAGCTGGGCCCGGAGGTCCGGGTCGTGGCCGCCGACGAACGGTCGCAGTCGCGCAACCGGGCGCTGGCCCTGGAGCGGCTGGGGGAGCGGCTGGCCGAGGCGCTGCACGTCGAAGCCCCCCGCCGTCCCACCAAGCCGACCCGCGGGTCGCAGGTCCGCCGGGTCGAGTCGAAGCGCAAGCGGTCGGAGACGAAGCGGATGAGGCGCTCGGTCGACCCGGACTAGCCGCCCGGAGTAGACACGAGGCATGCCCAGGGCGTTGGTGACCGGCGGGACCGGCTACATCGGGAGCCACACGTGCGTGGTGCTCCTGGATGCCGGCTGGGACGTGATCGTGATCGACAACCTGGCCAACAGCAGCCAGGTGTCGCTCGACCGGGTGCGCGAGCTCGCCCCGGCGGGGCAGCTCACCTTCCACGAGGTCGACCTGCTCGACGGGCCCGGGCTCGACGCCGCCTTCGGCGAGGCACCCGTCGACGCCGTCGTCCACTTCGCCGGGCTGAAGTCGGTCGGCGAGTCGGTGGCCGAGCCGCTGAAGTACTTCGAGAACAACGTCGCCGGCACGGTCCAGCTCCTGAAGGTCATGGATGCCCGCGGCGTCCGCAACCTGGTCTTCTCCTCGTCGGCGACGGTCTACGGCGACCCCGAGTTCGTGCCGATCACCGAGTCGGCCCGGCTGTCGACGACGAACCCGTACGGTCGGACCAAGCTCCAGATCGAGGACATGCTCAGGGACGTGGCCGCGTCCGACCCGCGCTGGCACATGGCGCTGCTCCGCTACTTCAACCCGGTCGGCGCCCACCCGAGCGGCCGCATCGGCGAGGACCCGGCCGGCATCCCGAACAACCTCATGCCGTTCGTCATGCAGGTCGCGGTGGGGAAGCGCGACCACGTGACCGTGCACGGCGGCGACTGGCCCACGCCTGACGGCACCGGCGTGCGCGACTACATCCACGTGGTCGACCTGGCCGAGGGCCACCTCGCCGCCCTCCAGGCGATCGAGCAGCTCGTCGGCGCGGTGCCGGTCAACCTCGGCACCGGCAACGGCTCGTCGGTGCTCGAGGTCATCGCGGCCGCCTCCGCGGCGTCCGGTCGGGAGATCCCCCACGAGATCGGGCCTCGACGCCCGGGCGACATCGCCGCGGTCTGGGCCGATCCGGCCACGGCCCGCGACGTGCTCGGCTGGACCGCCAGCCGCTCGCTGGACGAGATGTGCGTCGACCACTGGCGCTGGCAGGAGTCCAACCCCGAGGGGTTCGGGTCTGCCACCCTGGCCGGGTGACCCCGCTCGACTTCACCTGCCCCCGGTGCCAGCTCCCGGTGTCGGCTCGCTACTACGGGCCGTGCGACACGTGCCGGACCGACCTGGTGGCCAAGCTCGGGGGCGAGCAGCGCGAGGTCGAGCTGGCCGACTACGAGCCGAAGATGAACGTCACCCCCAACGCGGTGGCCACCAAGGACTGACGGGCTGGAGGCATCGCCCCAAGTACGAAGGCAGCCAACGACGGGGCGATCCCGTATGTCGCACGTCTCGCGGCGCCGAGGCCCGGGACCGTTGTGGGCAGTCGCGCTCCTCAGGTGCGCACAACTGCCCACATCCCTCACCCGCCATCAGCGTTGTGTGCACTTCACCTCGACATGCGAGGTCAACTGCACACAACGCTGGACTCGCTGGCCGCACCGACGGGCCCGCCGCCGCCCCCTTGGTTGCGTCCTTGCCTTTCGACCCTGACGAGAACGCCCGAGCTCCTGAGCCCCCGCCGATGAGTTCCGCCTGGTCGTAGCGTCTCCACCCGGGAGACGCCCACCGAGGAGGAACCCATGGCCGTGATCGACGCGTCGCCCGGCGACGTGGTGGTGCTGGTCGGCACGACGAAGGGCCTGTTCGCCCTGGCGGCCGGGGCCGACCGCACGACGTGGCAGCTCGCCGGGCCGTGGTTCCGGGGCGAGGAGATCGGCGCCGCCGCCCTCGACGTGCGGGGCGGCCGGGCCCGGCTGCTGGTCGGGGCGACGAGCAGCCACTGGGGCCCGTCGGTGTACCGCTCCGACGACCTGGGCGCCACGTGGGTCGAGCCCGAGCCCGGGACCCTGCGCTTCCCCGACGCCGCCGAGGCGTCCGTGGCCCGGGTCTGGCAGCTCCAGCCCGGTGCGGAGGCACAGCCCGACGTCGTGTTCGCCGGCGTCGAGCCGGCCGCCCTGTTCCGCTCCGACGACGGCGGCGCCACGTTCCGCCTCGACCAGGGGCTGTGGGACCACCCGCATCGCCCGCAGTGGCAGCCGGGCGGGGGTGGCCTCTGCCTCCACACGATCGTGCCCGACCCGACCGGTGGACCCCGGATGGGCATCGCCGTGTCGGCCGCCGGCTTCTACCGCACGCTCGACGGGTCGACCTGGGAGGCCGCCAACAAGGGGATCCTGCCCCGCTTCCTGCCCCCGCCCGAGCCCGAGTTCGGGCAGTGCGTGCACAAGGTCGACCGCCACCCGACCGAGCCCGACACCCTCTTCTGCCAGCACCACTGGGGCGTCTACCGCTCCGACGACTTCGGCGGTCGGTGGCGCGAGGTCGGCGAGGACGCCCTCCCGTCGACCTTCGGGTTCCCGGTCGTCGTCGACCCGAACCGGCCGGGCACGGCCTTCGTGCTGCCGCTCGAGTCCGACGGCTTCCGGTGCACCCCGGACGGTCGGGCCCGGGTGTACCGCACCACAGACGGCGGCGACACGTGGGCGCCGCTCGGGGCGGGGCTGCCCCAGGAAGACGCCTACCTGACCGTGCTCCGCGACGGGTTCTGCGCCGACCGGCTCGACCCGGCCGGCCTCTACTTCGGCACCCGCACGGGTGAGGTGTTCGGCTCGCCCGACGCCGGCGAGACGTGGCAGGAGCTGGCCCGCCACCTCCCGCCGGTGCTGTGCGTCAAGACGGCGGTCCTCCGCTGAAGGTCACCGTGCACCTCGCCGCCGCGCTGCGGGAGCACGCGGGTGGGGCCGACAGCGTCGAGCTCGACGTCGCCGACCCGGTGACCGTCGGCGCCGTCCTCGACGGCCTGGCCGCGACCCACCCCTCCGTCGGACGCCGACTGCGCGACGAAGCCGGCGCCCTGCGGCGCCACGTGAACGTCTTCGTCGGTGTCGACAACGCCCGCGACCTCGATGGCCCGGCCACCGTGGTGGCGGCGGGCGTCGAGGTGTCGGTGCTCCCCGCCGTCTCCGGCGGCTAGCGAGTCAGGCCGCGGCGGGCTCGACCCGACGGATCTTGGTGACCTCGGCGGTGCGGAAGCTGGCCAGGCGAACCGCCCAGCAGTCGACGACGCGGCGGCCGGCGTCGGTGCGGAAGAACGTGGTGAGCGGGCCTTCCTGCTGGTAGGTGTCCGCGCCCGTCACCAGCTCGGTCGTGCCGTCTGCGGTGGTCACCTCGTAGCCCATCGGTCGATCATGAGGGATCGTCCCTGTGGGCATCCAGAGGACGACCCTGTGACTTGTCGGTGGATCGTCGGACCCGGTCGGTGAGGAGCAGCACGAGCACCAGCCAGAGGGCGCCCCACGCCAGGTAGTGGGCCGGCCGGAAGAAGTCGGCCCAGCCGAAGTCGGGCGGGTAGCCGTTGCGCCACTGCTTCACCACGGTGAAGAGGGCGGTGAGCCCGACCAGCACCGGTCCGCCGAGACCGACGAGGCGACCCCGGGGCAGGCGCAGGGCGAGCACCGTCGCCACCGCGATGCCGAGGCCGAACAGCGGGTGGACGACGACGGCGGCGGCCAGGCCGGTGAAGACGGCGGCGACGGCCGCGTGGAGGGGCTCGGCCGGTGGTCCGGTGGCCCACCACGGGTCGCGCAGCGAGGGCTCGTCGGCAACGGGGCCGATGCGGACGACGACCTCCTCGGGCAGCACGTCGTCGCCGGTGATGGCCGAGCCATACCGCCGCCACATGGCCATGGCCACGATGGCCAGGCACAGGAGCGCGCCGGCGAGCGAGAGGTAGAGGGCGGCCCACACCTCCCGCTGGGGCGTCCAGCGCAGGTGGACCGTGTACGCGCCCGACTTCGTGCCGGGCAGTCGCCAGCCGTTGGCGTAGCCGTCGACGATCTGGGGCTCGCCCAGGTCGCCGCCGCCCTTGACCGTGGCGTGCCACCCCTTGGAGTTGCTCTGGCCCAGGACGAGCCACGAGGCCGCGGTGGCGCCGGTGACCTTCAGGTCGAACGAGGTGTGGCCCGACGACTGCACCTTGACCTTCGGCGCCGCCGCGCTGGGCTCGGTCGTCGCCGGGGGGCCAGCAGCGAGGCCACCGGCCGCCGACGACAGCACCAGCCGGTCGAGGTCGTACCCGGTCTCCAGGCCGGGTGCGGCGCGGAGGTCGTGGGCGCCGGCACCGAGCTGGACCGGCTCGCCGCACGTGTGGACCTGGAGGGCCAGGCGTCCCACGGCGTCGGTGGCCGTGCCGCTGATCGACAGCGGCACCGGCCGACCGTCGACGGTGAGCAGGTCGCTCCGGCACGTCGTGGAGATCGTGGTGGCCGGGGCGAGCGCGAAGCCGGGGATGCCGAGCTCGGCGATGGCCACGGGCATGTCGAGCTTCTCGCCGCTGAACCAGTCGGTCGTGACCGTCGGGCGGACAGCGTCGACGGTGACCCGGAGCGTCGTCCCCTGCACCACCGGGAACGTGACCACCACGTCGGCGGTGGCGCCCCGGTGGTCGCCGTCCTTCACGGCCGGGACGTCGACGACCTGACGGTCGCCCCGCTCGGTCGTCACCACGACGCGGGTCGGCACCGAGTGGAAGCCGTCGGCCACCAGCGTGAGGTTGAGGTGGTCGATGGGCCGGTCGGGCACGTCGACGTCGACCCAGTCGCCGACCTGGCCGCCGAAGCCGGACGTCCACGCCGTGGCCTTGTTCCCGTCGACCGCCGACGATGCCCGCGACGCCAGGTCGCCGGCCAGGTGGCGGGAGGAGCGAGCGGCCGGTCCGGTCGCGCCGAGGAGGCGGTCGACCTGCTCGTCGGGGACGGCGGCGGAGATCCGGGCCTCGCCGGTGAGGGCGAACTGCCGGGCCGTCGGCAGCGTGAACGTGCGCCTCATCGACCGCTCCTCGTCGCTGCGCACCAGCTCCTGGGGGTTGGCCCGGAGCCGGGACAGCAGGATCGTGAGCGGGTGGTCGGCCGATGCCTTGCCGGCGGTCGACAGGAGGTCGGTCGGGAGCTTCACGACCTCGTCGAGGTGGACGCCGGCGACGCGCACCTCGCTGAGGCCGACGCCGCTGAAGCCGTCGTACAAGGCCCGCTTGCCCACGTTGTCGCCCTCGATGGTGAGGGTCAGCTTCGAGAACGTGCGGCTCCTGCCGAGCGAGAGGTCCTGGCCGGCATCGGTGCGGGACGGATCGCCGAGGTCGAACGTGCCCACCTTCTTCCCGTCGAGCGAGACGGCGAGACGGGTGATGAACCGGTTCCGCGGCCCGGTGAGCGGCTGCACGACGTTGACGTGGTCGGTCGTCACCTTGCCCTTGGTGGTGAGCACGAGGCGCTCGCCCTGCACCGCGTCGAAGGCGCCGGTGCGCCACGCCGTCGTGGTGTCACCGTCGAAGGCGTTGGCCGGGCGGTCCTCGGCGGTGTAGCTGACCGGGTTGCCGTAGTCGCTGGCCTGGACGCTGGCCACGCCCCGCTGCTCGACGGTCGTGTAGGCGTCGTCCTTCGCATCGGGGAACAGCGGGAGCCGGTTGTCGGACGGGTCGTCGACCAGCGGCTTCTCGCCGGCCCGCTCGGTGTAGCCCGTGTTCTCCCGCACCGTGCTCCAGCGCCGGGCCCGCTTGCGGTTGGTGTCGGTGAGGAGGAGGGTGGCGCCGTCGGCGAGGGCCTGCTTCCTGACCTTGGGCTGCTTGGCCAGCGCGGCCGAGTAGAGCAGCACCTGGTCGCCGCCGAGCAGGCCGGCCGACGCCGCCTCGACCACGCCCTCGCCGTCGCCGGCCACGAGCAGGGTGCCCTTCGCGTCCCGGCTGCGGACGATCGGCAGGGGGTCGGTGACCGGGAAGGCGCTGACGGGGGGCGGGTTCGGCGTCGAGGCCGGCGTGGCCAGGAAGATCTCGTCGCGGAGGGGAAGCTTGGCGATGGCGTTGTTGGGCATCGCCTTGCCGAAGCCCTTCGGCTTCCCGAGCCCAGCCGGGATCGGGTTGGTCAGCAGGTTCCAGAGCGTGAGCGGTCGGGGCGTGCGGTAGCGCTCGTACTGGAGGTCGGAGCGGACGACGACGTCGCCCACGCCCATCAGCCGGGCCACCGGGCCCAACGCCGAGGTCTCCAGCACGCCCTCCTGCATCCGGCGGTCGAGGGCGGCGAGCAGGTCGGCCGACGCCTCCGAGCCGTAGGGGATGAGCTCGCGGGCGGCGTAGGGCCGGTCCATCATCCCCGGGAGGATCGGGTCGACCGTGTTGCCCCAGCGGTAGGACGCGAAGTCGGCGCCGGGGATCTCGAGCACTCGGGTCGAGTCGCCCTTGGCGTCGAGGAAGGCGGCCGCGTCCTTCCAGTACCGGGGGACGTCCTCGGGGCGCTGGAGGTTCTCGCCGATGAAGTCGCCCGTCCACAGCGGCGGGATGCCGATGGCGGCGACGACGGCGAGGGCGATGGCGCAGCCGACGGAGGCCCGCGGCCGGCGAGCGGCCAGGGCGGCCAGGCCGGCGGCCACGAGGAGGGCCAGTCCGAGGGTCACGAGCGGGATGGCACGCGGCGTGGAGCGCAGGGCGAGCCCGGCCGTCGAGCTGCGGGCGAACGCCTTGAACAGGGCACCGACCGGCGAGGGGGCCGGGTACGGGTAGGCGCCGACGGCCACGGCGGTGCCGAGCAGGACCATGGTGACGGCGAAGGCGCGGTACCGCCAGCGGATGGCGACGGCGGCGAGGAGGGCGGCGGCCGGCACCACGAAGCCGATGGCGATGAGCCACAGGTGCTGGGTGTAGCTGCGTCCGGGTTCGATCCAGGAGCCGAGCTTGTCGCCCCCGTAGAAGAACCAGTAGCCGAGGCCCCGAAGCACCTCGGACGAGAGCGAGGTGCGGGCGACCGTCTCGACCGTCTCGGTGTAGCGGAGGATGTCGATGCCGTAGGCGCCCTGGATGGCGAGCCCAGCGATCCACCACAGCGAGCAGACGACGGTCAGCACGCCGATGCGCCAGGTGGCGGTGAGGCCCTGGCGCCACGTCGCGTCGCGGTGGACCCAGACGGCGAACGGGATCCAGAGGAGGGGCCCCAGCCCAGCCAGCACGAGGGCGGTCGCGTTGACGCCGCCAGCGGTGGCGACGAGGAGGGCGAAGGCGGCCGGGTGGCGCCACGACCGGGTGCGGAGGGTCCGCTCGGTGAGGGCGACCAGCCAGGGGAGGGCGGCCCACGGCAGCAGGAGCACCGAGATCCGGGCGGCGTAGTGCAGGACGTAGGGGCTGAGGGCGTAGACGAGCGCGGCGGCCACGGCACCCACGGCGTTGCGCCGGGAGGTGCCGAGCGTGCGGAGCAGGTAGAGCACGCCGGCGCCGGCGGCGAAGAGCAGGGTGCCGACCCACAGCCGCTGGGCCATCCAGTCGGGCACGCCGAGCTTGTCGAAGACCCAGAACCACGGGCCCATGGGCCAGAGGTAGCCGATGGTCTGGTGGGTCACGGTGCCGAGGCCGACGTCGGGGTCCCACATCGAGACGGCCCGGGAGAGCAGCTTCGACGGGTCGAGGTAGAGGTAGGTCTTGGTGTCGGCTGCCACCCGCCCGGGGGCGGTGAGGAGCAGCGGGACGTAGGCCACGACCGCGAGCGCAGCGTGTTGGAGGAGGGCGCGGACGCGGGTGCTCATCGGCCGCGTCGGATCGCGTCGTCGGCGAGGACCTGGAGCGTGCCCTCGGCGGTGGCGGCCCAGGTGTAGCGGGCGGCGTGGGCGGCCGCCCCGGCCGACAGCCGGGCGCGGAGGTCGGGGTCGGCCAGCACTCGGCCGAGGGCGGCGCCGAGGTCGCCGACGTCGGCGAGCAGCCCGGTCTCGCCGTCGACCACGGCGTCGGAGTGCCCGCTGATCCTGGTGACCACGGCCGGTGTGGCGCAGGCGGCCGCCTCGGTGATCGTCATGCCCCACCCTTCTCGGGCCGAGGCGCTGCTGACGGCCCAGGCCCTCCGGTAGAGGTCGACCAGCTCGGGCTCGGTGACCCGACCGGGCAGCCGGATCCAGCCCGTCGCCCCGGCCGCGGCGATGCGGGCCTCGAGGGCAGGGCGGTCCTGGCCCTCGCCCACGAGCACGGCCTCGAGGTCGGGGTGGTCGACCTTGAGGGCGACGAGGGCGTCGACGAGGACGTGGAAGCGCTTCACCGGGGCGAGGCGCCCGACGGCGACCACGAGCGGCGTCGGCGACTTCTCACCGGCGGGGGAGAAGACGGGGTCGATGCCGGGCGGGATCACCGTGACCCGGTCGGTCCGGAAGCCGAGCTCGTCGACCAGCTCGTGGCGCGACGACTCGGAGAGGGTGACGACGGCGGTGCGCCGGTAGAACGGCGGAGCCAGCCGGCGCTCGATGAGGTTGCCGACGCTGGCCAGCGGGCCGGGCAGCATCATCTGCCACATCTCGGCGTGGACGTGGTGGAGCCAGGTGACCCGGGGCCCGCGGGCCCAGAGGGGCGAGAGGAACGGCATCCCGTTCCAGATCTCGACCAGCCCGTCGCGGGGGCCCATGCGGCCGGTGGCGGCGGCGAGGGCGGAGCGGGGGAACACGAGGTGCCGGCCGGCCCGGCGGACGACGTGGTACCCGTCGCGGGTGGCCGTCGGCGGGCGGCCGACGGCCGACGAGGTGCGCATGGTGACGTCGATCCCGGCCTCCGCCCACAGCCGGGCGACCGTGTGGGCGTGCACCTCGGAGCCACCGGCCTCGTCGTCGTCGAGGTCTCGCCAGGCGAGGAGGTGGATGCGGCGCAGGCCGGCTGCGGCTGCGATGTCGCCGAGCTTCCGCGCCGGGTCGTCAGGGGCTGCCACGGCGGGTGCGTACAGTACCGGGGCCTTGAAGCTCACCGGTGAACGCCCCATCGAGGGTCAGACCCCTGACTCCCTCCTCGCCCTGCACGCCGCCGGGTACCGCGAGGTGCTGGCCCGCATCGACGGCGGCCGCTTCCTCGACGTTGGCTGCGGCCTGGGCGACGGCACGTCGACGTTCCTGGGGTCGGAGCGCTCGGTCGTGGGCATCGACTACGACCCGGCCACGGCCGCCGCTGCCGTCGCCTCCCGGGGCCCGGCCGGCCTGCGGGCGGCGTGCATGGACGGCGCCAAGCTGGGGCTCAAGGGCGAGACGTTCGACTGGGTGTGCTCGTCGCACCTGATCGAGCACTTCGTCGCACCCGAGGGCCACGTGGCGGAGATCAGCCGGGTGCTGGCGCCGGGCGGTGCCGCCTTCTTCATCACGCCGAACGCCCCGGCCGACTTCGAGAACCCGTACCACGTGCACCTGTTCGAGCCCGACCAGCTCCGGGCCATGCTCGTGCGCCACTTCGACGAGGTCGAGGTGCTGGGGCTCGACGGCAACGCCGAGGTGAAGGCCGACTTCGAGCGGCGGCGGAAGACGGCCAACCGCCTGCTGAAGCTCGACGTGTTCGACCTCCGCCACAAGCTGCCGGAGAAGTGGTTCATCGCCCTGCACGCCACCGCCCGTCGGGTCATCTACAAGCTCATGGGCGACAAGTGGTCGGGCGGCAACACCGGCATCGACGACACGGCGTTCGCCATCACCGACGACATCGACGCCTCGACGCTGTGCCTCTTCGCCGTGGCGAGGAAGCCGAAGGGCTGAACCGGCTCGGGCGATGAGTTCGGCGCCGCGGCGCCGTCTGTGCTGGTGACCGCCTGACCGAAGGAGATCGCCATGCCCAGGATCGTCACCAACCTCTGGTTCGACGGGAAGGCCCTCGAGGCCGCCGAGCACTACTGCTCGATCTTCCCGAACTCGAAGGTCACCAACGTGACCCACTACACGGAGGTCGGGCCCGGCACGCCGGGCGACGTGCTCACCGTCGACTTCTCGCTCGACGGCACGCCGTTCACCGCCATCAACGCCGGCCCCGAGTTCACGTTCGACGAGGCCATCTCGCTGCTGATCGAGTGCGCCGACCAGGCCGAGATCGACCACTACTGGGACGCCTTCACCAAGGAGGGCGAGGAGAGCATGTGCGGGTGGTGCAAGGACCGCTACGGCCTCTCGTGGCAGGTCGTCCCCGCTGGCTGGGAGCAGACGCTCGCCGACCCCGACACGGCCAAGGTCAACCGGGTCATGACGGCGATGTTCGGCATGAGGAAGCTCGACATCGCCGCCCTCGACGCCGCCGCCGAGGGGACCTGATCCCGAACTGGCGACGGATCGTCTACAGATCTGTCGACGATCCGTCGCCAGTTCGTAGCCTGTGGATTGCGCGTCCGGCGGACGCGTCCGCGTTGAGGTCGGAGCTACAGCAGACCAAGGTCGCTCGGTCGAGCCAGGTGCGCTGGCCTTGCGCCAACGTTGGTAACGAGACCCAAGCGACTCCACTTCGCCCAGAGCGCGGAGATGGCTGGCTGGCTGAGACCCGATGACTTGGCGACATCTGACTGTGAATTCGAGCCATCGGTCGCCTCGTAGGCAAGGAGATGCTTGGGGTCTGACATGGTGCTCCGAACTGCACTGATCAACTCACTACGGTGAGCGAATTTCGTCCAGGCAAGAAGTTCTTCGAGGATGTCTTCGGCCGGTCTCGTTGTCATCGACTACTCCTCAAGTGGTTCCCAGTATGTCGACACTGTCTGCCTCGGTAAGGAAAGAGGCCAGGAAGTCCGCTGCTCTCATCGCGGCGGCTGGTTGACGCTCGTGGTCTGCCTGAGCTGTTTTGTCGTCGAGCTGGTCCGAGATGCCACGGATCGAGATGACAGGTTGGCTGTCAAGACGAAAGGCTGCCAGGTATACGCCGGCACTCTCCATGTCGATGGCGACGGCGTCGTTGTACTGAGTCCGTAGGCGACTTGCTGTGGGCGATGTCGACGAGGAGAGAAGGACATCGCCCGCTGCAATTGGCTTCACAAGCGCTGGCGTGGCAAAGGTGCGTGCCACCTCCTTCGCTAGCTGCAGCAGGCGGAACGAAGTTGGGTATCCCTCGGGCCGAGCCAGTGACTCGTCGGTCTCCTTCCTTGACTCGTAGAGGTACACGCGCTCAGCGATCACGACAGTCCCAGGTCTTGCGTCTTCCTTGAGGCCACCTGCGACACCGCAAAAGATCACGATGTCGGGCGAGAAATGGAGCATCGCCTGACTGGCTTCCGCGGCCGCTCCGATGTTCCCGGGACCAAGCTCGCCGATGACGACAGACCATCGGAGGTTGTCGCCGTCAAACATGCCAGTTGTGTAACGCCCTCCAGTGGGGGTGCGAGCTTCTCCTCCGACCTCCACGACCGCGCGCACAGCCGCGAACTCTGCCGGGAGGGCCGTTAGTACGAGCGCCGTGGCCGTTGCCGGCGTCGTAAGGGGCGTGAGGTCATTCATGAGACTGAGAATCTCGCCTACGGACGCGTCGTTCCGAGCTAGAAAGGTACTGCTGACGACCTCTCGGATGGCCTTGGGACCCAGGGCCTTGCGCGATTCCACCAACGACGCCAGCTGGTTGGCCGCCCCTCCGCGATCCTGCCAACCTCTATCGCGGAACCCATCGAGGATCTGCCGTAGCAGCGTTCTTGAAGTCACCTCTTCTGTTTGGCGAGACGTTCGAGACTTCGGACGACCCCGAGGACCTTCTCCAAGCGGGAGCGGGTGTAGATCTTCCCGGAGGCCCGACGATCAGCCAGTCGGATGAGGTGCAAGTCCTTCGCCAGCTTGTCGAACTTGTTAGAAAGGTTTCCAACGCTGGCGCCTTTGACGCGGCGCGCCCGCAGAAGTTCGCCAATCTCGTTCTGACTCCGTTTGCCGTCAACTAAGAGAAGAATCTCGCCAAGAATTGAGTCATCGAGGATCTTGGTCAACGTCTCTTCACGTAGCTGCGGCTGAGCTCTGAGGAGGGCCTCGATGAGGTTGCCTTGCTCTTCGAGTTCATCTCTGATGCTGGCGATCTCTGAGAAGGTCTCGATTGACTCGGCCATGGTCAGCCGGTCTCCCCAGTAATCCGACCCTTGGCGCGTGAGACCGCCTTCCGCACTGCCTCGGGCTGCTTTCTGACGATGCGGGCGACCAGTGGAATTGGCAGGCCCGCTTCGGCGAGCAAGACTTCAGTCTTTGGGTTGTCGTCCCCGCGAACCCGTCGATCTTCGGCAAGCAACGCGAGAATGCCCAGTAGCAGGGCTTCGGAATCTGATTGCTCGGTGGCCATCAGAGCACGCCCGTCAGGCGGTACGAAGAAGTGTGAGTGGCGCCCTGACGCACGAGCGCCCCCATGGTGACCAGCTCGCTGATCCGTCGAGTGGCGGTTCGTGGGGATGCACCTGCTTCAGCCGCAGCGTCGTGAAGTGACTGGGCCGGTGTCCAGGCGCTATCGCAGGCTTCCAAGATTGAGCGGCTCACTGGATCTGACCTAACAACAGCCTTCGCGGCACCGATCTGGTCAGCGAATGCGATTGTGAACAAGGAGATCAGTCGATCGAGCCGGTCCACAAGTTCGTCAGTTGTGACCATTCTCGGCCTTCTTTCGCGCGCGCTGGGCCGTCACCTTCGCCGTGTCACTAGTGGTGCCGAGTAGCTCAGCCATACGGACTGGGGTGAACCCGATTCGATCGAGCTCAGCGATGGTGGCGGACTGGCTTCCGACGGTGAGCCGGATCTGCAACGCCAATAGGCGTGCGATCTCATCGAGTGGGTCTATCCGCTCACGTCGCATCGTCTGTCCCCTTCTGGCGAGCCCGCCGGATCGTGGCCTTGACCGCCTCGTACTTCCGTCCGGTGACTTGCGCAATCTCTCCAAGACTGAGGCCGGCATCAGCCAGGAGAAGCTCAGTGGGCCGACGGGGCCTTTCAGGCCACAGTCGTTCCTCGCGCTCGGCGATGAGCAAGACCAGCAATGCTCCGGTAGCGACCTCAGACGGAATGCTCGGTCGATCGTCCTCACTGCCGGCCATGTCGCCCTCCTGACGGGCGTTGAGATTTGGGGCGGCCGACGCTAGCTAGAAGGACGGGACGGATGGTGGATGGTGCGTGTCGTCTTCGTCCTGTGGATGACCGGTGGATCTCACACGCGGGACCGCATCGCTACCGCAGTCAGCTCTTGCGGCGTTGGGAGCGCGACTCGATCGTGCCCTCACCCACCCGCTGCGAACTGTAGATCCCTCGCTCGGCGGAGACCACGAAGCTGACGATGCAGCCGATGGCGGCGGGGACGGCGACGGCGGCGCCGAAGAGCTCGATGGCCATGATCGTGCAGGCGAGCGGGGTGTTGGTGGCGCCGGCGAACACGGCGACGAAGCCGACGGCGGCGAGCAGGGGCACGGGCACGTCGAGCAGGCGGGCGAGGGTGACCCCGAGGGTGGCGCCGATGACGAAGAGGGGCGTGACCTCGCCGCCCTGGAAGCCGGAGCCGAGGGACACCGACGTGAACAGCAGCTTGAGGGCGAAGGCCCCCGCCGCGATCCCGGCCCCGCCGGCGAGGGCACCGGTGATGAGCGGGATCGACAGGCCGAGGTAGGCCCGGTCGCCGATCGCGTAGGTGAGGGCGACCACCGCGCACCCGCCGAGGAACGTCCGCAGCGGCGGCCAGCCGACGTACGTGGCGAAGAGCTGCTTGATCCCGTGGGTGAGCTCGGCGAAGACCAGGGCCACCAGGCCGAAGACGATCCCGGCGACGACGACCTTCAGCAGGAGACCGGCGGAGAGGTCGACGGCGGCCAGCGTCGGCGTGGGCGTGTGGTGGACGCCGAGGCCGTGGACGACCCGGTCGCCGACGAGCGCCGCGGCGAAGGCGGGGACGAGGGCGTCGTAGCGGATGCGCCCGACGGTGAGCACCTCCATCCCGAACACGGTGCCGGCCAGCGGCACGCCGAACACGGCGCCGAACCCGCCGGCGATGGCGGCGACGAGCAGCAGCCGGCGCCGCTCACCGGTGATGCCGAGGGCTTGGGCCGCGGTGTCGGTGAGCCCGCCGGCCATCTGGATCGCGGTGCCCTCCCGCCCGACCGACGCGCCGAACAGGTGGCCGGCGACGGTGAACACGAACGTGAGCGGCGCCATCCGGCGGGGGAGCCACGTCCGCGGGTCGTGGGTCTCCTCGATGATGAGCGAGCTCCCACCGGCGGCCCGGCCTCCGACGTAGTGGTACGTGAGCCCGCACAGGAACCCGACGATCGGCAGGCCCCACAGCAGCCAGCCGTGGTGCTCCCGGGTGCGGGTGGCCCACGAGAGGGACTCGAGGAAGCCAGCCGAGGTCAGCCCGGCGATCACCCCGACGAGCGCGCCGAGGATCGACCACCGCACCAGGTGGACGAGCGCGCCGAGCTGCTCGTGGGGATCGACGCCCAGCACCCGCCAGCCGGCGCGCCCCATGCCCGGCCGGGCCGGGTCGTGGAGCCCGGCGTCGTCGGTCGCCTCGAGCTCGGCGGCGTCCTCCGGCTCGGTCATGCGTCCGGCGCGCCATCGTCGAGCACGACCCGGCCGACCTTCTCCAGCACCTGGAGGGCGGTGAGGTTGCGGACGTTGTAGCCCCAACCCATGGCCGGGTCGCGCAGGTCGCCGGCACCGGTGGGGGCCGGGCTGGGGTGGACCCAGTCGTAGGCCATGCCGAACTGGCTGGAGGACTGGAGGGCCCGCCAGTAGTTCCACACCGGCACCCGCTCCTCGCCGGCGATGCGGACGATCGACCGGTTGAGCTGCAGCACGAGCTGGTCGGCCTCGACCGGGCGGTGCCGGGGCGGGACGGTGCTCACCACCGGGACGACGCCGTGCTCGAGGATGGCGCGCAGGAGCTGGCGGAGCTGGGGCTCGAAGCGGCGGATGCCGTCCGGATCGATGCGCTCGCCGTCGTGGGTGACCACGTCGTTGCTCCCGATCTCGACCAGCGCCAGCGTGGGCTGGATGGCATCGAGCTCGCACTCGACGGCGCTGCGAGCGGGGGGCGGGCACAGGGCGTCGGCGGCCGTCCGGGGTCGGACGAGGTCGCCCACCTGCCAGCCCGGCGCGGCCGAGGCGCCGACCCGGGTGAACGAGCTCACGACCGGGCAACCGGGGTCGAGCCAGCCGGGTGCGACGGGTGTCGACCACCGCTCGACGGTGGCCCGCAAGCGCGACCAGCGGCCGTACTCCACGGGGCCGCACCCGATGGGGACGAGGAAGTCACGCGACGCGGTGATGCTGTCGCCGACCTTGGCGAAGACCCCAGGGCGGTTGCCCCGGGCCCGGCCCACGGCCACGACCGCTCGGAGCCGGGCCTGGAGGGCAGCGTCGATGCGGGGCACCACCGGCGGCGGAACCGGTCGCGCCGGGGCCACCGCCGCCACGTCGGCCACGACCGTCGGTTCGGCCGTCGGGCCGCAGGCCGCCGCCGCCAGCAGCGCGAGGCCGAGGCCGAGGGCGGTGCTACGCGCCCACATCGGCGAGCACGGCCTCGCCGTCGTCCTCCACCGGCGCCGGCTCCTCGGGGGGACGGCGCCGGGCGGCCAGGTGCTCGGCCAGGGCCACGATGGCCACCGAGGCACCGATCACCAGGGAGATCTCGGCGGCGGCCCGGTAGCGGGTGTTGCCGAACGTGAGGATGGCCGAGTTGGTCACCACCACCATGGGGGCGATGAGCGGGTAGATCGGCACCTTGCGCCGGCGGAGCAGGACGAAGCCCACGATCGCCGACGGGGCGAGCAGGTAGTACCAGGCCAGCGCCACCCGGGAGACCCAGATCTCGTGGCCCTCGATGATGTCGAGGCGGGTCTGCTGGATGGGTCGGTAGAACCCCCACGTGCGGCCCACCCGGGCGACGAAGATGCCGGGCAGCTCACCCTTGTGGTCGCTCATGTAGTCGAGCGCCTGCTTGCGGTAGAACGCCGCCTGCACCGACAGGTCGCCCTTGGGGGGCGTCTCGCGGAGGATGCACGGCATGTACCAGAAGGCCTTGAAGTAGCAGTGGTAGGTCTCGTCGCAGTTGGTGACGGCCATGGTCACGTCGAGGCCGGTCGACAGGGGCACCGCCTTGTCGAACGTGGTCAGGTTCCGGATGCTCCACGGCGCGATGACGAGCGCGCCGGCGGCCCCGAGCAGGGCCAGGTGAGCGACGCGGCGGCGCCACGGCTCCGACCGGGCCAGCAGGGTGAGCGGGAGGCCGATGATGGCCACCAGCAGCACCGAGTCGGGGTGGGTGAGGGCGGCCACACCGCCGAGGGCACCCAGGGCCACGGCCAGCTTCCAGCTCGGCCGCTTCCAGTACAGGTAGGCCAGCAGCAGGCAGCCGGTGACGGTGAGGATCGTCTGCGACTCCGACATCAGCATGCCGTCGTGCAGCCAGAAGTTCGGGTAGAAGGCGGCGATGGCGGCAGCCACCAGGCCGACCCGCGGGCCGCCGACCTCCTTGCCCAGCCGGCCGGTGACGAAGATCGACGCCGTGCCGATGAAGATGGCCGAGAGCAGCTTCTGGGTCAGCACGCTCTTCAGGCCGATGAGCGACCAGAAGGCGAGCACGGCGAAGTAGCCGGGCGGCCGGTCGGGCGACTGGATGACGTGCTTGTAGACGAGCCACGGCAGCGGCTGGATGAAGCCGTGGCCCTCGGCCAGGAGCCGGCCCGACCAGTAGTAGGCGTAGGCGTCGCCCCAGAGCTTGTCGTCCCACTTCACGGTGAGGATGTAGGTGATGCGCACGGCCAGGCCGAGGGCACCGATGATGAGCAGCCGGGTGCGGAAGCTGCGGGCCTCCCACCAGGTGATCACGGCGTGACCGGCTCGTCGTCGGGACGGGTGGCACGGAGCAGGGCGATCTCCTCGGCGAGGGTGCGGGTGCGCTCCTCCAACCGGGACAGCTCCCAGGAGAAGTGCATGACGACGATGAGCAGGAACACGATGGCGATCATGAGGTAGATGGCCGGGGGATAGGAGATCCCGATGGCGTCGGCGGCGTGGTCGATGATCCCCGGGAAGATGGCGGTGACCATGAGCACGGCGCCCACGGCCAGCCACAGCAGCGAGTACTTGGCCCGCAGGGCCCGCCGGCGGACGAGCTGGAGCACGAACAGGGCGGGCAGGGCGGCGATGAGCACGACCAGCAGGTGGGCGCGGAAGCTCACCTCGCGCTCCGCCGGGGCGCCGTCGCCGTCATCACCACGAGCAGGCGAAGGTAGTGGTACACGAGCTTGAGGCTGCGGGTCGAGGGCACACCGCCGGCTCGCTCGTTCATGTGCACCGGGACCTCGACGACGGTGAGGCCGGCGGCCAGGGCGGTGAGCAGGGCCTCGACCGAGTCGCTCAGGAAGTCGATCGGGTACTGGTCGGCGAACAGGTCGAGGGAACGGGGGCCGAACGCCCGGAAGCCGGACGACGTGTCGGTGAACGACCGCCCGGAGAGGATGCGCACGCCCCGCTGCATGAACCGCATGGCCAGGCGTCGCGACCGGCCCACCTCGTAGTCGCCGGGGCCGTCGGCGAAGCGGCTGCCGATGACGAGGTCGGCACCGTCGAGGGCGGCAAGGAGCGCGTCGACCTGGCCGGCGTCGTGCTGGCCGTCGGCATCGAGCTGCACGGCCCGCTGGTAGCCGTGGCGCACGGCGTAGCGGAAGCCCGTGCGCAGGGCGCCGCCGACACCCAGGTTGAACGGCAGGGTGACCACCGCCGCGCCGCCGGCCCGGGCCACCTCGCTGGTGCGATCGGCCGACCCGTCGTCGATGACCACGAGGTCGAACGCGGGGAAGCGGGCGCGCAGGCCGGCGAGGACCGCCGGCAGGGCGGCCTCCTCGTTGTACGCCGGGATGATGACGAGCGTGTCGACCGCCATGGACGTCAGGGTAGGTGGGGGTTCGCGACTACCCGGCGACGGCGGCCGACGAGCGGGGCCTCGACGAGCACCCAGCTGAGCCAGGCGATGACGGTGGCCGAGGCCAGGGTGAGGACGAGGGCGCTGAAGAACGGGGCCTGGGGCACCCAGTCGAGGGCCCCGTGCTGCTGGAAGAAGTGCAGCAGGTCGAAGTGCCAGAGGAAGATCCCGTAGGACACCAGGCCCAGGAAGGCGACCGGACGCAGTCGCAGGAAGCGCCGGGGCCAACCCTTCGACTGGTCGCCGAACACCGCCGGGGTGACCAGCAGGAGGGCGGTGAGGCCGTAGCAGACCTGGCGGCCGATCTCGCCGCCCTTGGGGATGTCGGCGAACTCCCGCGGCAGGTGGAGCTGGGTGCACGCCACCCAGAACGGGATGCCGGCCAGGGCCCACGTCCATCCTGGCCACCGGCCGGCGGCCTGGAGGACCCGCACCGGCCGTCCCCGCTCGGCGGCCACGTGGGCCACGGCCAGGAGCATGCCCAGGGCGAAGAGGTCGACCTGGCTGGGCAGCCACAGGGTGGCCGGGGTGGCGGCGTCGTGGGTGGCCAGCAGCAGCGAGTGGACGGTGATCCCGGTGACCCACAGCAGGCCCACGCCCACGGCCTCCACCACCAGCGGGGCCTTGGCCCGCCGGGCCAGGCGCCCGAGGACGAGGGCGTAGACGGGCAGGAAGACGTAGAAGCTGAGCTCGGTGGCCAGGCTCCACGCCGGGATGATGCCGCCCAGCACGTGGGCCTTGGAGTAGATGTGGACCAGGCCGTAGTACATGGCCAGCGACCGGCCGTCGCCGTACTCGACCGTGTTGAGCACGAAGAAGACGGCGGTGAGGGCCAGCCAGTAGGCCGGGAAGATGCGCAGGAACCGGCGGCTGGTGTAGCGGCGCAGGCCGGGGCCGGGCCGGCCGTCGACGTGGGCGGCGGCGAAGGGCCGGTAGAGCAGGAAGCCGGACAGCACGAAGAAGACGCTCACGCCGGCATCGAGGTGGGCGAAGATCCAACCCCACGCCGTCGACGTCACCGCGCCGGTGGTGCCGGCCACGTGGTGGATGAGCACGGCCACGGCGGCCACGGCCCGCAGGCCCTCGATGCACGGGAAGCGAGGGTTGCCGCCGGCCGCCGACTCCAGCCCGGCCGGGCGCTCCTCGGCGGTGGTGGTCACGGCGCCGGCGCGGCGGCGACCACGGCCTCGTCCCGCTCGACGGGCGCTGGCTCCACCGCCGGGCGGCGGCGGTCCTTGAGCCGCAGGAACGGCTTCTCCACCAGCCAGTAGCTGGCGGTGGCGGTGAGCACGGTCATGGCGAAGGCCACGCCGAGCACCTGCCAGAACGGCGCCTGGAAGACGTCGTAGCCCAGCCACACGCCGGCCTGGTGCAGCCACGCCTGGTGCCACAGGTAGATGCCGTAGGAGATCACGCCCAGGCCGGCCAGCGGCGGGAAGCGCAGGACCTTGCGGACCAGCCCCTGGTCCTGGGCGCCGAACATGGCCGGTGCCACCAGGCCCAGGGCGTAGGCGAGGTACAGCAGGTGCTTGGCCCACTCGCCCGACGGGGAGGCGTCCTCGAGGGCGGGGCTCAGGCCGGCGTGCTTGGCCGCCACCCAGAACGCCAGGAGGCCCAACCCCCACGACACGTACGGGAAGGCCCGCATGGCCAGGCCCCGCGCGTCGCGGTCGCGGCCGGCGAGGGCCACGCTGCCCACGGCCAGGGCCATGCCCACCGCGAACAGGTCGATGTTGGCCGGCAGCCAGTAGCGCAGCAGCAGCTGGGTCGTGGGGTGGTCGTAGGGCACCGGGTAGAGCAGCGTCCGGAAGGCGAGGCCGGCGGCGAACACCACGGCCAGCACCACCAGCTCGACTCGGACCCGGCCTCTCCGGTCGCGGTCGCCGGCGACCCGGCGGACGACCCAGGCGAACAGCGGCACCACCAGGTAGAAGCTCAGCTCGGTGGCCAAGGTCCACGACTGCGAGATGGCGTGGAAGAAGCGGTGCACGTCGTAGATCTGGAACAGCCCGTAGTGCACCACCACGTCGGTCAGGTGGGGGAGCGAGACCCCGAAGAACAGCACCACCCCGGTGAGGGCCACCCAGTAGGCCGGGAAGATGCGCAGCAGGCGCCGGACGTAGAAGCGCCGGGCCGGCATCGGGGTGCGCTCGTCGAGGTGGGCGGCCACGTAGGGCCGGTACAGCAGGAAGCCGGAGATGAGGAAGAACACGGTGACGCCCGAGTCCATGCGCGACAGGTAGTCGCCGGCGCCGGTCCGGAAGCTGGCGCCGGTGGCGAAGCCGGCGTGGTGGAACAGCACGGTCACGGCGGCGATGGCGCGGAGGCCGTCGAAGCACGGCATCCACGTGCCCCTGCGCGGCGCGACGACCGCATCCCCCGTGCTCACGCGCTCATCCTACGAAGGGGCGTCGGGTCGGGTGATGAGGCCGGCCGTCATGCGCTCGGCCATGGAGCCCCGGCCCAGCAGGCGGGTGGTGGCCAGCTCCCAGAACTCCCGCCGGCGCCGCCACACGGTCGACGCCAGCCGGCGGCGGGGCACGCGGTGCAGGGGGAGGTAGCCGAGCTCCCAGATGGCCAGCAGGCCCCAGAACCCGAGGTCGGCGTCGACCCCGCCCGGCCGCAGCTCGACCTGGAGGCGCAGGGAGATGTGGATGAGGTTCACCACCTTGTCGGCGATGGCCTGGGCCAGCACGCCCTCGGGCACGGTGATGACGCTGGCGGCGTCGGCCGGCACGTCGCTCGACCGGCGGACGGTCCGGTGGCGGGCGTCGATGGTCCACGCCGGGGTCATCTCGTCGCGCACCATCCAGAACGTCACCGGCCGGGGCATGAGCAGGCGAGCGGCGCCGGGAGGCAGCGACCGGACGAAGCGCTCGAAGAAGGCGCGGAAGTCGTCCCACGCCACCGACCGCAGGGCCTCCTCGACCATGGCGGCCTCGTAGGCCGGCCGGGCCTCCTCCTGCATCTCGACGAGGGTGTCGGCCCGCCGCTCGGGGTCGAACCAGTCGACGTCGCCGAGGGCGAAGCCGGAGGTGATGTCCCACGAGTCACCGGGGGTCATCACCACCACCTCGGAGCCCGGCACCGGCGATGCGGCGTAGCCCTCGGCCACCTCCGGCGGGGTCACCACGTGGTCGTTCATGTGGGCCGTCTGCGGGTGCAGGAAGCACACCATGCTGGCGAACGGGATCGCGTAGCCGGGCTGGACCAGCTCGACCGCCTCCACGAAGTCGGCCACGTAGCTCTCCCGGGAGACGAGTCCGAGCTGGGCCGGATCCTCCGACAGGTAGCGCACCGGGTAGCCCTGGGCCCACGAGTGGCTCTTGAAGAGGAACGTGGGCCGGCCGAACGTCTCCAGCACCTCGCCGAGGGCCCGGCCTCGCACCTTGCAGTCGTTGAAGTCGGCCAGCACCACACCTTGCGACTCAACAAGGAGGGCGCTGTCGTCGAAGCCGTACTGGAACGAGCAGACCCGAAGGTCGGGCGTGAGCTCGAGCACCTCGCCGTGGGGCAGCTCGACCACGTGCTCGAAGCCCAGGCCCCGCACCTCGCCGGGCATGACGTCGACCGCGAACTTCGGCACCAGCACCACCGCGTGCCGGTCGAGCTGGCGCATCGACGGGTAGTGGAAGTGGTCGAAGTGGTGGTGGCTCAGGTACACGAAGTCGGGCGTGAGGTCCTCGGGCTGGACCTGGCTCGGCGGGTAGTGCCACCACGAGCGCCAGTAGCACGACCCCGACAGCCAGGGATCCACGAGCAGGCGGCGCCCGCCGGCCTCGACCGACAGGGCGCCGTGACCGAGGACCGTGAACTTCACTACTTCACGATGGGGGCGTCGGAGGCCAGGCCGGCGTTCTCGGGACCCTCGCCGGTGGCCTCCTCGTGGTACTCCTCCTCGACGTTCACGGCCCAGATGTCGTGCTTGGCCGTGCCCAGGATGTTCTCGACGGTGTACATCGCCGTGAGCATCGAGTGGTCCTGGTTGTTGTACTTGTGCATGCCGTTGCGCCCGACCGGGTGGACGTTCGGGGTGTTGGCCTGGAGCCAGTCGCGGAGCGTCTGGACGTTGGCCTTGTAGGCGGCGTCGTAGAACGGGTAGGCCTTCGGCATCCGCACCACGTAGCCGGCCTCGACCTTGTCCTCGGGCACCAGCCCGATGTGGGCCAGCTCCTTCTTGCCCAGGGCGATGAGGTCGTCGTCGGCCATGTTCCAGTGCTGGTCGCCCTCGAACACGAAGTACTCCATGCCCAGGCAGGTGCGGCCGTCCTTGACCATGTACGGCGACCACGAGCCGAAGTTCTGGATGCGGCCGACCTCGACCTCGGGGGCGTGGATGTAGATCCAGTTGTCGGGGAAGATGCCCTCGGCCGGCACGACCAGGGCCACGGTGAGGAAGTCGCGGAACTTGAGGTCGTCGGCCGCCTGCTGCACGTCGGCCGGGACCGGCGGGTCCATGGCCTTGAGCAGCTTCGGGATCGGCATGGTCGAGATGACCTCGTCGGCCGGGTACGCCGTCTCGGTCCCGTCGACGGCGGTGCCGACCACCTCGTAGGCCAGGCCG